>CAZNSG010000037.1:0-44538 GCA_964575715.1 uncultured Hyphomicrobiales bacterium | reverse complement strand
GACCCCCGATCGTGAAAATCGGGAAAACTACCGCAAAAATCACCGACCCGCGTTCAAATCGACACCAAACAAAATCGCCGCTAACATCATGTATCGCAGGACTTATTCCCGCTACGCTGCTCGCTTAACCGGACAGTAGTGCCTTTAGATAGATCTCAAATCATGGCAGCTGGATTGAGTTTTGACCGTCACATGCAAGAGCGCGGAGGGCTGGTGATCGCGACTGCGTCCACGGACAAACTAAGTCAAGAGTGGCCGCTGAGCGGCACGATTAATTGGGTAATATTCGGGGCATTCATCGCGGGACTGGCCTGGACACCATTTTGGTACGGCAGCAATGATCTCATCGCCTGGGGCATAAATGCAATTTTCTTTCCAGGCCTCGCCGTGGTTTACGAAATCGTGATTTTGGTCCGAGGCGAGCGCCACGCCGTGGGCATCAAGCAGCTTCGGGCTCCCGCTGCACTTTTTTTTGCAGTTCTGCTTTGGATCGTCATACAGGATGCGACCTGGACGCCAGCTTCCTGGCACCACCCCATATGGGCAATGACTGCCGATGCACTTCAGCGGCCTGTTGAGGGCAGCATCAGTATTAATCGCGATCTGACGGCCTTGGCGCTGGTGCGGCTTATTACGGCCGCGAGCATCTTCTGGATTGCATTACAGCTGTGCCGCGATGCGAGGCGGGCCTATCAATTCGTTGTCGCAATTGTCATCATCATTTCAGGTTATGTTATCTATGGCCTTATTTCCTTTGCGCTTACGCCCTTAGATGGGACATCCCACCGGTTCGTGACCTCAACTTTCGTCAATCACAATCACTTTGCGACCTATGCGGGTATAGGATTCATTGCGAGCTGTGGCCTGATATTGCGACACTACCGGAATGAGGTTCTAACGGGCGATGGATCGCTTCGATTTAGGATAGCCTCATTCATCGAAGCAACTGGACAACGGGTGACGATATTTCTTGCAGCTGCGGGTGTGACTTTGGCCGGAATCCTACTCAGCGGATCACGGGGTGGAGTCATTGCCACAGTTGTAGGTCTAATTGCTTTCGGGGTTCTTTCCTTAGGATTACGGAAGAGAGATTTTATCAGCCGGCGAGATGCTATTCTCTTCGGCGCATTTCTTGTTGTGGCAGCCTTCTTGGCGTTTGGTGAGATTTTTGTAAGTCAGATTACCGAGCGCGGCCTCGCCGACGAAAACCGTCTGGCGGTCTACTTGATCACACTGCGGTCAATTTTTGATGCTCCCTTGCTCGGTTACGGATACGGGACATTCATCGACGTTTTTCCGATGATCCGAGATCGATCAATCAATGTGTTGGGCGCATGGGAGCAAGCACACAACACTTATTTAGAGGTTTTTCAAGGACTGGGCTTGGTTTTCGGATCGATGCTTGTGGGAAGCATCGTTTTACTTATCTTAAGATGTTTAAAAGGAGCGATAATGCGTCAGGAGCAAGACATGATCCCGAGTATTGCCGCGTCTGCCGCCGTTCTGGCGGGCGTTCACGCTATGGCAGACTTTAGTTTGCAAATGCAGGCGGTGGCCTTAACATGCATCGCTCTCTTGGGCGCTGGGGTTGCGCAATCCGAGAGCTCTTTGCGGGATCTTCGGGATTAGCAGAAGATGCTTGTTATAAGAGTTGATTTTTAGAAATCACGTGCAGGTCGCTCTGAGCTCAAAACCTTTAAGAGTGGTTAGATGTTAAACCGGCTTTCCCAAGCAAGTTCATTAGACACCGCCGCCGACGACCATGGCTTCGACTTATGGGAAGTCATCAGTTTTGCGTGGCGACAGTGGAAGTTCATCGCTTCAGTGGTAGGCGTGACGCTTCTCATTGGGGCCATCAACGTGCTCAAGGAAACGCCGCGTTATACGGCCTATGCCGATGTCTTGCTCGAGCCGCGGAGAGAAAAAGCCCCAGGAGAATTGGCAGTCTACGAGGGCAATCTTGATTTTGCTATGGTCGAGAGTCAGATGGCAATTATGCGCTCCAGTGTGTTCTTGCGGCGAGTGATTGAAAAAGAACGTTTGTATTCCGATCCTGAATTCGGTTCCGTTCCTGTGCAGGACTCATCAATTTTCACAAGAGTCCGTTCGCTCTTTTTCATATATGGAACATCGGCCGAAATCAATTCGCAATCTGCTGAGCCAGAAAATCCGGTGTCGGAGGCCCGTATTACGGCAGCAGTCAACGCTCTGAAGGGAGCGGTAAATGTCTCTAGGGGAACGCAATTATACATTCTCTCTGTTTCCGTCAATTCAGTTGATCCGTTACGGGCTGCGAGACTCACAAATGCGGTCGCAAACGCCTTTGTTGTCGAGAAACTCGATGCGCGTTTCGACGCTGCAAAAAGATCGTCCGCGTGGCTTAGTGATCGTCTTGCAGAATTACGAACACAACTTCGCGAGTCGGAGGAAGCAGTCGCGCAATTTCGTGCCGATAACGGTCTGATTCAGAGCAGCGCCAACGTTACGTTAAGTCAGCAGCAATTATCAGAACTAAATGCCAAGCTTGTTACAGCGCGCGGGGAGACGGCGGAGAAAAAAGCCCGCCTTGAGCTTTTGCAATCCATCGAAGCTAAAGGTGGCGATATCCAGAGTTTGCCGGATCTAACCACCGCAAATGCTGCCATCTCGACACTGCGCGGGCAATTGGCTGCTGTTTCGCAGCGCGAAGCCGACCTCGTCGCGCGCTATAACGATCGGCATCCTCTCGTGGTCAATGTCCGGGCAGAGCGGCGCGATGTTGAGCGGGCAATCAACGTCGAAAAAAAGCAGGTAAGCGCGAAGGTTAAAAACGAATACGAATTGGCGATGTCCAGAGAGGCGGCAATCGAGCGGTCTCTTCGCGAAGTCACAGGCCAGACCGGGATCGACGACAAGACAACCATTACGCTACGCGAACTCGAGAGGACGGCGGCAGTCAACAAGAGCCTGTTCGAGGACTTTCTTCAGAAGGCAAAAATTACGCAAGAGCAGGCGACCTTTGAGGCCCGCGATGCTCGCGTCATCACGCCCGCGCAGCCGCCTGGAGCGCCGAGCTCCCCGCAGATATTCAAATCGATGATGGTGGTCTTGTTCATAGGTCTAATTCTTGGCGTCGGCGGTGCCGTAGCAAAAGAAAGGCTCAATACTGGGTTTACCACGCCACAGCAGATTGAACAGGTGCTGGAGCTTCCTCTACTGGCTTCGGTTTACCGCATGGAAAAAAGCGACACCACGGCGAACGGAAAAGTCATTCCAATTGCTTTGTGCCCGGTTCAGATTCCGCTGTCTCGTTTCAGCGAAGTCATGCGGATGCTGAGGAGCGGAATCCATATGACCGATGTGGATAATCCGCCGAAAATTATACAGGTAACGTCGACGCTGCCGAACGAAGGCAAGACAACCATTGCACTGTCAATTGCTGCATCCGCGGCGACATCTAATCTAAAGGTGCTGTTTATTGACGCGGATATGCGGCATCCCTCGGCATCGCATTTTCTCGGGACGCACAAAGAGCGTGGCCTTGTCGATCTGCTGCTTGATAATGCGAACCCGCAAGATATTATAAAGTATGATGCGGTCGCAAAATATTGGGTGCTTTCTGCTGGCAGGGAAACTCAGAATCCGACTGATCTTTTGAGTTCCGATCGAATGAAATCGCTCTTGGAAGTGTGCAAACGGTCATTCGATTTTATCATTATCGACACGCCACCGGTCGGACCGGTCGTTGATCCACTGATTGTCTCACGATTGGTCGATAAAACGGTGTATGTCGTCCGTTGGGCGGGAACGGCGCGTGAGATGATCAAGTATTCCATCCAGCAATTTTCGGGACACAAACAAATTGCTGGCATCGTATTCAATTTCGTCAATGAGGCTGAGGCGCGCAAATACGGAAAACATGCTTATCCATACTATTACAGCAACACCTATAAAAAATACTACGATAAGTGAGTTGCGGATTGCGTGCGCGTTTGCAATGTCCATCGAACCGATATTGTGCCAAATTGCATTCCGCTCGATGGCTAAATTCGCTTGGTCGAGTCGGGTAATCTGCCGGCGCAATCTACGGAGATTGCCAACTATGGTTTGTACCTGTTTCACATAATGATGCGCGTCCCAATAGCTCGAATTATCGTCTCACTTGCGATTATAACGTTGTGCGCGCTGGCTTTGCTCCGCGGTTGGGACATCGTGCGCTTTGGCATAGCCGAAGCACGGCTTGGCGCTGATGAAAAACGAGGGGATGCGCTTCGACCATGGATGAACGTTCCAGGTCTCACCTATTCGGCGCGAGTATCCGCATTATCGACTGTGAATGATTGGAATGCCGAAAATGCAGCGTTGGCGCGGCGCGATGAAGAAATCGAAATACTCGCGGTGCGACCATCGTCGGCGGATTTCTGGTTATTGTTGTCTGATATGAGGCAAATCGTCGGAGATGATCCTAGCCTGGTGGTGGAGGCTTTGGCCATCTCGACGTTGATCGGGCCCAATGAAGGCTACCTCATGGCGCAGCGGGGCATGTTCGCGGTGTCGATATGGGAAATTCTGCCTCCGGAAGCCAAACAGCGCGGCGCTAGGGATATAGCGGCGATCAATTTATCGGACATACAAAAAGGAAAACTTCGAGAATTTCTGTCGGAAAAATCCGAAGGCGTGCGTGAAGATATTAGAAATCATTTGAGCGCTGCCGGGCTTTCAGCGAGGCGTCTGGTAGACATTGGGTTGACATTCAGTCGCGCGACGCCGGCCAACTAGCCGTCATTTATCAATTGGTTCGGAGCACATCACCGTGTGTGGCATAGCGGGTGCCTTTGCGTTCGACCCTAGTTCAGGGCCGATCAATGCGACAGTAGTTTCGCGGCTCAACGATCTGCAGCGTCGTCGTGGGCCGGACGGATCGGGATTGTGGTCGTCGGACGACAGGCGTGTTGTGCTGGGCCACCGGCGTCTTGCCATCATCGATACTGGTTCTTCTGGCGCGCAACCGATGTCGGATGTGAGTAGTCGGTGGACGATTACGTTCAACGGTGAGATTTATAATTATCGGGCGTTGAGGTTGGAACTCGAGCGCTTGGGTTGCCGCTTCTCGACTAAGAGTGACACCGAAGTGCTAATCAATGCCATAACGCAGTGGGGCGAGGCGGCCTTACCGAAGCTGCGCGGTATGTATGCCTTTGCCTTGTGGGACGCATTGGAGCAGGAGTTATGGCTCGTACGTGACCCCTACGGCATCAAACCGCTCTATGTATCGCAGTGCGACGGCATCATGTGGTTTGCCTCGCAGGCCCGTCCAATCGCGAGTTGCGCCCCCGTTGATACCGGGCGCGATGCAGCTGCGCTGGCAGGGTTTTATCTTTGGGGTCATGTGCCGGAACCATTTTCCTGGTGGACCGGCATCCGAATGTTTCCAGCCGGCCATGTGCAACGCATCCGTGCCGGGCAGACACCGCCTGGTTCAAAAGTGTTCGCTTGCGTAGAACAAAGCTACGTAAGCCGTCCTCCACAGCCGCTCGCTGCCGGTGAATTACGCGAATTGCTATTGGAGTCGGTGCGCTATCACCTGGTATCGGACGTGCCGATCGGAATTTTTCTTTCGGCTGGAATCGATTCCAATGTCATCGCCTCACTTGCTGCCGAATGCGGAACGCGCCTGCATACGGTGACGCTTGCTTTCGACGAATATGCCGGCACATCCGAAGACGAGGCGCTTCTCGCGGAATCTGCAGCGAAAATATTGCGCAGCAATCATGCCACCGTACGAATTCGCCGTGGCGAATTTGAAGAAATTCTCGATGATTTCTTTGCGAGCATGGACCAGCCATCGATCGATGGTCTCAATACATACCTCATCAGCCGTGCGGCCGCGTCGCAGGGGCTCAAAGTTGCGCTCTCCGGTCTTGGTGGTGACGAACTATTTGGCGGATATCCCTCCTTTGATCAGGTACCGAAGCTCCTGAAGTGGGGAAGGTGCCTAAAAGCTCACAGAGCATTTGGCCGAATATTTGAATCCGTTATGAGAGTGACGCCCTTGCCAGCGATCTCGCCCAAAATTGCGGGGCTTCTTTCGCATTCCGGAGACATCGCAAGCGCCTATCTTTTGCGACGCGCCCTGCATCTTGTAGGCGAACTTGATGCGTTGCTCGATGAATCCTGGATCAAGGAAGGCCTGGAGAAATTGTCGACCATTTCGGCGCTAACGAAAACGATCAATCCGCTGATCAGGGGCGGAGCAACACCACACGCCAAAATTGCCGCGTTGGAGTCGTGTTGGTACATGCGCAATCAGCTGCTGCGTGATACCGATTGGTCGAGTATGGCCCATGGCGTGGAAGTTCGCGTCCCCTTCGTGGACATGAAATTAATCGAGCGACTAGGGCCCGCCATCGCCTCGAATGCGCCGCCCGAGAAACGAGACCTCGCCGCTTGCGCTCGAAATCTGCCGCCAGCGATCCTTGATCGACCCAAGACAGGGTTTACGACACCCGTGCGCAAGTGGATTGGCGGTCAATCAGAAACATCCTCACACGGGTTACGCGGCTGGGCAGCCAAGGTCCATCGCCGGTTTCGCTCCACCGCTCGGCCAGCTCAGTCGCAGGCATCGTCGCCTGCGGCGGCGTGAGATGAGCGATGGTCTTAGAATTTTGATGTTGCTGACCGACGGTTTTGGAGGCGCCGGCGGCATTGCCAAATTCAATCGCGACTTCCTTTGGGCGCTCGATGACTGTGCTTTGGTGGAGCGCGTGTATGCGCTGCCGCGTCTGATCGGCGAGCCGATCAAGGAACGGATCCCAGAATCGGTGGTTTATCACCGTGCAGCCGCTCGGGGCAGGGCGGCTTACCTTTCTCACCTCGCAGCGTATCTCTGGAGCCGATGCCAAGTCGACCTGGTGATCTGTGGCCACCTTTATTTACTTCCTGCGGCCTGGCTCATGGCCCGACTTTTCCGCGTGCGGCTTGCGCTGATCATCCATGGAGTAGAAGCGTGGGGGCCCTCGCACAAGTTTCTGGTCAACCAGCTGGTAAGTCACGTGGATGCATTCATTGCGGTCAGCCGCTACTCGGCGACACAATTCACGCGTTGGTCCAAGCTACCCATGGAGCGGGCGTTCATTCTGCCGAATTGCGTTGATCTCGATCGTTTTCGGCCGCAGCCGCCAGATTTAGACTTGGTCAAGCGGTATGGTTTGCAATCCTGCAGGGTCATCTTGACGGTCGGACGTCTTGCGTCTCAGGAGCGCTACAAGGGTTGTGACGAAGTGATCGATCTCATGCCGCGGCTGCTGGAACGATTTCCGAATCTTAAATATCTAATTGTCGGGAAGGGCGACGATCGTGCTCGGCTTAAAGCCAAGGCCGCAACGCTAGCGGTATCCGACAAGGTCGTCTTCGCTGGGCACGTTCCAGAATCGGAAAAGGTTGCGCACTACAATTTGGCAGACGCCTTTGTAATGCCGAGCACAGGCGAGGGGTTTGGAATCGTGCTCATCGAGGCCGCTGCCTGTGGTGTCCCGGTTGTAGGCAGTCGCGCCGACGGCTCGCGCGAGGCCTTGCTCGATGGACGCCTCGGTCGTCTGGTCGACCCGACGAACCAGGATGAATTGTACGGCGCGATATCGGCCATCCTCGAAGCGCACAACAGTCGTGCCGCTGGAGAAGACCCACGACGCATTGAGTGCATTAGCACATTCAGCGTGCAAAAATTCCGAACCCGGGTGGTTGACTGGTGCCGCCAGCAGGCTTCGTTCGCGGCCGCCTGATCGGCCACAAAAAAACACTTGGTCCATTGAGTGCTTTAATGTTGTTAGATTTAACACGATCGCAGCCGTTCAATGCGGTCACCGCTGGGACAATTCGGACACGCCGGATGCGACGCTTTGCTGCCGTCATGCTCGTGCTCGTTGGCCTTGCCGCTTTGGCGTGGGTCGAGCGGGAACCGCTCCTTCGTAATGCGGCTGAATCATGGATAGTCTCGGATCCAGTCACCGAAGCTGATGCAGCCGTCGTGTTGGGAGGAGGGATCGACGTTCGCCCCTTCGCGGCGGCCGAATTCTATCGCAAAGGCCTCGTCAAGAAGGTACTGGTCTCGCACGTCGAAGACGATCGAGCCGTGGCGATCGGTGCGGTTCGAGGACACACTGAAGCGAACCGTCGCGTGCTTTTGTCTCTGGGAGTGCCGGCCACGGACATTGAAAACTTCGGAGCATCGAACAAGAACACCCGGGATGAGGTTTTGGCGCTTCGCGAATGGGCCAAGCGCCATGCGATCAAAACTCTCATCGTTCCCACTGAAATCTTCGCTGCCCGGCGCATCCGCTGGATATTCCGCCGGGAGTTTGACGGGCAATCCGTTCGCATCCTCGTCCCGTCGTTCGAGCCACGCCAGTACACTGCGGCAGAATGGTGGAAGACGGAGCAGGGGATTGTCGCGTTTCAAAACGAAATCCTGAAATACTTCTATTATCGACTGAAATATTGACGCGCCTCCACTTGAGAGCATCTCAGGTCTAAACTCATGCAGGAAATTGTCATCGAAGCGGGTCGTGCCGAGCGCCATTATTGGCGGGATATCTGGCAATACCGCGAGCTGTTTCGCGTCCTGGCCTGGCGAGATGTCGCCGTCCGCTACAAGCAGACCGTGATCGGGGCCGCCTGGGCGGTCATTCGGCCGTTTCTGACCATGGTGGTCTTCACCGTCATCTTCGGCAAGCTTGCGAATTTGCCCTCGGAAGGGACTGCGCCATACGCCATCATGGTCTTCGCCGGCATGCTGCCATGGATTTTCTTCTCGAGTGCCTTGGCGGACGCGTCCAATAGTCTCCTCGGCAGCGCCAACCTGATCAGCAAGGTCTATTTTCCCCGGCTGATCGTGCCGATGGCGGCCGTCGGTGTTGCGTTCGTGGATTTCATTATCAGCTTTGCGATACTCGTGGCGCTCATGATCTGGTACCAGTTTGTGCCGGGTTGGCAGATCGTTTTTCTGCCCGTCTTTGTGCTGATCGCCTTTTTCGCAAGCCTCGGCCCCGGCCTGTGGCTCACCGCGCTCAACGTCAAGTACCGCGACATTCGTTATATCATCCCGTTCATCGTTCAGTTCGGCCTCTATGTGTCGCCGGTTGGCTTCAGCTCAAGCGTGGTGCCCGAGCAGTGGCGGCTGCTCTATTCCTTGAATCCAGTGGTCGGCGTCATCGATGGGTTTCGCTGGTGCATACTGGGCGGACAAAGCCAGTTCTATCTGCCCGGCTTTCTGTTGAGCATCGGCGTCACGATCTTCTTCATGTGGCTCGGAATTCGGACGTTCCGAAACATGGAAAAGAGTTTTGCCGATCTGATCTGAACATATCCGATTGAAATAGCATGTCCGATATTGTCATCTCTGTTGAAGCTCTGTCCAAGCGCTATCTGATCGGGCATCGGTCCGCTGAACGCGAGCGCTACACGGCGTTGCGCGACGTCATCGGCCGCGAGGCGCGCAATTTCGCGCGCAAGGCGGTGGACCTCGTTCGCGGTCGGCAGATCGTCCAAGGTGATGAGGTAGAGGAGATCTGGGCACTCAAGGATGTGAGCTTCGATGTCAGGCAAGGCGAGGTTGTTGGCATCATCGGCCGCAACGGCGCCGGCAAGAGCACGCTGCTCAAGATCCTCAGCCGGATCACAGAGCCCACGGCAGGGTGCGTGCGTCTGCGCGGCCGCGTCGGCAGTCTGCTTGAGGTTGGCACCGGGTTCCATCCGGAATTAACCGGCCGTGAGAACATCTTTCTCAACGGTGCGATTCTGGGCATGAGCCGCAAGGAAATCGCGCGCAAGTTCGACGAGATCATAGCTTTTGCGGATATTGAGAAATTCCTCGATACCCCGGTCAAACGCTACAGCAGCGGTATGTACGTTCGACTTGCATTCGCGGTTGCTGCCCATCTCGAACCGGATATTTTGGTGATAGATGAAGTTTTGGCCGTCGGAGATACCGAGTTCCAACGTAAATGCCTGGGAAAGATGTCCGAAGTTGCCAAGACGGGGCGGACCGTGTTGTTTGTCAGTCATAACCAGATTGCGCTTCGAACCCTCTGCACACACGGAATCGTGCTCAGCAACGGCATAGCGACGGTGAAGCAAGACATTACTTCTGCACTAAACAGCTACTCTTCAGAATCCGAACTGGCATTGACGTCCTCTTGGAGACGTTCTGCAACCATGGCTTACCCACCATTCTACTTCGAATCGATAGCTGTTCGCCTAGACGGCTCACAACCTAACCTCCGTCTTGAGTGCGCATGCGTGCTAGTTTCGGCCAAAACTGGTCGACCAGTGATGATCGCCGTGGATGTAAAAGATGTAAACTCCTTCCCAATCATGCAGGCGGTGCCAAATCTTGTCCCGTTCATTGGAGGCGCGCCTGGCAGGTACTCTGTAGACTTGAACATTGATCTGCCTCCATTGGTGCCTGGGATCTATGGTCTCGATTTCTGGATTGGGCCACACAACTCAGAGACTTCTGACTGGATTCGGGGGCATATTAGGATCGAAATTGTTGAAAGTCCTAGTCGCGGAAGAACTTTCCCGCATAGCCCTGATCATGGGTTTGTCGTGCCAATCTCACGAGCGCACGTCCGGAAGAGTGAATTGCAAGCTGATCACGCACTATGCGGAGATTTGTGAGTACGCTCAGCGAGCATGATGCGCAGAATCTTTGGCAAACTCAGACGGTGGCAGCAGCGTATTCGCATCTTGTGGCGGGTGATGCCATTGTTCGATGCGTTGAGGCTAACGCTTGCGGAGAATAAGCCCGGGGAAGCCCGGATATATTTGCGGCCGATCAAAAGAGAGGTTGTTATTCGTCGGAAGACAACTGATCTGTCGTGTCTGGAAAAAGTATTTATTGCTGATGAATATCGATCTCCATTCCAGTTGGCGCCGCAAGTGATTGTTGATGCTGGAGCGAATGTTGGCATGGCCACACTTTTCTTTGCACGTCAGTACCCGTACGCACGTATCGTGGCAATTGAACCGGAGCCATTGAATTTCGAGATGCTGAAGAAAAATTGCGAAGGAATGTCAAATGTGACTCTCCTCAAATCGGCACTATGGTCCGACAGCTGTAACGTGAGGATTGCAAATCCTAGCGCTGAAGCATGGGCATTCTCGGTGACTGATCAAACCTCAGAAGCTGACGGGTTGGCGACGGTTTCAACGATTACTATTGCAGATATCCTTCGTCGCATGAATACCGATCACATTGATCTACTGAAGCTCGACATTGAAGGGTCAGAGCTGCAATTGTTTTCAAAGGGGGCGGACAAATGGCTTGGTCGGGTACGTCACATTGTGGTCGAGCTTCACGACCGATACGTGCCAGGCTGCGCCCAAGCATTCTATTCCGCCTTGATGTCACGCAGATTCGTACAGGAACTCAGGGGAGAAAACATTTTCATCAAGATGATCGACAATGGAGATTAGTGTAATCATTTGTGCCCTCAACCCTCGGCTCGGCTACCTGGGTCAAGTGCTGGATGCTCTGCGCGACCAAACGCGCCTACCAGTACCTCCATTCTGTATTTGACGAACGCCCATGAGTCTTCGCGTTTCCGTCCTCATCTCAACCCATAATCCGGATTTGACGCTATTCGGGCGGACGCTGAGGGCTATTGCTGCTCAGACGCTCGATGCGAAAAATTGGGAACTCATAATTGTCGATAACGCAAGTGCCAAACCTCTAGAGATCGATGATATTTCTTACTATTGCAGAAATTTTCGAATGGTTCGGGAGGAACGGTTGGGGCTGACGTACGGCCGGCTCGCCGGAATTCGGGAGAGTGTTGGCAGTATTCTTGTATTTGTCGACGACGACAATGTGTTGGCACCAAATTATTTGGAAAACGCTATCAGAATTTTCGAATGCAATGAAAGCCTTGGCGTAGCAGGAGGTATTATAGAGCCAGAATGGCGTGACCAGGAGCCGGAGAGCTGGGTTTCAGAATTCATGTGCCTTCTTGCGCTGCGCAATTTCGGATGCCATGATCTGATTTCAACTGATATTTTACATCCAAATAGCTTTCCAGTATTTTCTCCAATCGGCGCAGGCATGGTTGCAAGGCGTGCTGCGCTGACAATTTGGATGGCTCAAGCCGACTATAGCACCATCACCGGTAGGCGTGGGGACGAACTAAAGTCCGGCGACGACTCTGATATGGTCCTAAATGCTCGTCGGTCTGGGTGGTCAGTTGGCTATTTTCCCGAGTTGAAGCTGACGCACCTAATTCCCGCGCGCCGACTGAGCGTCGAATATTTAGCGCGCCTCAACTATGCTAGTGCAAAATCTGAAGTTGAACTTCTGCACAAACACGGTATTTGTCCCTGGCCGCCAGCATTACCATGGACCGTGTCACTTCGAAAGGTCCGGTCGTATCTACGTTGTCGCGCTTGGGCAGGACCCGCCCAATATTTGCGTTGGCAAAATGCGTGCGGACGCTTCGACGGGCGCGCTTCAATCTACGCGAAGAGCAAGTTCAACAATTGAGTTGCCGTCGGCTAATAGTCGACCCATCTCGACTGCAAAGTTGAGCATCGGTGAAGATTTTACACGTGCCGCATGCATACTTCCCCGTCGTCGGCGGAACCGAAAACAACTGCCGCCGCTTCAGCGAGGTGCTGGCAAGCAAAGGGCATGATGTGCGAGTTGTAACGACCGACGTCGGAGCCGTTGAAGGTTACTACAAATTTGGGATTCCTCGTGTTGATCGCCCAAACGAGATGATTTGTGGCGTGAGCGTAACTCGACTGCCATTCAGCAATATCTTTTATCGACTCGGGGGCTGGGCCGAAGCATATCTTCGCCCTGCCGCATTGGGCACACGTGTCGCAGGGCGAACCATGGCGTTTCTGCGCCGACGTCTGGCCGACATGATCACCCACCAGATCGTTCAAATTCGTCCGGACGTCGTCATGACCATGCCGCACCTGGTCGTAAATGTGGAGGCAGTGCTCGCGGCGCGTCAGCAGATCCAGTTCCCATTGGTCATGGTACCAATGCTCCATGAACACGATCCCAACTGGAATCCAAAACAGATGGCAGACGCGCTACGTCTTGCCGATGCGGTGGTAGCATTGACTGCTTACGAGAGGGATCGCCTCTCTGCCGCCTATGCAGTACCGCGCGAAAAAATATTTCTTGCCTCCGTAGGAATTGATGTGGACGACGCTTTTGTGCCTCAGGAAAGCCGCGACAAGCGAGTTGTGTTCCTAGGCCGAAAGGTGAGATCTAAAGGCATTGTTGATCTCATCGAGGCAATGGAGATAGTGTGGACGAGATTCCCGGACACCGAACTGTCGATCGCCGGAGTGAGTACGTCGGAAACTGCCGAAATTGATCAGCAGATCGCCGCACTTCCGGATCTTCGGCGTAAGCGGATCAACAACATCGGGACTGTATCTGAAACGAAGAAAGCAGAACTCCTGCGGTCAGCGTGCTGCCTCGTATTGCCGTCGAAAATCGAATCATTTGGGATGGTGATACTCGACGCATGGGCTCAAGCTACACCGGTAATCACGTGGGACCTTCCCGTATTCCGCAGCATCGTCGAGGATCGCCGCACTGGCTTGCTGGTTGACGTCTCCGGCGGCCCCCGTGCAATGGGCGAAGCAATACTGCGAGTTCTGCGGGATTCGGAGGCCGCTATCCAGATGGGCCTGACAGGGCGCCGGCAGGTCCAGAAATCTTATTCTTGGCAGGCAGTCGCGCGCGTCTACTTGGAGGCATATGAATATGCCATACGTCAAGCGACTGCGATTTGAGTTCAAGACTGGGTGCCCACATGGCAAGAGATGCATGCAATCGACTGGTACAGCTTTCGCCGATCATGTGGTGATCTTGGCCTCGAATCTTAAGGTTGATGACTATTTCCGGCGCTAGAATAGACATTGAGAATGCTGCCTAGCAGGACGGTGGTGAGATTGGTCGGATCGGAAATTCACGCGGCAAGCTCAAAGCGTCCGGTCGTCGCTTGTGTAGCTGTGTTTGCATTGGTTTCCGCAAGCGCCCTTGCAAGTGACGACCCTTCGCTGACATTAGCGTGCGGTTTCGCGCTGGCGTTGACGATCGGATTGTTATGGCGGCTCGGCGAGCCACCTGTGTTGCTGTTGCCCGCGGGCTTGCAGCTTTCCCAGGTTGTTACCCCGTTGTTCTACGCCAACGTGCTTGGCGTTCCGCTGCAGACCGTGTCCCTGCATATCGGAGACATGACTACGGCAATTTGGTTCGCGTTAGGCGCAATGGTGAGCCTCGTGTTGGGAATGTGGTGCGGACAATTGGGCGCGAGACCTGCCGTCGCATCGGTAATTCTGCGGGAAGCCCGAGCTTGGACGCCCCGTTCCGCATTTCTGTTCTGCCTGGTGCTTATCTTGATTGCGGCGGTCTTCGAGGTGAGCGCGGACATCTATAGTGGCTTGAGGCAAATTGCGCTTGCCGCCGATGGGGTGCAGTGGCTCGGGGTTTTTGTTCTCACCTGTGTATGCATGGCCCAGCGGCGTGGATTCAAATACTTGCTGTTGGTCGCCTGTCTGGAAATTGTCAGGGGCTTCACCGGATACTTTAGCGACTTCAAAACGGTATTGTTTGTAATACTTGTAGGTCTTTTTTCCGCGCGCCCCAAGCTCGGCCCACGAAGCGTGCTGGCTGGTCTTGCGGTAGCGATGGTATTGCTCTTGCTGGGAGCCTGGTGGTCGGCGATCAAGAAAGAATATCGGACCTACGTCAGTATGGGCTCAAGGCAACAGGTGGTCCTTGTTCCAGTCGAAGATCGGCTTGCCTTTCTGGCTAGAAAAATGTTCGAAGCGAACGGGGCAACGATCAGCCAGGGGTTCGAGCTACTTGCGCAGCGTTGGGGCTATTTGGATTTTCTCGCCTCAACGATGCGCAATGTGCCCTCTCGTTTACCGTTCGAGGATGGAGCGCGGATTGGCGACGCCGTCATGCATGTTCTCCAGCCGCGTTTGCTGTTTCCGGACAAGCCGCCGCTGCTGAGTGACTCTGATGTGCTGCAGAAATATACCGGCATTTACTACGGCCAAAGTTCGGGCGCCGACACATCGGTCAGCTTGGGCTACGTGGCGGAACTGTATATCGACTTCAGAGCGGGAGGAACGATAGCTGCAATGTTCCTCCTTGGACTTCTTGTCGGTCTCGCCTTTCGATGGCTATGTTCATCATTCGCGATGCCGATGTTGGTGAATTACGGACTTGCCGTTATGCTGACAACCTCTGTGACGCAGTTCGACCAGTCATTAATAAAGACCGCCGGAGCTTTCGTGACCACGTTTCTTGCTGTTCTCATACTGAAACGATTCTTGCTGCCGCCGCTGTTGAAAATGATGGGTCCTGCCGGACAGCAAAAAATCTGGCAGCAAGCGGTCGCGCGAACGTCCTGATGCACGTTGCCAAAATTTCGACGGCGCCCGCTGACCGAAGCCAAATGCAATAATGAAGATTCTGCACGTCGTACCCACATATTATCCGGCAGTTCGCTACGGCGGTCCCATCTATTCGGTGCATGCGCTGTGCCAGGCTCTCGCTGCTGCGGGTCACCAAGTTCACGTGTTCACGACAAGCGTCGATGGCTACCGGGACAGCGATGTTCCGGTCGATCGACCTGTCGATCTTGACGGTGTTCAAGTTCACTACTTTCGTTCGCGGTGGTTGAGACGGCTTTATTATTCGGCCGATCTCGCTGCCCAGCTGGCCTCGATGGCGGGAAATTTCGATATCGTTCATTTGCATTCGGTGTTCCTGTTTCCGACCTGGGCGGGCGCGCGCGCGGCTGGGCGAGCTGCGACGCCCTACATAGTATCGCCCCGCGGGATGCTCGTTCGCGATCTGATCGAGCAGCGCAGCACAGTCGCCAAACGCACTTGGATACGTCTCGTCGAGCGTCGCAATTTGACAGGGGCGGCTCGAATTCACCTGACGTCCGTGGAAGAGCATCGCGCGCTAGTCGATCTCGGCCTGGAGCTGGCGCCGACCGTCATCATTCCCAACGGCGTCGACTCTCCCGCTGCCTTCTTACCTGAAGCCGTGTCTGACGATGTGCGTTCCCTCGTGGCGGAAGGCTTCGATATCCTGAGTTTTGGCAGGATCAGCTGGAAGAAAGGCCTCGATCGGCTGATCCGGGCGGTGGCCGAGTTGCAGAATGTCAAAGCCCTGATTGCCGGTCACGACGAGGATGGCTTTGCGGCAACGCTTCGGAGCGTTGCTCAGCAATGTAGGGTCGGCGATCGCATTCGATTTCTGCCGCGGCAAATCACCGGGCCGGACAAAGAAGCTTTGTTCGCGGCAACACGGCTTTTTGCGCTTCCGTCACTCTCGGAGAATTTCGGCAACGTGGTCGCCGAAGCGATGATCCGAGGATTGCCCGTGGTGGTGTCGGAGCATGTCGGGGCGGCCGAGATTGTCGAGGCGAGCGGAGGTGGTGTGGTTGCGCTAAGCACCGACCAGGATTTTACTGCCGCGCTAGCCGGTCTTTTGCAATCAAACGATCGGCTTGCTGCCACGGGTGCAGCCGGCGCGCGTTATGCGCGCGAGCGATTGACCTGGCGCGGGATCGCCAGTTTGTTCGAAAAATTGTACAGCGATTTATACGCTCAAAGCCGTGAAGGCGCGCGATATGGTCGCCCTGCCGTGGCCCGGTTATGATCGAGCATATCACACCACTAGTGATCACCTACAACGAGGCGCCGAATATCACGCGGACGCTCGACCGGCTGACCTGGGCGCGGCGCATTGTGGTGATCGACAGCGGCAGCACTGACGAAACTTTGAAAATAGTCCGCTCCTACCCACAGGTCGAGGTCATTCAGCGGCCATTCGAAGATTTCGCAAGCCAATGCAATTTCGGGATCGCACAAGTGACCACTGCCTGGGTGCTTTCGCTTGACGCCGACTACGAGTTGAGCAAGGAACTCGTTGATGAGATCCGCGAGCTTCGTCCGGATGCGGTGACCGCCGGGTATCAGACGCGTTTCGTTTATCGCATCTACGGTCGCCCGTTGCGCGGCACGCTTTATCCACCGCGCACAGTGCTCTATCGCAAGGACAAATCCCGGTATCGAAACGAGGGCCATGGCCATCGGGTGATGATTGAAGGCACGACCGTTCCACTCGCCGGAGTGATCTATCACGACGATCGCAAGCCTCTCGCGAGCTGGTTCGCGGCGCAGGGGCGATACGCCGCCAAGGAGGCGGAGCATCTTATGGCAGCCGATCCCAAGACCCTCCGAAAGTCCGATAGGCTTCGGCTTGCCGCCTGGCCGGCGCCGCTCGTCGTTTTCATTTACACGCTTGTTTGCAAGGGCTGTTTGCTGGATGGCTGGCGGGGTTGGTATTACGCGCTTCAACGTCTTCTGGCCGAGATATTGATCGCGCTGGAGATCATCGACCGGCGATTGCGTCGGGCCAGCCGAGCCTAAAGTCCCAGCGTATTTTACTCAGGAAATTTCATTGGCAAAGGTCTTGATCACCGGCGGCGCCGGATATGTTGGCAGCCATTGCGCCAAGGCGCTCTCGTCCGCCGGCCACCAAGGCATCGTCTTCGACAATCTATCGATGGGCCATCGCGCGTCTGTGCAGTGGGGCAGGCTCATCGAAGGCGATATTCGGGATGCGCGGGCGCTCGATGGCGTATTTGGCGCGTACCAAATCGACGCAATCATGCATTTTGCCGCGCTTGCGTATGTGGGCGAGTCAGTGGAAATGCCAGGCCGATATTATGATGTGAATGTCCACGGAACCCGGGTGCTGCTCGACGCCATGGTGCGGGCTGGAGTATCGCGGATCGTATTTTCATCGAGCTGTGCCATTTACGGCGAGCCAGATCACGTTCCGATTACCGAGTCGACACGGACTGTTCCGATCAATCCATACGGATTCACAAAGCTCGCCTGCGAGCGAATGATGGACGATTTTGGACGAGCGCACGGCCTGACATCGGCGCGACTTCGCTACTTCAATGCAGCAGGCGCGGAACCTACGGGTGAAATCGGCGAAGATCACGATCCTGAAACCCATCTAATTCCGTTGGTCTTTGACGCTGCTTTGGGCAGGCGGCCGTCCGTTCAGATTTTTGGAACGGATTATCCGACGCCGGATGGAACAGCAATCCGCGACTACGTGCATGTGTCTGACCTGGCTCGCGCGCATGTTCTCGCGCTCCAAAATCTTCTTGGGGGTGGCGACACTTTCGCTGTCAACCTTGCAAGCGGAGGGGGCACTTCCGTCCGGCAGGTGATCGATACTGCGTGTGCCGTTACGGGCCTCGCGATCAATGCACGCGATATGCCGCGGCGCCCTGGGGATCCTCCGATTTTAGTGGCCGACACCATGCGTGCATGCGAACTGCTCGGCTGGGTGCCCGCACGCTCGGAGCTGACTACGATTATTACCGACGCATGGCATTGGCACAGAAAGCGTTTTGGGAACGAGGAGGCGGCGCCCGCTGCGATGCGTGGCGAGAGCAAGTGATCATCCTCGGCCTCAATGCATTCCATGCCGATTCTGCTGCCGCGTTGATACGAGACGGCAAACTTATTGCGGCCGCAGAAGAGGAGCGGTTCCGGCGCGTGAAGCATTGGGCTGGCTTCCCGTCTCAGGCGATTGCTTATTGTCTACGGGAAGCCGGAGTCGCGCTTTCCGATGTTCAGCACGTCGCGGTCAATCAGGACAACCGAGCCAATCTGCTCAGGAAGCTTCGTTATCTAATAATCCAGCGTCCCGATTTCCAGCTGCTGGCAATGCGGATCAAGAACCGATGGGCGCGCCACGGCATTCCGGACTTGTTGGAAGAACACTTTCCCGGCGACCGCTTCCACGGTGAGGTGCATAAGGTGGAACATCACCTGGCGCACCTTTCGTCGGCCTTTCACGTTTCCCCGTTTGACCAAGCGGTCATTGTCTCGATCGATGGCTTTGGCGATTTCTCCAGCGCCGCGTGGGGAACCGGGAGTGGTGGGCAGATCGCCGTCGATGGACGGGTCTATTTTCCGCATTCGCTTGGGGTCTTCTACCAGGCGCTCACGCAATTTTTGGGCTTTCCCCATTACGGTGACGAATACAAGGTCATGGGACTCGCCCCTTACGGCCAGCCCGCCTTCATGGATGCCATGCGTAGGATTGTGCGGCTGGAGGTCGACGGCACTTACGCCCTTGATCTTGCTTATTTTTGCCATCACAAGGAGCGCATCGCTTATCAATGGACCAACGGCTCACCTGAATTCCGCGACTTGTTCACGCCAGCGCTTGAGCAATTGCTTGGGCCGCGCCGTGCGCCCAACGATCCGCTTGAAGATCGGCATCGCGATATCGCGCGCTCCGTGCAAATGATGTACGAAGAAGCTTTCTTTCATCTGATCGGTTGGCTGCACCGGCGTTACGGACTCAATGATTTAGCACTTGCCGGTGGTTGCGCCATGAACTCGGTTGCCAACGGCAAAGTGCGGCGGATGACGCCGTTCCGTCGCGTCTACGTGCAGCCAGCCGCCGGCGATGCCGGTGGCGCGATCGGCGCGGCCTTTGCGCTGTGGCACAAGCTGGGCGGTGCTCGCTCGTTCGTTATGGACCATGCCTATTGGGGCCCGCAATTCAGTTCCGATACGATCAAAGCTCTGATCCGCGAACGGAAATCTGAGATCGATTTGGGCGACTGCACGGTCGAGGACATCGGTGATGAAGCTGAGCTATGCCGGCGAACAGCGGCCGCGATTACCGATGGCAAAGTGGTGGGCTGGTTCCAAGGGCGGATGGAATGGGGGCCCCGCGCGCTCGGCAATCGTTCAATAATTTGCGATCCGCGCCGGGCCGACATGAAGAGCATTCTCAATGCCAAGATCAAGCGACGCGAATCCTTTCGGCCCTTCGCGCCCTCTGTGCTGGAGGAGGCCGTGGCGGAATGGTTCGAAGAGGATGACGCCGTTCCGTTCATGATGCAGGTATTTCAGATCCGCGAAGAGAAGCGAACGCTGATCCCGGCGGTCACCCATGTTGACGGCTCTGGCAGGCTGCAGACGGTCTATCGCCACAGCAATCCGCTTTATCATCGACTGATCAGCGCCTATCGCGACCTCACCGGCGTGCCCATGGTGCTCAACACCTCGTTTAACGAGAACGAGCCCGTCGTGTGTGCGCCGCAGGAAGCGCTTGACTGCTTCCTGCGGACCAAGATGGATGTGCTGGTGATGGGCCAGACAGTTCTATCTCGCAAGCGAGAGGTAGAGATGGGCGCGCTCACGCCACGCTCTGTCCTGGCGTTTGGGCAAGGAAATGTTTCACCAATTGGGCCCTAATGTTGAAACTATTACGCAATGAAAACCTAACTGCTACCAGGTTTGTTCAGGCTGCGGCACGAAAAATCTATCCATTTGGCAAGGTTCGTACGATTCACCGGGGTCCCCTAAAAGGGCTTCGATTCAGAGTCGCGCCAGCTATGGGATTTACTTACGCTTGGGGCATTGGCGTTGAACAGTGGGAGTTTAAAGGCTTGGTTCGACCAGGAATGTGCGTATACGACATTGGAGCAAATTGCGGACAATCAACGCTCAGTTTAGCAAGACTCGTTGGCAGTTCGGGTCGGGTAGTGGCATTTGAGCCCGTCGACGATATTTTTTCCATTTTAGTTTCCAATATTCGGCTGAACCCGTCGTTGCAGGTTACTCCCGTTTGCGCGGCAGCGGCCGAGCGGAATGGTCAGTTGGATTTCCTGTTTGATGGCAAGCTAACAACCCAAGGCCATCTTTTGGATGTCGAGCCAAGTTACGTATTGCCTCAAGCAAAAACAATTTCTGTACGTGGGGTTAGTCTAGATCATTACGTCATAGAGGGCTGGCCCGAACCGCAATTTTTGAAAATCGATGTCGAAGGAGGAGCCGGCGCAGTTTTGCGTGGAGCGCGAAGTCTGATAGCACAGCATAGACCAACAATTTATGTGGAACTACACGGGCCGGAAGAACAAGAAGCAGTGCGCGAGTTGGTCACAATATTTAATTATGAAGCACAAACGCTGTCTGGTTCGAATGTGACAGACCCGACAGCCGGATGGTTTAGTCCGCTCGTCTGCAAGCCACGGTGATAGATTTCGACCGGATTCTTGCGAGGTTTTTGGGATTATCGAGCCGGAACAGATGCACATCATTCATAGCGTAGGCTTCTACTTTCCTGATTCTGTGGGTGGCTCGGAAGTCTACGTCAGTTCCCTTGCAAGCAAGCTTCAGGCCAAGGGCATCGAATGCGCGGTTGCTGCGCCTTTTCAATCAGACAAACCGTCTCGATACAACCACGAAGGAGTAGAGGTTTTTCGCTACCCCTTCCCGGCGCGTTCCGTTCGCGATGAGACGCAGGGCAGGGTGCCGCCTCGCCATTTTGATGTTTTCGAGGCTTGGCTGCGAGAGCGGCGCGCAGACGTCTACCACCAGCATTCCTGGACGACCGGCTGCGGTCTCTGGCACCTGGAGTCCGCCAAGCGGCTTGGACTCAAGACCATAGTTACCGTACACGTTCCAGGAAATATCTGCATGCGCGGCACCATGCTTCTTGAAGGGCGTGCAGCATGCGATGGCGAGATCGTATCTGAGCGATGCGCCTCGTGCTGGCTGCAATCAAAGGGGCTGAGACCGACTCTGGCCCGAGCTTTGGCGGCGCTACCGGAAAACCTTGGCCCGCTGGCGCGCCTTCCAAGGCTCGGTCCGGCATTGGCCGCCAGAGCTCTCGCTGCAAATCGTCGGAGAAATTTGCACGACATGTTCGCTGCGGCGGATCGGGTCGTTGCCGTCTGCGACTGGCTACGCGACGCATTGCTTGCCAATCGGGTACCGTCCGAAAAGATCGTTCTCAACCGTCAGGGGGTTGGCGATGGCGCGAATTTCGGTACATCGAGGCGCGTAAGAACATCCTCAGATGTGCTCCGTTTCGGGTTTCTCGGCCGCTGGGATCCCGTCAAAGGCGTTCATTTTCTGGTTGAAGCATTCAGGCGCCTACCAAAATCTCTTGCAGTGGAGCTTCGTATTCTCGCATTTGCTGCTGGCACTGACAGCAAGGAATACCGGGAGGTCGTTCGACGTTCCGCGGTCGGTGACCCACGCATTTATTTCCTCCCCGAAGCACTGAACCAGGGAGGTGCTGAATTTCTTGCAGCAGTTGATGTCCTTGTCATCCCATCGCAGTGGCTTGAAACGGGCCCCCTGGTCGTGCTCGAGGCATTCGCAGCCGGCAATCCTGTTATCGGCTCCAATTTGGGTGGTATAAGGGAGCTCGTCAGCCACGAAAAAAATGGACTTTTAGTGTCGCACGATGATGTGACTGCCTGGACGGCATCGATGGCGCGTTTAGCGACTGACCACGGTCTAATTAAGCGACTGCGCCAGGGAATCGGTACTGTGAGAACTATGTCGGATGTTGCGAACGATATGGCAATGCTGTACCGCGAGCTCCTTGCGATCAAAACATATGCAGCTTGAACCCAACGCAGCACCGCGGCATGCCCTCGTCTCAATCATCATACCTTGTTATAATGCCGAGCGGTTTCTGACCGAGACTCTGGAAAGTGCCTTCAAGCAAACCTATCCCCATACCGAGGTCATCGTCATCGACGACGGCTCGACCGACGGAACGGCGGACCTGATCCGCTTTCATGCCGATCGGGTGCGAGCCGAGTTCGGTCCTAACCGCGGCGCCAGCGCCGCGCGTAACCGAGGTACGGCCCTGGCTCGCGGCGAGTTCATTCAATACCTGGATGCTGACGATTTACTGCCGCCTGACGCTATCGAACATCGCGTCGCCGCTATGCGGAAAACGGGGGCTGACGTCGCTTATTCGGATTGGGAGAAGCTTGTCGAGCTTGAGCCAGGTATTTTTGAAATCCGTGAGAGGATCGTGCGCAGAATTGAAGACGTTCATCCTATCCTCCAAATTGCCCTGATAACTGATTTTTGGGCGCCGCCCGCAGCCGTGACCTACCGGCGCACGCTGGTGGAAAAGATCGGCGGATGGAAGGAATGGCTGCCGATCATTCAGGATGCCCGTTTTCTTCAGGACGCTGGGCTTGCCGGCGGACAGTTTGTGTATTCACCGGGCATCGGTGCTCGATACCGCGTGCACCGTGACGCCAGTCTTTCACGCCGCAGCACAGTGGCTTTCGTGGCAGACGTGTTCAGAAATGCCTGCGATCTGCAAGCAACCTTCGAGGCAAGGGGTGTGATGAACGCGGAAGAGCGACGCGCACTTGCACATATCTATAACTATGCAGCCCGCTCATTGTTCTTTCAGGACAAGGTGGCATTTCGTGACTGCGTGGCGCGGCTTTATGCGGTCGAGCCTGGTTTTCGGCCGACTTGGCCTAAGGCTGCACGACTTGTGTCAACAGTATTTGGCTTCAGAGCTGCGGGCAGTTTGCTCTCTCTGTTGTTAAGATTACGGCAGATCGTCAGGCGGGCGTAATGAAGTTGGTGCTCGCGCACCCAGGCGTGGGGCCGTTTGTTCAGCAGACGGCGCGCGCGCTGCTGGAAGCTGGTTCTCTAGATAGCTATTGGACAACCTTTGTTGACCAGCCAAAAGCGAGGTGGCGGCGCGCGCTCGTGCGGCTGGCCACGATTACGGGGGCCAACCTGGAGCGGGAACTCCAGCGACGAGCGGTTGACGAAGTACCAGCGGAATTTCTGCGGCCTGCACCATTTTGGGAAATCGTGCGAACGCTATTGACGAAAATCAAGACCGATCCGCGGCTCGTGGACATCGTCTGGGAGCACGGTATCTTAAGTTTTGACCGCCGCGTGGCTAGGGGCAGCCTAAGAAATGCAGATGGGATTTACGGCTACGAGTACAGCGCGCTGGCCAGCTTTCAGGAAGCAAGAAAGCGCGGATTGGCACGCATCTATGAGGTTCCGGCTGCGGAGCACGACTTTGCCGAAAATCTGACCCAGCTGGAAATTGAAAAATTTCCTGAGCTCGACGACGGCAAACGCACTTATTTTCTGTCGCATCAAGCGCGACGGACCGAGCGTAGGCATCAAGAGTGGGCCTTGGCGGACATCGTGATCGCGAATTCCACCTTCACGCGCGATTCCTATGCTGCGGCCGGACTTGATGTCGGCAAGGTGCGGGTAATCCCGCTCGGGGCGCCGCCGGCGCGCGATTTTGACGTAGATCATGGTAGTACGGCGCTTGATCTGCTGCGAGTCCTTTCGGTAGGGACTTTCAGCATCCTTAAAGGTGCGCACTATCTGTTAGAAGCGTGGCGAAATCTGGCACCTGGACAACGCGCCAAACTTGAAATTTATGGGGCGGTTGCTCTGCCTGCCAAATTGATGCACGATCTTCCCAGCTCGATAAGCGTTTCGCCTACGGTTCCTCGCGTCGAGCTATTCGAGCATTATCGCGCCGCCGACATTTTGGTGTTTCCGACGCTGTGCGACGGCTTTGGGATGGTGGTGACGGAAGCTTTTGCACATGGCTTACCGGTCATCACCACAACGAGAGCGGGCGCCGCCGATCTGGTGCGGCATGGCGAGAACGGGCTCATCATTCCAGCGGGCGATGCTCGAGCGCTCGCAGAGGCGTTGGAATGGTGTCTAACGCACCGGACTGAACTAAAGGATATGCGTCGGGCGGCTCTGGAGACGGCCAAAGCTTGGCAATGGTGCGATTACCGTCAGGCACTGGCGCGCAACGTTATGGATGGGCTTCGAGAAGCCGGTCACGTTGCGCGCGGTGATCAATTACGCTGACGCCCGGGCAAACTCATGTGGCGTCGTGTGATTACTAATTGCGCGTTCATCACAACCCATTGATGACTAACATGGTTCTGCAGAAAGTTGGTAGACGAATCATTTCGTGGCTGCCGGCAAAATGCTCAATAGCCAAGGGCGGCGCAACCCTCTCGCCATCATTTAGAACGTTATTAACGGCCCGGTTTCTGAGCGCTGTTGCAGCAAGATGCGCATGTCTGCCGGCTGATCTGGATACCAATCTCGGCATCGATCAAAGATTACGCGTGAAGATTTCGTCGTCAAAATCAGCGTTGTTGTTTGGTGCGCCCCATTTGTTCGTCGGCGAGCGTTCGTCGCTCGATTTGGCTTCAGCACTATTGAAGTACTCCGATTGCTTTATTGATGTTGGGTCAAATATTGGCCTTTACATATTTTATTTGCGATGCCGTGATTTGAGTGCAAAGCCGATCTATTATTTTGAGGCGGATCCCGATCTTTTTTCAAGCTTAAAGGCAAATATTAGCAGAAATGGACTCCAAAATGCCGAAGGATTTTCGGTTGCCATGGCCGAGAAGGTTGGCAAATCGATTTTCTTCAAAAATAAGACCGACGATAGCTCAGGTACCTTGATTAAAGAAGATTGGTCGAAGCACCTTCTACAGCGGATTGAAGTTGACACGACTACCTTCGCGGCCTTCGTGAAAGAGCGTCAATTGAAAAACCTATTAGCTAAGGTCGACGTGGAGGGTGCCGAACAATTATTCCTTGACGGTGCAAAATCGAGTTTTGATAAACTCAATTTTTTGATTATCGAAATGCTCGGGCCGGCTGTCGGTCGAAAGATACCTGCAAGGTTAATTAGGGAGGGAAACTTTCACGCCTATTACATCAACGATTATCGCCTCGAACACTCACCATCAGGTGACTTCACTTACGTGGAGCCATTTTATAACTGGCTATTTTGCCGAGAGAGCCCTGCAAGCCTTCGTGAAAAACTTATCGGAACAAGGTTCCAAGTAATTGCGTCAAGCTAGCAATCTAACGTTTCGCTGGCGGTGGTTAGGCTTCCTCTGGACGGTTAAATTACAAAGTTATCCATGAGAAGTCATAATATGAATCATGATGGAGTATTTGTCACGGCTTCAGGTTTCCTCGCCGGTCGACCCGGAGGTGCTCAGATATGCACCAAAGAGTATATTACCACGCTGCGCGCTGCCGGCATTAATTTGCATCTCTGTCCCTACGAACTCGATGGCCGGGTATCGACCCGGATTTTCAAGAAACTTTGGCCGTCCAGTTATTTTCGACCTACTGAGCAAGGACTTATTGAACGCGTCCGAATGGCGATAGAGATCAACAATGCAGAGTTTGTATTTCTGAATCAGGTTCAACTGGCAGTAATAGCGGCGCCACTTCGGCGCATGGTGGCATCACACTGTAAAATCGTGGCACTTTCGCACGGCCTCGAAAGCACAGATCTATTACACAGCCTTCGATTTGAAAACGATATGCCACTAGGGTTGCCGAAATACATTTTTGGCAAACAATTGGTTGGGGACACGCTGCTTCGCGAATCTTCATATCGATTGAGTCTGGATTTGATTCTATGCATTTCACCGTCCGATGTGGAATTGGAACGCTGGCTGGGAGCGCGCAAAGTGGACTGGCTCCCAAGGGTCGTCGTTCCGGACCCGTTGATCTGGAACCCCAGCGGAAACCGAATGGGGTTTGTTGGTACGCTAGATCATGTTCCCAGCTTGGAGGGCCTGATACTGTTTTTACGCAGCATTCCAAAAGCGACACCGCCGGCTATCCGGGTTCGTGTCGTTGGTGGCCCCGACCGCATTGGTCGGTTGTTGACGAGGAATTTTCCAATCATCGACTATTTGGGATCGCTCTCGGACGACGATCTTAGACGGGAAGCGAGCACCTGGAGCTGCTTCATAAATCCGGTTTTTTGCCTCCCGCGAGGCTGCAGCACGAAATTGGCAACCGCCATTGGCTGGGAGATTCCAATCGTTACTACCTCCGCCGGACATAGGGGATACGAATGGGGTCGCGGCGCGCTGTCCGTGGGTGACAGTCCTCACGAATTTTCAGAGCTTGCTCTGAGCATGTTGGACGTTGAAACAGCGCAACAGGCGCGTAGGCAAGTTACCGAGATTGCTCATTCCTCTCCGACGACGGCAAGCGTAAGCAAAAAAATAGCCTCCTTGCTGGGCATAGAAACAGCGGAACTGAAGCAGACGGCACCCAAAGCCGGCTAATCTACCTGACAGCGTAGCAATGCGGCAGACTCGTCCACCGAGTATCGACAGGCGCCACATGTTATCGAAACTTAGACGTGCTGTCCGCGATCGTTTGGTCAGGCGTTTAGGAGTTCCGGAAATTCCACCGGCGTTGGAAAGGCTATGCGCTAATAACTTTGTGCCAAAATATATATTTGACGTGGGAGCTTATTCGGGTGAGTTTACCAGGCTTTGTCGAAGTATCTGGCCGCTTGCAAAATTGACATGCTTTAAAGTGCTGCCGCACCGGGTGGCTGAATTGCGAAGCTGGTGCGACCAGGACCGCAATGCGATCGTCATAGAATCCCTGTTGGGGGCCAAATCTAATCGCGCGGTGCCATTCCACGAGATGGAGACCGCTTCGTCGGTATTGGAGGAACATATCCCTCAGGCTGCGCCGGTGCGATTTTATCCAATGCATACAATCGATGAAATTGTGGAATCAACGGGGATCGAGGCTCCATATTTTTTGAAGCTGGATGTTCAAGGCTATGAACTTGAAGTGTTGAAAGGAGCACGAAATACATTGTCACACGTATCGGCCGCTCTGGTTGAGGTGAATTTGATCGACATACACAAGGGCGCGCCTTTGCTCGATGAGCTGATTCTCTTTATGCGCGACAGAGGCTTTGTCACCTACGATATCTGCAGTTTCACGCGCCGGCCGCTCGATCAAGCCTTGTGGCAAGCTGACTTCATTTTCGTTCCCCTGAAGAGCTCATTTCGTCTGGACAAGCGTTGGCAGGCTTGAATGCGTATTTTCATGACCGTCGACCCAGAAATCCCGGTTCCTCCAAAAACCTACGGCGGTATCGAGCGGATCGTCGACGCGCTTTTAAGGGCTTTGCGGACTAGGGGCCACAAGGTTGCGCTCGCCGCGCACCCACAATCAACCTGCAACGTGGATGCGTTCTATCCATGGGCCGGATTGCGGTCGGGGAGCTATCTCGACACCCTGCTCAATATGCGCGTACTGCGCGACGCCGTAGCCGCTTTCCAACCCAATGTCTTGCAAAGCTTCTCGCGCATCCTCTACATGCTTCCGCTTATGCGCGCCCCATTGCCGAAAATCATGTGCTTTCAACGCGAGCCAACGCCTCGAACCGTATTTCTTGGCGCGAAGCTTTTTAACGGATCACTGACTTTTGCAGGAAACAGCGAGTACATCTGTCGCCAGGGCAAACGGGCGGGCGGTGAGTGGCGTGCCATCCATAATTTCGTCGATACGAATATCTACAACTTCCAGCCCAGGGTGGCGGAGGATGCGCCGCTCGTATTCTTGAGCAGGATCGAGCGCATTAAAGGTGCTCACACCGCCATCGCCGTCGCCCGGCGGACCGGGCGGCGATTGATCCTTGCCGGAAATCACGCTGCGACGGGGCCTGAGCTCGACTACTGGACGCGAGAGATTGCGCCGCAGCTTGGCGGCGGAGTGGAATATGTCGGACCGGTTGATGACACTCAGAAAAACGCGCTGCTTGGCAAGGCGGCTGCGATGATCGTTCCGATCGAGTGGAATGAGCCCTTCGGCATCGTGTTCGCGGAGGCACTCGCCTGCGGCACGCCGGTGATTTCCTGCCCGCGCGGCGCATTGCCGGAGATCGTGCGGCCCGGCGTAGACGGCTTTCTCGTGAACTCGGTTGAAGAGGCCTGCGACGCGGTGGTCGGTCTAAGTAAGATCGATCGAGCTGACTGTCGCAAGCGCGCTGAACAATGCTTTTCGGTCCCCGTCATCACCGCCCAATACGAGCGGCTCTATGAGGAATGCGTCGCGGGGCGATGACGAGAAGCAAGTGTATAGCCATCGTGACGGGACATTTTCCACCGAGCAATTTAGCCGGAGTGCACCGCTCGCGGCTCTGGGCGAGACATCTACCGGAATTCGGATGGGAGCCCATTGTCGTCACCGCGCACCCGGATTACTACGAAGAAAATCTCGATCCAGCGTTGCTGGAGCTTGTCAATTCCGAATTGCGCGTTATTCGAACGAAGGCAATTTCGGTAAAGCCTGTGCGGCTCGCGGGCGACATCGGCTTGCGCGCGCTTTATTGGCAGTTTAATGCGCTTGACGAGCTCGTAGCCCGCAAGGAGATCGATTTCGTTCATATCACGATTCCGTCGAACTACGCGGCCTTGCTGGGAGAATTCCTGTACCGCCGTCATCGCTTTCCGTTCGGCATCGATTATCAGGATCCTTGGGTAGATGTCTGGCCCGGCGTCGAAAAGCCGTTCAGCAAAGCGTGGGCCTCCCGCCGACTAGCAAATTGGCTGGAGCCCTGGGCGGTGAAGAATGCATCCCTGATCACCGGTGTCGCGCCGCTCTATTACGAGGCGGTGTTGGAGCGAAACCCGCATCTGCGCGACCAATGCGTGACGGCGGCCATGCCGATCGGAAATTCGGAGGACGATTATCGACATCTGCGCGAAACACTGCGCAAGACCTTTCTGTTCCCCGAGCATGACGGGTTGTTTCACATGGTTTACGCGGGTGCCATGCTGCCCATGGCGTATACCGTGCTGGAACGGCTGCTGGAGGGCTTGGCCGGACTGCGCAACCGCGATCCGGAGGTCTTGGAGCGATTGCGAATTCATTTTGTCGGCACCGGTAGATCGGCCAACGATCGAACGGGATACAATATTCGGCCCCACGTGCAGCGCTTCGGGCTAGAGCGCTGGGTAGACGAACATCCCAGCCGGATCAGCTATATGGATGTGCTCAACCATTTAACGCACGCATCCGCTATCCTTATCCTCGGCTCCACCGAGAGCCATTACACACCATCTAAGATCTATCAGTCAGTACAAGCCAAGCGGCCGATTTTCGCAATTCTCCATGAGCAAAGCACCGCCGTAAATGTGTTGCGCGAAAGCCGGGCCGGACGGACTGTGACGTTTGCAGATGATACTTTACCTGAGGCCAGTGAACTGGCTACCGAGCTGGCAGCCTTTATCCGCAATCCGCAATATTCCGCGGAAGCCGTCCGATGGGACACATTCGAAGCATATTCAGCTCGCAACAGTGCTCGCCTCTTGGCAGCTGCGGTTGACAGCGCGCTGGAATCGTTTGAAAGGCGAAAAGCGCTAGAGGGAAGATAACAAGGTCGATGCGGCCTACGGCTCGATAAGACCTCAGTATGCCAACTTATAGTTCATTTGCGAATTGGTGCTGACAAGCAAGAGTCTGTCCGAGCTGTTATTAATTCATGACCATCTCGAGAACAAAACTTGCTATCATCGTCTCGCACCCAATCCAATACTATGCGCCGCTCTATCAAAGATTGGCGCGCCGGGATGATTTGGCAGTGAAGGTGTTATTTACCTGGCACGCGGGCCAGGCGCCGGTTGCAGACCGTGGGTTCAATATTTCCCTATCCTGGGACATCCCCGTAACTGATGGCTACGAGTCTGAACTGGTTCCGAATATATCCTCCGATCCAGGTACGCATCATTTCTTTGGCTTAAGAAATCCGTCACTCGTCCAGCGCGTCATGGCGTGGAGTCCGGACGTGGTGCTGGTAAACGGATGGGCATGGTATTCTCACCTTCTGGCAATGCGGGCATTCCGCAAGCAAGGCGTTCCCGTTCTTTTCCGCGGAGATTCCCATCTGCTCGACCGAACGACGAACGGGCCTTTCTGGTGGGTGAAGCGCGCCATTTTAAGACGCGTATTTTCCTGGCCGACTGGGTTCTTGGTCGTGGGAAAGGCCAACCGGGCATACTTCGAAGCCTTTGGCGTGAGACCGGATCGGCTCCACATGTGCCCCCACTCCATCGATGTCAGTCGGTTTGCCGAGCCGCACGAAGCGCTCGAAAAGGAAGCGGGCAGGTGGCGGCAGCAACTCGGCATTTCCCCCGACCGGTGCGTGCTGTTATTTGCCGGAAAATTCGAGTCCAGGAAACGGCCCGTCGAAATGATGCGCGCGGTTCAGGCGTCACACGACCGGCAGCTGCTATTGGTAATGGTCGGTAGCGGCGAACTGGATGCAGAAGTGAAGGCTGTTGCAAACAGCGATCCAGACCGCTTTCGCGTGTTGCCCTTTCAGAACCAGAGCCGCATGCCTGTGGTGTATCGTCTGGGGGACCTATTTGTGCTTCCCTCAGCTTTCGGTGAAACCTGGGGTCTCGCCGTGAATGAAGCTTTGGCCTGTGGCCGTCCAGTGCTCGTGAGCGATGTCGTTGGTTGCGCGGCCGACGTCGTCGACGCCTCTTGTGGCCGGGTGTTCTCTTGGGCCGATCCCTCGTCTTTGCGGTCCGAGCTACGGGAATTGACAGGGGATCGAGATAGGCTATTAGAAATGCGCCCGACTTCAACAAAACGATCTTTGTGTTTCGATGTCACGCGCAGTGAAGTCGCGCTCATTGCCGCTCTTCATCGAATGCAGCGCAGGGCGTAAGCATGTTACGCGGTCCTTTTATTAGCCGCTGCTTCAAGAGCAATTGCCAAGCATTGAAGGGTATTTGACAGAAAAACGAACTCTGAACAGTCAACACGACCTAACAGTGTCACATTTAGAATGAGCGGCTCAATATCGAAAAACAAAGTTTACGTGACCAGCGTTAACTTGCGAGGCAATCCGGTTCTTTCTGCAGGTCGCGAACTTCTAAAAAAATATGGTCTTGAGAATTTCGAAATTGCGCGAGAGCAAACAGAAGCAGAAATAATACTCTACCTTGAAAATGGCTACCTCGGTCTTGCTGAGCTGCCGCGATTGCTCAAGCGGGTCAGAGCCGTTCCTGCTGCGAAGCATTTCCTGTTTTCCGAATCCGACTGGCCCTTCCCGGTCTTGCCGGGCGCGTATCCGTCATTGTCAAGACCGCATCCCTGGGCGCACAGTTGGTCTTTCTTGCCTACTGATAGTGCAAACACCCAGGACGGTTGGAATTCAACCAATAATGTGGAGCCTGAGTTTTTGTTCTCGTTCCTTGGTCGCATCACTACGCACCCGATTCGGAAGAAGGTGCAGCAATTGGATAACGAGAATACGCCTTGTCTGGATATCGAAGACGGCGCCAGGCGCTTCCGTCCGTTTGATTATTGGAGGACATATGCCGATCTCATTAAACGATCAAAATTTGTTCTCTGCCCGAGAGGTTTCGGCACTTCCAGCATTCGTATTTTCGAAGCAATGTCCCTCGGCCGTGCACCAGTAGTAATTAGTGACCAATGGCAGCCACCGCCTGGAATCCCGTGGAGCGAGTTTTGCGTCCCGATCCTTGAAAGCGACATATCTAGCATACCGGTGATGCTTGATCGCCTGGAGGGCAAAGCCATTTCAATGGGTCAACGGGCTCGCCAAATTTACAGTGATCATTTTGCACCGAACATCTTTCTCGATCGGCTGCTCACGACAATTGTATCAAGGTACTCAGAGTACTCCTTCGAGACGGAGATCATTCTTCTGCGTGCCTGGCGAGCGCTCGGATGGCGCGAACTCCACACCCTTTGTCATCAAGTTCGATCTTTTGCGCTTTCTTCGTCGCCTGTCCGTCAAAAGAAGTAGGATGCCACGCTGCGAGGGTTCGGATTTAAACTGAGCACGCAGCGTTCAATATGCGATCATGAGCGGATCCGCCGTGGGTGCAATTAAAAATCAAATTCGCAGCCTAATCCGCACCCTTGGATACGATATTCAGCAGCGGAAACCAGACCTCGTCGATTTTCTGAAAGCGCGACAGATCAACCTGGTCTTGGATGTGGGTGCGAATAAGGGCCAGTTCGGTGCCGAGCTGAGAGCTTACGGCTATTCTGGATCCATCATTTCCTTTGAGCCAGCAAGCCAACCATTCCAAGACCTTAATAGTCGAACGTCGAATGATGCGAAATGGATAGCACATAATTTCGCGCTTGGGGAGGTTTCTGGGCGAGCAAAATTAAATGTTGCCAAGTTCAACACGTTTAGCTCGCTACTTCCGCAGACTAGAAATGCGGCAGCTTTTGAGGAGAATAGCGCGGTGAGCTACGTCGAGGAAATCGACGTATTTCGACTAGACGATATTTGCAAATTGCAACAGTCAGAAAGGCCATTTTTGAAGATAGACGCGCAAGGATTTGAGCAACAGATATTGCTAGGAGCATCGAACGCTCTCAAGGTTATTCACGGAGTCTTATTAGAGGTCCCGATCGTTCACATGTATGAGCAGGTATGGAGCTTCGAAGAGGCGATTCGAATCATGAGGATAGCGGGATTTGTTCTGGCGCAAATCAAACCGGTTAGTTTCCTGTGGCGCCAGGATCCCACATCAATCTCTGAGCTTGATTGCTTGTTCCGCCGAGTAAATGAAACGTTCGATATCTGAGCGTAGGGGCAGATGCATTCTATGCACACCACAACTTTGAACCCTCGGAAGTATATAATGGCCGGCATTCCGGTCCAATGATGAGGTGCAGTCCAATTGTCCAGAGATGCTCAGCTGAACCGGTTTAATTTAATTCTTGTGAGGTGCGTATGCGCGGAAAGCTCAAGCGGGCGGTGTGGAAGACCAGTTTGCTCGTTCGAATCCGGACGATTTTCAAATGCGATAGCCCTGTCCCTTTTGCTGGGTTGAACTAACTTCCCAGCCTCGGTTCAAGCGGAAACCCGCTTAGTGCAAGTTCCATTGAAATATCGCATCGCGCGCTGGATCGGACACCAGCATTACGTTCTACGGGGCCGCGACCGAATTATCAGAATATTCGCCGCTCCGGATTGCGCCACATCGATACCATTCTCGGTCAATTTTTTTGGACACACGTATGGCGGCAATCTCACCGATTTTATCGATTGGTCAGTTTACGTCTACGGCGCTTATAGCAGTCATGAGCTCCGGCTTCTCGGCGACATTGCGCATGAACTGCGCCAGCAATTGACAAATGTTGCGTTCTACGATGTAGGGGCAAACGTGGGACAACACACGCTGTTCATGTCGAAACTCGTAGACGAAGTCATATCGTTCGAGCCATATGAGCCTGTTCGATCAAAGCTGCTCGAAAAACTGAAGGAAAATAAGATCCATAATGTCAGAGTATTTTCAGTTGGCCTTGGAAAGCGAAATGAGGACCTTACATTCTTTCCGCCCGCGCGCGATAATATGGGAACGGGCACATTTCATGCCGACGCCGAGGTCAAATCCGCCCTGAAGCTGCCTGTTCGACAAGGAGACATCTTTTTTTCCGAGAACGGATTGCCAAGGATCGATCTGATGAAAGTAGATGTGGAAGGCTTCGAGTCGGAAGTATTTGATGGGTTGTGCCAGCGTATCCGGCGAGACAGGCCTATTATTTTGACTGAAATCTCCGGTACCGACAGAAGCGGATTCGGCACGCTCGATTGCTTTGCGGCGGCGATTTATGACGATTGTGAAATTTTTGCCGTTGGGTGTACCAGCATCTCAGGAACATACCGGATCAAATCTCCATCATTTCACATCGACGACGAGTTTCTTGTTGTGCCGAGTGAACGGGTTCGTCTCCTAAAGCGCATCCTTACGAAATCGTGACGAATGGGGCTTTGTTGAAGTGCTATTAGCCAGATCATTCTCTAGCCCTCTATCTTACATTAACCGGCTGCGCTGCATTACTTGACGCCGGAGCCAAAGTGGAAGGCGCAAAAACGGATAGAGAAACTGCAGCTGCTTTGGTAGAGCAATCGTCAAGACATCAGCTTCGCAGATTAAATGGATTCGCAGCTCCGCCAGCCAATAACGCCAATGTCGCCCCAAGAGAAAGCAAGACAGGCTGCCTCGCGTAGTTCCGAACAGCTTGTCACCAGGGTTGATCTCGCTCGTAATCGTACTTAAGGCCGTCGCCTCAAGCCAGCGCAGCACCGAGTTATTTCGGAGCCTTGCGAGGAGATGATCGGGCACTGCCGTTCCTAGAAGTCGGTGACAGAGAAGAATAGCTTGCCCTGCGGCTGGAGCTACCCCTCTCAGTTCGGCTGCGTGGTAAAACCGCTCCACGCCGTCGTTTGGCGCCTTTGCGAGCAGCGCACCGACATCGGCAAGCCATTTGAGCTGGTACCACCAATGAACTGCGCCATGAGCGCACAGATAGGCAAACAGGTCGTCCTCCCCTAGCGTGCGCAAGCCGATTGTCCCTGTGATTGGCACAACGCGCGACGAGGCGATGACTGACGTCTCAGCCATAAAGTGCGGATTGGAAAACAGTCGCCAATGTAGCTCGATCTCCAGCCGGCTCTCCTCGTGGATGTAACCAAAATCCTTGCGCATGGAAACCAATAGCCGCAGCTGCGTGTCGCTAATCGCAGCCGAAGGATCGAAGCGTCGGTAGCCAGCACGCTCGACAAGCGCACTCGCCGCTGCTGCCGACTTAAGGGGCACAAGAAGGTCAATATCCTTGCTTTCCCGAAGACCAAGATTGCCATAAGCCAGCATCGCCAGCGAAACACCTTTGATAAACACAACCGGCAGATCGGCTTCGGCAAACAAGCGTTGAAGCCTCACCCCTTCTGCAGCCAACGCAAGGTTTTGTCGGACCAACGCCGCCGCCTGCACACCGATCTCCTGCGCAATGCCCGATGGAACTGCGGCCCGAACGCGTGTCAGACCATCGTGGACCAGGCCAACCACACGGTGGCGTCTGACGACACGCAGAAAACGATCCCAGTCAAGCGGACCCGCTGCCGCCTCACGAATGGCCTCAGAACGGCGTTCGGAGGGAGGCCAAATCGAGCAGGCAACAGCAAGAAGAAATTCTCGGGAAAATGATGGTGCCATCAGGAATCATTCATCATGGAGAATGTGCAAGGTAACGCAATGAATCGGCGTTCCGCGCATTGGTCCCCTTGGAAATCAAATGACTAGCAGACGTCGCGCAGGTGATCTTCCAGAAAATCGACCCCTTCGCGCAAAGCGTCGAAGCCCAAAGGTCGACTGAACCGGTAGACGAGGACATCGCGTGCTGCTGCCGCGCACACAACAAATACTGCGGGTTTGCAGCCCATATGCTCGGCGAGACCCAACCGGTAGACATTCTGCATGAGAACTTCGACAGCTGCTGCTCCGTACAACCGGCTCACAGACGCGGCGCTGCCTTCCGACGCAGTGTCGAGATCATAGACTCGTCGCAGGCGCCGTGGCTGTAATGGGTTCCGCGGCGGACCAACGGGAATGAGGTATTTGTTGTATCCGCGGAATTCTCGCTCAACTCCAGGCCCATCACAACCCAGGACAGCCAAGGCGTCTTCCCAAAGGCGGATCCGGCCGATACCTGGCCAAGCCTGTACACCTTCTTTATCGGCCAGTTTCAGGTAGCACACATCGTCGGAGATGACCTGGTGCCCGCGCGCGCCAAGAGCCGCAACCAAGGTCGATTTACCAGCACCGGAATTTCCGACAAAAGCGACACAGCCTTCTGCCACGTCAATCGCCGAACCATGGAGGGGCAGGATCCCTCGTTGATGGCATAGCACCCCAAAGGCACTACCAAGCAAGTACGCACAGACATCGCCGGGGCTGCAAGTGGGTGCCTGATCGACAAGAATTTCCGTGCCGCCGCGTATTAAGAATCTTGCGGCTTGCGGAATGTTCAGCAGAAATTCATGCTTATTGCATTGTCCGTCAGGAAATTCCGCGGTGACGGATAAAAGAGCTTCAGGTAGGCGAGAACGCCGAATCCAAATTTCATCGCCGGTTCGGAGCGTGCCGCTGCAAGGTGGTAGCCCTGGAAGCAGGAGGTCCGAAACGATTCGCAAACCTGCAAGACAATACGTATTGTAAGAAGAACATGCCAATTGTTAACGCCTGATTCGGTCCACAATCATATATTCTACTACATTTTAACCATAGATATTGTGATTATCTATTGTTAGCTCTTGCGGGGGGCGGGAAGACTGGTCTAATAAATAATTGAAAATGGAGTCATCTATGGAGCGCTCGATGGAACGCATGGATTCCTTAGGAAAAGCGAACAGCCAAGCCCCGAAGGTTCGTGCAATCTGGGAACGCCCTGCCTTGCGCCGCTTGGCTGCGAACAGAGCCGAGGGTGGTGCCGCCCCTTGTAACGATGGGCAGGGGGTAGGCTGTGGCCCGCCCGGAAACCACTCGTAAGGGGTGAATAGGCTCACTCGGCTTTTGATTCAGAATTGCATTTCAGAGACTTTAGGTTTTCCGATTCTTAGGACATTTCACGACACGGTCTGTTGCGTCGTTGTCGGGTGACATAGTGAATCTATTTGGACTGAAATCGACAATGTATCGTGGTTATCAACAGTGGGCTCGGGTTCCGTGACGGTTTAAACGGAGCGCCGTCCGCAGAGTTGAATACTACTCACAAAAGCTGGCTCGAATTGATGTTGTTTTGCAATTTTGTTTGCGGGTAAACATTGCCGATGCGCATCTGCGAACTCCAGGGTTTTGACCTGCTTGAAGATCTTCGCGTTGCTGGCCTGATCAATACTCTTGAGGGAAAATGACGGCGCTTGCCGGTCTGTGGCATTATGATGGCCGTCCGGACGCCGCCGACGGCTGCGCACGCATGCTCGCGGCGCAGAAGTTATACGGTCATCATGATGGCGCTCAATGGTCGAACAGTGATGTAGCGCTTGGCCGGCGGCTGATGCGCATGCTGCCGGAAGATGCTTTCGATCGGCAGCCACTCATCGGTGGAGGAGGCCGCTATGTCCTCATTGCCGATGTGAGATTAGACAATAGGGGCGAATTGACGGAGGCATTACGAATTTCGGAGGCGCAAGCGCGTATTGTCTGCGATGCCGCCGTTCTTCTTGCCGCCTTTGAACGCTGGGGCGAAGCCTGCCTTGAACATCTCATCGGCGACTATGCCTTTGCAGTTTGGGATAGCGATCGCCGGCGGGTGCTGCTTGCACGCGATCCACTCGGGCAGCGGTCGCTGCATTATCACCGTGGCAACAAATTATTTGCCTTCGCCAGCATGCCAAAAGGGCTGCACGCGCTCACGGAAGTACCCTATGCCCCCAACGAGGAACGGATCGCAGAATTCCTGGCACTGATCCCGGAGACTGGCACGCAGAGTTTCTTCCATGGCATTGAGCGAGTCGAACCTGGACATGTTGTTGTAATAACGGTGGACAGCCTTAGTACGCGGCGGCATTGGCAGCCGAGCCAACGCCGGATCGCGCTTCCTCGGTCAGAAGACTATAGCGACGCACTTCGGGATTTATTGGACCAATCGGTGCGTTGCAGGCTGCGCGGCGCTGACAATGTGGGTGTCTTTTTAAGCGGCGGGTTGGACAGTGGGGCTGTCGCGGCCACTGCAGCGCGACTGTTGGCGCCATCCGGACGGCGGGTTTTCGCGTTTACCGGGGTGCCCCGCGAAGGTTACGTCGGTCCCGCTCCACGTAACCGGATCGTCGATGAGGGTCCTTATGCTGCCGCGATTGCGAAGCTCTACCCGAACATCGAGCACGTGCTAGTCCGCAATGAAGGTCGCTCGCCGCTTGCTGATCTCGATCGCAACTTCTTTCTTTTCGATAGACCCCTGCTTGGTCTTTGCGGTACCGGAATGACGTCCAGCTTCGGCAATGCCATCAGGGAACGCGAGCTGACCGTAATCTTGGGCGGCAGCCTTGGTAACATGGGCCTAAGTTATAATGGGATGGAGCTGCTGCCGGAATTGCTACGCAGCGGACGATGGCTGCGCCTTTGGCGGGTGGCGCGAACACTTGTTGCATCGCGGCGAATGCGCTGGCGCGGTGTCATGGCCAACACATTCGGTCCCTGGTGCCCACAAACTCTATGGGTTGGGCTCAACAAAATCACAAAGGGACACGCTTTCGAGCTCAGCGACTATACAGCCATTAATCCCCGTGTGCTGGCTGAGCTCGATATTGAGGCACGGGCGAAGGCAAGCAATCTCGATCTTGTCTACCGTCCTTGGAAAGATGGTCTTGCCATGCGGCTGTGGGCTCTGCAGAGGGTAGACCCCGGCAATTATCACAAGGGTGGGCTGGCTGGTTGGCAGACTGACTATAGAGATCCAACCGCCGACATTCGGCTCCTCGAGTTCTGTCTCTCGGTCCCGACGGAACAATTCCTTCGTAACGGTATGCCAAGAGCATTAGCATGCCACGCGATGGAAGATCGTCTTCCCAAGCAAGTTCTGGAAGAACGGCGTAGAGGCATACAAGTAGCCGACTGGCATGAAGACCTCACCGCTGCGCGTGACAGTGTCGTAGAGGAACTTGATCGTCTCGAGGCCTGCCCAGCGGCGAGCAAAGCCCTGGACCTGCCGCGATTACGCAGGTTGACGACGAATTGGCCATCGGGTGGTTGGGATCGAGATGAGATTATCATGCCCTATCGTTATGCGCTGTTGCGCGCTATCTCGGCTGGGCACTTCCTGCGGCGTGCCTCGGGAAGCAATCAGTAAACTGCATCCGTATTTGCGGTTGCCCGTCACTTCAGATCCATCACGAAAAATGCCAAGTGAAATGTGGTCGGAGCCAATGAATCAGCTGCGAAAGTGGTGGCGGCTGTCTTGGCGCGATCGATTTCTATTAATAGAGGCTATATTCTGGCTCGCCGCTTCTGGAATTGTCATAGCGGTGGTGCCGTTCCGGCGCGTTGCTGCTTTGGCAGCGTGCCCGATTCGCAAGCCGACGCCATCCCATGAGACATGTTTGACTGAGGTGAGGCGGGTTCGATGGGCCGTTGCTGCCACAGCATCGCGAATGCCATGGCGCGCCTTGTGTTTTCAGCAGGGTCTTGCGGCTCAACTCATGCTCCGGCGGCGCGGTGTGCCGTCGGTCCTTTATTATGGCGCTGCGCGAGACGACCAATCCGGTGTGATCGCCCACGTTTGGGTGCGCTCCGGTAATGTCGATGTCGTTGGCTGCGAGATCGCTTCGCGCTACGTGGTGCTCGCGACGTTTCCGCCGCAGGCCTGATCGCAAATCGGAGCGCTGAACTGAGTGACAGACAATCCAGTTGATTTGGACAATCTGCTAAAGCAAGTGGCCGATAAGCCACTCCCGCTCGCTCGGCTGGCGCTTTTGCTTCTTGCCAAGGGACAGGAGCAGCGCGCTCGGCAGGTGTGCGCATCCGCGCTCGACCTTGCTCCGCAGGATGCTGAAATTCGTGCTCTTGCTGCGGAAGTACTTAGTCATGGGGTGCCCTCCTGGTTTTATTCATTGGTTCAGGACAGTGCCCGCCACAAAATTTATGAATCCGCTTTTCGCCGCGCCATCCGCCCAGGAAGCCTTGTATTGGATATCGGATCCGGTACTGGCCTTTTTGCTATGATGGCCGCACGTGCAGGCGCCGGGAAGGTTGTCACATGCGAGGCCAATCCCGTCGTTGCCGCTATAGCGACCGAGGTCATAAGGCATAACGGCCTTGCCGAAAAAATAAGCGTCGTTGCGAAGCAATCTTTCGATTTGGATATTGAATCTGATGTTGGCGGGTCTGTTGATGTCATTGTGTGGGATAATCTCAGCCGAAGCCTTATTGGGGCAGGGGCGCTGGCAACCCTTGAGCATGCGGTCCGGCGCCTTTCACATCCCGCTACCAGGGTTATCCCAGCGCGGGGTAGCATCCGTGTCGCTTTAGCAGAGTATTTTGAACCTGATTTTCAGATGAGAGTCGTCGAAGGATTTGACCTTTCGCCTTTCAATCGATTGGCCTTTCCGCGTTATGACATCAGCCGGGACGACAAAGGATTGCGTGTGCGCTCAGATGCAGTTGACCTATTTACATTCGATTTTGAGGCTGGTGGACCATTTCCGGAAACGAAATCCAAGGTCTCATTGACATCGCATGGCGGCCGCGTGAACGGCGTGGCACAATGGATACGTCTCGACTTAGACGATGCTGTCCATTATGAAAACGCGCCGCCGGTTCACAGGGGCGCATCCCTAGGAATCATATTTTATCCGTTTATGCGCCCAATCGAAACGAAAGTGGGAGATCACATCGCCATATGTGGCTTTCACGATCGAAATAACCTCCGCATTTGGGGTGCTTAGAAAAGACGAAAAGTCTAAGAGTCTGCCTCAAAATGAAAGCGAGCAAATTCAATAACTTCGAAGTGTACTTCGAGAAGGTGTTCGTTTCGCCGAAGTTTCGAAACCGCCCAAAGTCCCGTGCTTTTCGCGGCCAGCACCTCATACCACTCTTCGCGAGCAGACCGCGCAACTTATTGAAACGACTCGCATTCTTTTTCAGAAAGGCTCTAAGTGTCTTGCGTAGCGCGCAAAAAATCAGGTATTTTCCGGAGTTCTTGATGATCATGCAGCGCTGTTTTCAAATCAGTGCTGGCAATTGTGGTTCATAAAGTCGTGACCCGTTCTCGCGCTCTATCATCCGAATGTCTGGTCAAACGTAGCGATAACTTCATCGATGCAGAGATCGATGACGAGATTGTCGCGCTCAACATCGCAAAAGGCGCTTGTTATGGCCTGAACCGAGTTGGTTCTCGGATCTGGAAACTACTTGGCACGCCAATTCGCATTAGCGATCTTTGCGCGACACTGCTCACGGAATACGATGTCGAGCCGTCTGTTTGCGAGAGACAAGTCCTCGACCTGTTGGAGGAGCTGCGAGCCGAGGGACTGATCATCACGCCCGAGAGATAATGACAGCCCTCGCAGATCTGCGGCGGTTTGATGGCTGACCCAACGTTGTCTTCAACTGTTCGCGCATGCTTGCGGCCCAGAGGTTTTGTGGTTTCCGCGCAGAAGCGCAATGGTCCAGTGCCAATGTAGCTTTAGGCTGGCAATTGATGCTCGCCGCCATGGAGCAATGGGACCAAATTTGCCTCGATCATCTTATCGGTGACTACGCATTCGCGGTAACCGGTCGTCGTTTGAAGCGTGATTTTCAGGGCATTGCTTGGAATCAATGAGTGAGGTCACATTTATTGCGCACCTCTCTAAATGGGTGCGCTTTGAGTGTAATTACGGAAATTGTGCATCAGCGCGATGGCGTGGTGGGTTAGCGAACAAATGAGTTTTGTTATCTCGCAGGGTCGAAAGTTGTTGTGAGCGCGGCTGTACCGTGAGTTTCCCGCCAAAGCTATTGGGCAATCTCAATGAGGATGAAACAAACCCTCGACATCATTAACATGATGGAAGCTGATAGTATCATCGGCCGATATGCAATTGGTGATGCCGTTGAAGACCGTCTTATTTTGATGGCTATTCCTCCCTGCTCGTTTGATGCAAAGTGCAGCATCGCAGTTGTACTAAGAGTGAAACCATGCATCTGCAAAAGCGCGTACTGATTACCGGTGGTTCGGGATTTCTCGGTTCGCATTTATGCGAGCACCTATTGGCGAAGAATGCCGAGGTGCTCTGCCTCGACAATTTTTTCACCGGTTCCCGGCACAACATCGAGCATCTGATCGGCAACAAGCGCTTCGAGCTTGTCCGCCACGACGTGACCTTCCCATATTATGTTGAAGTCGACGAAATCTATAATTTGGCGTGCCCGGCATCCCCGGTGCACTACCAGCATGACCCGGTGCAAACGACCAAAACCAGCGTGCACGGCGCGATCAATATGCTCGGACTCGCCAAACGCGTGAAAGCAAAGATCCTGCAAGCCTCGACGTCCGAAGTTTATGGCGATCCAAATGTGCATCCGCAGACCGAAGATTACTGGGGCCATGTCAATCCGATCGGCCAGCGCTCATGTTATGATGAAGGCAAACGCTGCGCCGAAACGCTGTTCTTTGATTATTGGCGGCAGCACCGGCTGCGCATCAAAGTGGCGCGAATTTTCAATACCTATGGGCCGCGCATGCATCCCAACGATGGGCGCGTGGTGTCGAATTTTATTGTTCAGGCGCTGTTGGGACGCGACATTACGGTCTACGGCGATGGCAATCAGACACGCTCGTTCTGCTATGTCGATGACCTGATCGACGGTCTCGTTCGTCTCATGGACACGCCCGATGAGGTCACGGGACCTGTGAATATAGGCAATCCAACTGAATTCTCGATTCAAGAACTTGCCACAAAGATAATTGAATTGACCGGGTCCCGCTCCCGCATCGTTCATCGGGCGCTGCCCAATGACGATCCGCGCCAGCGCCGCCCGGATATTTCTCGAGCCAATGACATTTTGTCATGGACCCCGAGCACCCCGCTCAAGGAAGGCCTAACAAAAACCATTGCCTATTTTGACCGGCTGCTCGCCGATTCCGAGGTTCGCGCGCTCCTGACTTAGAAGTCAAATCTGCGCCGGCGAGAGATTAAGCGGCACATCGCTCATCTCCCCAGGACGCGCCAATGCGCTCGCGCGCGAAGCGATCGCCGCGCTGTTGAATGCCTCCAACCGCATCACGCCGTCACTCATCGGCGGCCACTTGAAGGCGCCATGCTCGATCCGCTTTCAGAATAGGAAGAGCCCGGACCCGTCCCAGGCCAGGATCTTCAGCCGGTCAGCCCGCTTCGACTGGAAGATGAAGAGCGTTCCCAAGAACGGATCATGCCCCAGCGCCTCGCGTACCAGAGCCACGAGGCCATCTTCGCCCTTGCGGTAGTCTACGGGCTTTGTGGCCACCAGAACCTTCACCCCAGCCGGCACCGCGATCATGTCGCCGCCTTCACGGCCCGCAGCATCCCGCAGCCAGCCGGGATAGACACATGGTTCCGCACGAACTTCCGCGCCGGCAATCTTAACGGTGATTGCGGCGGAGCCGTTCGTGGCCGTCGCCAAGGCAGCAGCCGTTTTGAAATCGATGGCCCTTGCCCCGACTCACCTTTTGCTTGTTCACCCCCCGAAAATCGCCGAATATCACTCCGAGTTGAGAAAGACGGTCTGATCGGGTGGAATTGGGCGAAGATTTGGCTTGCTAATTAGGCGTAATTGGGTGTCTATTCGGGTGTGCCAAACCGAACGATTAACACCGAGGCCATCCGGATCACTCCAGAGATCTTGGCACTCATTGCCGAGATCGACGAGTTCAAAGGCGCGTGGCGCGCGTTGGGCACGCTCGCACCGGAACGGCTCTCCGCGTTGCGGCGCGTGGCGACGATCGAGAGCATCGGCTCCTCAACCCGTATCGAGGGCAGCAAGCTGTCCGACCGTGAGGTCGAGCGGCTGCTCGCCAATCTTGAGATCAAATCCTTTGCCAGCCGCGACGAGCAGGAAGTAGCAGGCTACGCCGAGGTGATGGAGCTGGTGTTCCGGTCGTGGCAAGACATCGCCATCACCGAGAACCACATTAAGCAGCTACATAGCAACCTCCTAGTCCACAGCGAGAAGGATGCGCGGCATCGGGGTGAATACAAAACCTCGTCGAACAGCGTTGCCGCGATTGACGAAACCGGCAAACAGATCGGCATCGTCTTCGAGACAGCAACGCCCTTCGATACACCCGGTCTGATGACCGATCTCGTAACCTGGTTCAATCAGGTGAATGAGGAACGCCGGCTGCACCCGCTGCTCGTTATCGGCATTTTCACCGTCGTGTTTCTCGAAATTCATCCGTTTCAGGACGGCAACGGTCGGCTGAGCCGAATCCTTACGACCTTGCTCCTGCTGCGCGCCGGCTATGCCTACGTGCCGTACAGCTCGCTCGAAAGTGTCATCGAGCAGA
>CAZNSG010000036.1:0-31861 GCA_964575715.1 uncultured Hyphomicrobiales bacterium | reverse complement strand
GTGTAGCCATCATTCGGCGACTGCTTGACTGCACCGCCAGCAATGGTGCCGCCGGCGCCGACTCTGTTCTCGACGACGAACTGCTGCTTCAGCAACTCGGAAAGCCCGTCTGCTACGATGCGAGTGGCAACATCGGTCCCGCCGCCGGCGCCAAACCCGATCAGAATACGGACCGGCCTCGTGGGCCAGTCCTGGGCCAAAGCGGACGGCATCTGGGCGCCTGACAGCGCAAGGGCCGCTACGACAAAGAACGCGCGCTGAATGGTCATCTTGATCCTCCCTGGTTTCGGTTATTGTTGAGGGGATTATAGCACCCTAAATGGGCGCTGCATCACTCCGATTCCCCCAAACTTTGAGAGCAAATCCTCAGCCGTGCTGCATGCCCCAGCGCCGGATGGTCTTGATCTCGATGGAACGAAAGATCACGCCTTCGACCAAGAGCCCAACGGCCATCACCGTGAGCAGGCCGGCAAAGACGTTGGCGGTGTCGAGCAGGTTGCGGTTTTCAAAGATGAACCAGCCGAGCCCGCCCGAACCGGAAGAAACGCCGAATACCAGCTCGGCCGCAATCAGCGTGCGCCAGGCAAACGCCCAACCGATCTTGAGACCGGAGAGGATCGCCGGAAACGCCGCCGGCATCAAAATCTTCACGACAAAGCGAAAGCCCGTCAGCCCGAAGGTCTGACCGGCCATGCGCAGCGTCTCGGAAACCGCCGTGCAGCCGGCATGGGTATTGAGCGCCACTGCCCACAGCACGGAATGGACGATTACGAAAACGATCGAAGGTGCGCCGAGACCAAACCAGAGAAGTGCTAGCGGCAGCAGCGCGATCGCCGGCAACGGATTGAACATCGCGGTGAGCGTGGACAGAAGATCGGTTCCAAAGCGCGTCGACACCGCGAGGGTCACGAACACTGCCGCAAGCACGAGACCGAGCGCATAGCCCATCACCAGCGTGCGCAAGGTCACCCAGAGCCGCGCCGGGATCACGCCGGAGACGATGCCGCTCCACCACGCGTCCATGGTATCGCTGAAGGTCGGGAACAGTAGCGGATTTGCAGCAAATCGCGCATAGGCCTCCCAACAAGCCGCGAGCAGGATCAAGATGAAGATGCGCCGCAACGCGGCGGTATTCCACAGCCGCTCCGCGAGCGGCAATGCGCGAGTCACCTCGCCGATGCTCGCCAGCACCTGAACCTCGTGCATGTATTCGCGCCGCACGAATGGCGTGATTTTGACTGCGGTGTCGGACATCTCGAAGCTCCGTCAATTGGTTCCGGCGCGGTCGCCGAACAGCATGCGGCTGATTTTCTGCACTAGCTCTTGAAAGGCCGCGCCGCTGCGGGCGTCGTAGGCAAAGCCCGGGCTGTTGAGTTCGGCGCGCACCTGGCCGGGATGCGGCGAGAGCACCAGAATGCGCGAGCCGAGGATGACGGCCTCCTCGATCGAATGGGTGACAAATACCAGCGTGAAGCGAATGTCATCCCAGAGCTGAAGCAGCTCGTCCTGCATCTTGCGGCGGGTGAGCGCATCGAGCGCGGCATAGGGCTCATCCATCATCAGCACGTCGGGCTTCATGGCCATGGCGCGCGCGATGGCGCAGCGCTGCTTCATGCCGCCCGAAAGCATGTGCGGATAGGCGTCGGTGAAATCGACCAGGTTGACCTTGGCAATGGCCTCGCGCGCGCGCTTTTCGGCCTCGGCGCGCGGAATAGCGTTTTCGATCATCGGGAACATGACGTTGCCGAGCACCGTTTTCCACGGCAGCAGCTGGTCGAACTCCTGAAAGACCATCAGCCGGTCGGGCCCGGATCCGGTGACCGGCTTGCTCTTAAGCAGAATCTCGCCTTCGACCGGTTTGATAAAGCCGGCGATCGCCTTGAGGATGGTGGATTTGCCGCAGCCGGACGGCCCGAGGATGACATAGCGCTCGGCGGGAAAGATATCGAAGCTCACCCGGTAGGTGGCGGTGACCAGATGATCGGGCGTCTTGTATTGCAGCGTCACGCCGTTTGCCCGAACAAGCGGCAAAGCGCCGGAGCCTTGCGCATCCGGCGCGGCGGCAATGCCAGTCACGGCGCGCGGCTGTTGCATGATCGGGGTCAAAGGTTCCGCGTGTCAACGTCTAACCAGGCTAGCATTTTCGCGGGCGGGCGGAAATCGAGCGGCCCGCGTCAAGGTGGCCCCCTTCTCGGCAAGCGAGCGATACGACGCGGAGGATTATTTTTCGTCCGCAATGGGATTGCGCAAGATACCGACGCGCTCGATTTCGATTTCGCAGACGTCGCCCGGCTTCATCCACACCGGATTGGGCTTGCGCGCATGACCGACGCCCGAGGGCGTGCCGGTGAACACGACGTCGCCCGGCTCAAGTGTAATCCCCTGGGTGACGTAGACGAGCGTTTCGGCCACGGGGAACATCATGTTGTCGGTATTGTCCGACTGCATGACCTGGCCGTTGAGTCTGCTCTGTATCTTCAATCCCTTGCCGCCATCGGGCAGATCGTCAGACGTCACCAGCCATGGTCCGAAGCCGCCGGTGCGGTCGAAATTCTTGCCCATGTCCCATTGCGAGGTCTTGCGCTGGAACTCGCGCACCGAACCTTCGTTGCCGCAAGAATAGCCGGCGATGCAGGATGTCGCGTTCGCCATGGTCAGGTGCTTGGCGCGCTTGCCGATGACGAAGATCAGCTCGGCTTCGTAGTCGAGCGTCTCCGACACCTTGGGCCGGATGATCGGACTTTCGTGCGGTACGAGCGAAGTATTGCCGCGCATGAAGATGGTAGGGAACTTCGGTATATTGTCGCGCTGGCTGCCTTCCTTGACGTGTTCGAGGTAGTTGAGCCCGAGACAGACGACCTTGCCCGGACGCGCCACCGGCAGACCGAATTTAAGCCCCTTGAGCGGCCGGCGCGCGGTGGCCTGCGCTTTCTTGGCAAGCTCGGCAAGCGGCTTTAAGTCGCCGTTGGTCCTGGCAAGCACTTCCGCGAGATCGCCGGGGAGATTTGCATCGACCGCTTGGAGATCTACCACCTGGTCGCCCTCGACCGCGCCCAGTCTTAATTGTCCTTGCGCTTCAAAACCCACGATTTTCATTGTTTGAGTCCTTACGATATTGCTGGCAGTGACCAAGCGACGGTCCCGATGGTCCGATTCCCTTCTTGGCGGTCCCAGCCGATGCCGCTAGATCATCCTTATTGGTGATCGCCCGGAACCGCGAAAAAGTAACATCGCGCCTTCCTGCTACCTGTTGCAAGCGGTGCGGTCACGGGAACGGATCAATGGCGCAACGCAACCCAGCCGGCAGCACCGCCAAGAGTACCGCCAACGGCACATGGGACTTCTGGATCGACCGCGGCGGCACGTTTACCGACGTGGTGGGCCGGCAGCCTGACGGCCGGCTGGTCGCGCATAAGCTGCTGTCGGAAAATCCAGAAGCCTATGGCGACGCCGCGGTGCAGGGCATCCGCAACCTGCTTGGACTGCAAAAAGGGGCTCCAATCCCGCCGGGTCTGATCGGCGCTGTGAAGATGGGCACCACGGTCGCGACCAACGCGCTCTTGGAGCGCAAGGGCGAGCGCACGCTGCTGCTCATCACCAAAGGCTTCCGCGACGCGCTGCGCATCGGCTATCAGGCGCGGCCCAAAATTTTTGCGCGCCACATCATCAAACCAGAGATGCTTTACGAGCGCGTGGCCGAGGTTGCCGAGCGCGTGCGCGCGGACGGCAGCGTGGAGCTGCTGCCCAAGCTTGCCGCGGTGCGGCGGGATCTTGCGCAAGCGCAAGCCGACGGCATCAAGGCGGTGGCAATCGTGTTCATGCACGCCTACCGCTACCCGGCACACGAGCAGGCGGTGGCTGCGCTCGCGCGCGAAATGGGATTTCCGCAAGTCTCGGTGAGTCACGAAGTCTCGCCGCTGATCAAGCTGGTCGGGCGCGGGGATACGACCGTGGTCGATGCCTATCTCTCGCCAATCCTGCGCGCGTATGTGGGGCGAGTGGCGAAGGAATTAGCGACAGGCCGTGCCGCATACTCCACTTCACCCTCCCCTGGAGGGGGAGGGTCGGCCGCGAAGCGGCCGGGGTGGGGTGAACGGCAAAGCCAAGAGATCACCCCCACCCGCCGCGCTGCGCGCGGCGACCTCCCCCCTCCAGGGGGAGGTGAAGCGGAGCAAGCGGCCGACACCATCCGCCTGATGTTCATGATGTCGTCGGGCGGGCTTACGGCGGCGGAATTGTTCCAAGGCAAGGATGCGATCCTGTCGGGTCCCGCGGGCGGCGTGGTCGGCATGGCCGAGACCGGCCGCGCCGCGGGCTTTGTGCGGCTGATCGGTTTTGATATGGGCGGCACCTCAACGGATGTGTCGCATTTCGACGGCGAATATGAGCGCGCGTTCGAAACGGAAGTCGCCGGCGTGCGCATGCGCGCGCCGATGATGCTGATCCATACGGTGGCGGCGGGCGGCGGCTCGATCCTGCATTTCGACGGCGCGCGCTTTCGCGTCGGGCCGGATTCGGCGGCGGCCAATCCGGGGCCGAAGTGCTATCGCCGCGGCGGGCCGCTTGCGGTGACCGATGCGAACGTGATGGTGGGTAAGCTCATTGCCGATTTCTTTCCGAAAATATTTGGACCCGCGCAGAATTTGCCGCTGGATGCGCGCGCCGTGCGCGAGGGCTTTGCTACGTTGGCGCGCGAAATCGGCGACGGCCGCAGCGCCGAGGAAGTGGCCGACGGCTTCATCAAGATCGCGGTCGAGAACATGGCAAACGCGATCAAGAAAATCTCGGTGCAGCGCGGCTACGATGTGACGCGCTACGCGCTCAATTGCTTTGGCGGCGCCGGCGGCCAGCATGCCTGCCTGGTCGCCGATGCGCTCGGCATGAGCAAGGTGTTGATCCACCCGTTCTCGTCGCTGCTTTCCGCCTACGGCATGGGCCTCGCCGATGTGCGCGCCACCCGTCAGCAAGCGATCGAGGAGCCGTTCGGAACAAAGGCGCTGGCCGCGATGAAACGCATCGGCGGCGATCTGGGCAAGATTGCCCAGGCGGAAGTCGCAAGCCAAGGTGTGCCGTCCGCAAAGATCGCTGTGATAATGCGCGCGCATATCCGCTACGCCGGCACCGACACGGCGCTGGTGGTGGGTGCAGGCACTGCTTCACCCTCCCCTGGAGGGGGAGGGCAAAGGCGGCCTCCGGCCGCCGTCTTTAAAGGCAAAGACGCCGATGCGAAGCATCGGCTATCGAGCCGCGTCTCAGCGGCGAGCCGGGGTGGGGTGAAGCAAAAGCGTAGCGGAAGAAAATCACCCCCTCCCGCCACGCCTTCGCCCTTCGGGCTACGGCGGGCGACCTCCCCCCTCCAGGGGGAGGTGAAGATCGTGCCACTCGCGACAATGAAAAAAGCGTTCGAGCGCGCCCACAAGGCGCGCTTTGGATTCATCGACCGCAAGAAGGAGCTGGTGCTCGAAGCGGTATCGGTCGAGGCCATCGGCGGCGGGGGGAAGTTCCGCGAGCGGACTTTCAAGATAACACGCGCAAAGCTGCCCTCCCCTGCCCGCCGGACTAAATTTTTTTCCTCTGGCCGCTGGCATGAGGCATCCGTCTACACGCGCGAGCAGCTTGAGCCCGGCCACAAGGTCAAGGGGCCCGCCATCATCGTCGAGCCGCATCAGACCGTCGTGGTCGAGGACGGCTGGCGAGCCGAGATCACCGCAAAAAATCACCTCATCCTCGCGCGCATCGTGCCGATCAAGCGGCAGAGCGCCATCGGCACCAAAGCCGATCCGGTGATGCTCGAAGTGTTCAACAATCTGTTCATGTCGATCGCCGAGCAGATGGGGGTCGCGCTGCAGAACACCGCCTACTCGGTCAACATCAAGGAGCGGCTCGATTTCTCCTGCGCTTTGTTTGACGGCGCGGGCACGCTGGTGGCCAACGCGCCGCACATGCCGGTGCATCTCGGCTCCATGGATCGCTCAGTCGAGACCGTCATCCGGGATAACCGCGGCCGCATCCGGCCGGGCGATGTCTATGCCATCAACGCGCCCTATAACGGCGGCACGCATTTGCCCGACATCACCGTATGCACGCCGGTGTTCGATACATCATCCTTCGAGGCGCGCCGTCACCCTGAGGTGCGAGCGACGCGAGCCTCGAAGGGCGGCGCGCACCTCAGGATGACGCCGAAAATCCTATTCTGGGTGGCCTCGCGCGGCCACCACGCCGATGTGGGCGGTATCTCGCCCGGCTCGATGTCGCCCAACGCCACCACGATCGAGCAGGAAGGCGTCTATATGGACAACTTCAAGCTGGTCGACCGCGGGCGTTTCCGCGAGCGCGAGATTTATGCGGCGCTGACCGGCGCAATATATCCGGCGCGCAATCCGCTGCAGAACGTCAACGATCTCAAAGCCCAGATCGCGGCGAACGAAAAAGGCACGCACGAGCTGCGCAAGATGGTGGCGCATTTCACGCTTCCGGTGGTGAAGGCCTACATGCGGCATGTGCAGGACAATGCCGCGGAAAGCGTGCGCCGCGTGATCGACCGGCTGCACGACAGCGCGTTTTGCTACGAGATGGACCAGGGCACCTTCATCAAGGTGAAAATCAGCGTCGACAAATCGAGGCGCGAGGCCACGGTCGATTTCACCGGCACCTCGCCGCAGCAGACTACCAATTTCAACGCGCCCGAGCCGGTGGCGCGCGCCGCCGTGCTCTATGTGTTTCGCGTGATGGTGGACGACGACATCCCGATGAACGCCGGCTGCCTGCGGCCGATCAACATCGTCATTCCCAAGCGCTCCATGCTGTCGCCGGAATATCCCGCCGCCGTGGTCGCCGGCAACGTGGAAACCTCGCAAGCGGTCACCGATGCGCTGTTCGGCGCGCTCGGTGCGCTGGCCGCCGCGCAAGGCAGCATGAACAATCTCAACTTCGGCAACGACAAATACCAGTATTACGAGACGATCTGCTCGGGCTCGCCGGCCGGTCCCGGCTTTCCCGGCACCGACGCCGTGCACACGCACATGACGAATACGCGGCTCACCGATCCGGAGGTGCTGGAGTTCCGCTATCCAGTGCTGCTGGAGGATTTTCACATCCGCATAAATTCCGGCGGGCGCGGCAAATGGAATGCGGGCGACGGCGTCCGCCGCACCATCAGATTTCTGGAAAAAATGGAGTGCACCATTTTGTCGGGCCACCGCCGCGTGCCGCCGTTTGGTCTGGCCGGCGGCGGCAACGGCCAGGTGGGCGAAAATTCCGTGCGCCGCAAGGATGGCCGGATCGAAAAGCTACAGGGTTGCGACGCCACCGTGCTCGAGGCCGGCGAAGCCATCGTCATCCAGACGCCGACGGCGGGGGGGTATGGCAAGGCGGGCAGTTAGGGCGCAATAGAGTAGCGTATTGCGCCGTTTGCGCCGTCTTCCGTATCACGAAACATGTGGCGGAATACGCTTCGGTATTCCGCCCTACGGGCTATTTTGCTAGACTACGGACGGACGAAGGCGTAGGCGAATAATAATCGATACGTCATCGCAATACGTCGATTTTCAATTCAAAACTTATCCGGGGATTTCAGGATGAATGTTGCCCAATCGCAACTTTCTTTGCTTGCAGCGGTCATCCGCGGTGCTGTCCTGCATCCTGCCGTTCAACTCGCGGCGGCCCTTTGGATCGTCGCCAACGTGGCCGTCGTCATATTGTCCGGAGGCTTTCTTCCGTTCGACAGGCCAGCATTAGCGCAGATGCCGTTCATCCAGCAAGTCGCGCTGCCAAGCTTCGGCTTGATCGAGATCTTCGTGCTCATGGCCGTGGTTTACCTCTTGACCGGGCGGCGGGTGATTCCCGATCTCGCCGCGCGGGCGCCCGAGCGCGCGCAGGCGGCTCGGGAGACAACTCTCCTTCTCGGATATGCGGCCTTAGGCCAGCTCGGCGGTTGGCTGCTCGGTCCGGCGATCGGCTACCGGCCTTTCAGTTTCCACATCGCCGGCACCTTGTTCGGTTGCAGCGTCCCGCCCACCGTCGGGGAGCTTTGGACCTGGACGATCTATAATTTTGTGGTGTTCGCCGTCGTGCCCTATCTGTGGTTCCGTCGGCGCTATTCAGCCACGCAGTTGAATCTTCGCTCGACCGATCGGATGAACGATCTGCTAGTGATCGTTGTGGTGATGGTGATTGAAAGTCTGGTCGAACTCAGCGCATTTCCTGGAATCTTTCAGCTGAGCGCCCGCCAGCTTCTGATCGCGGCGCCGCTTGCGTTCGGCGTGTTTATGATCGGCACCGTTCTGCCGACTATGGTGCTGATCTACGCCATTCTTGTTCCACGCTACCTAAAGCTGACCGGCTCCTACGCGGCCACGGTTCTCCTGGGCGGTAGCACCTATGCGGCCATGCACATCGTCGAGGGTTGGTCGGTGTTCACTACCCCGCGGGATATCGCGCTATCCTTGATATTTGTGGTCCTGCAATATTTCGGCCCCGGCATGATGAAGACGGTCATAACTTTGCGCACTGGCAACGCCTGGGTCCACGCCATTGCCTACCACACCGTCGCGCCACACGTGGTAGTCGACACGCCGCTGATCGCCAAGGTGTTCGGTCTGAGATGAGTCGCCGAGGAGGGTCCCGGACTGGATCCACTCTTACCGCGGAGCTGTTTAGTGCAATATCTGTTTCGCGACCCACGGATTCTTCGACCAACAACGAATTGAAATTTTTCATGGGCGTCCGCCTCCGGCGCCTGACTGTCGTGAACCGAACCCGTAGAATGGTTTCGGCCGTTCGGCTTCCATCCCTGACGCATCAGCGCTGCCAGTGTGGCGGCCGGCGCCGCGACGTGTGCCGAATGTGTGTGATATGCACTTCGTTTTCGGCGATGGTGTAGAAAATGAAATACCGCAGGTTGGGAACGGCGACCACCCGTGCGTTGGGCTCGTCGGTCGCGCGCCCCTCATAGGGGCTCTCCCCCAGTACCCGCGCGCGTTCGACCAGCCGCGTTATGAGCCGCGAGGCTTCGCTCGGATTGTCCCGGCTGACTTAGGCGTAAATTTTTGGGCGTAAATTCGTTCGAGATCGGCTTGCGCCGGCCGGCTAAACCGGACCCTCATGTCTTGCGGTGCAGCCGATAGAATTCTTCCATCTCGTGGTCCGGAGCAAACTCACCGCGCCGCGCCGCGTCCATGCCAGTGCGCACGGCCGCGCGTTCGTCGTCGGACAATTGATGGACGCCGGTACGGCGTGCCTCGATCTCGCGCGCCAATTCGGCCAGCTCTTCTTGGTCCTCCTCGGGCCAGGAGGCGACCTTTTCGAGTATCGTTTTGGTCGATGGACTCATGAAAACACCATAGCACACTACACCTCTTGCCGCCAGCAAACGTCCGAGTCTGGCGCTGGCGTCAAGGTCAAGCCCTTGCGGGTGCTATCGCAAACTTGACACCGCCGGCCTGGGACCGTCGTCCTCAATCCAGTCGTCATCGACGGGCGATGGTTTGGTTGCTTGGCGTGGCGCGCGGGTCGAGCCGGTGACCAGCGCATCGTCGCTCTTCATCGCTGCGCCGCGCCAGGCGTAGGGATCGTTGTGCTGGTCGATCGGCGCATTGCGCTCCACCGGCGCAGGTCGTGTCAACGGCCTGGAAGGCGGCACCGATCCGGCCGGCTGGCGGGCTTGCGCGCGCGTGGCGACCGTCTCGCCGTCGACCGCGCCGGGCTGGCAGATGCGCCGGCCGCTCGTGCGCCGCATCAAGTCGACGTGGATGTGATCGTAATGGAAGGCATCGGCGCCGGGCGCAAGCACGGTGGTGAACTGCTCGCACGCCGCACCCTGGACGTCACGCAGGAAGCCTTGCTCCTCGGGTGCGCCGCGCCAGCCGTCCTTGACCTTCAGCATGCGGCCGTCGGCCAGGACAAAGGCGGCGATGTCGAGGGCGTTGCCGAAGGCGTGCTCGGATATGCGCGCGCCGCGCTGGCCGTTCATGCTGCGGCAGGAGTAGGCCGAGATCTGCTTGATCTCGGTCACCGGCTGGCCGAACCAGCGCAGCGCCGCAGGCTGCACCGATTGCGCAATCCACCGGTCGAGCGCCGAGACGATCGGACAGGCGAGCGTGGCAGCGGGCCTGACCTCGACCGGACCGATGGCGGCGGTGAATTGCGGAGATGGCCGTCCCAGCGGCACGGTCTGGTGTGCCGGCGGCGCATAAGGCGCGGCGGGCGCGCGCGCGGGCTGCCGAATTTCGAACAATGGATCGAGCGGTGGACCAAGCTGCAGGGGGGCGCCGGGCGGACCGGACTCGATGGGGGGCGCATAGCGCGGGGTTACCGTGGATACGGTCGCAGGCGGCGGCACGTACGTCGGTGCAACGTAAGTCGGCTGCTGCGCGATCGGCCAGCGTGGCTGCGCCGCACCGGGGATGACACCCGGCGGCCTTGGCGGCGTTTCGGCAAAGCCGAGCGCAGGACCGTCACCCAAGGCTGCGACCTTGAGCGGAAAATCGGCGCCGCAGATGCCCGGGCCGTCGATCGGTTCGATGCGGACGAGGCCGGCGCCCTCGCGCACGGCGCCCGATTTCAAGCAAGCCACCTCGGCGTCACGCCGCCACGGCTCGCGTTCGGCAACCATAAAGCCGCGGCCGCAACCTGCCAGCGCGACGAGAACCAGGGAGCTTAAGAGATACCAACGCACGCCACATGACATGCTGTGGAGAATGCGAGGAATTTTGTTAAAGAGCCTTCAACGCTGCGCGGACGTTGCCGACGCCGGTATGGTTAATGCGGCTAGGCCTTGATCGGCCAAGGCTTTTGGGGCCAGATCACTGAGGGGACTAGGGGGACGACGATGGATGCCAAGGGCCGATTCATTCACGCCGCGATGATGTCCGCGATGATGGTGTTCATGGTGACGCTGCTGGTCACCTATCTCAATCTCGGCTTGCGGGCGGATTTTCTTTATCAGTGGGTCAAGGCCTATGTCATCGCCTGGCCGGTGGCGGCGGCTACCGCCTTCCTGGTGATGCCGTTTACACGGCGCACAACCGAGAGAATCGCCGCCATGATCGAGGCCAAAACCTGATGCGCTCAGCCCTCGATCTTGCGCGCCGCATCGAGACGGGCGAATTGACGCCGGCCGCGGCGCTCGAATTGTGCGCCGAGGCGATCGCTAAGCGCGAGGCCGAAATCGGGGCGTTCGTCGTGCTCAATCTCGAGCGGGCGCGGCGAATGGCGGAAGCCCGTGGCGCAGCGCTTGCCGCCCAGCCGCTGCGCGGGCTGGCCGTCGGGATCAAGGACATTTTCGACACGGCCGATTTTCCCACCGAATACGGCTCGCCGATCTACGCCGGCCACCAGCCAAAGGCAGATGCCGCGGCGACCTCGCTGGTGCGGCGCGCCGGCGGAATCGTGCTCGGCAAAACCGTGACGACCGAATTTGCCCATCTCGATCCGGGCAAGACCCGCAATCCGCATAATCCGGCGCATACCCCGGGTGGCTCCTCCTCCGGCTCGGCGGCGGCGGTGGCAGCCGGGATGCTGCCGATTGCGCTCGGAAGCCAAACCGGCGGTTCGGTCATTCGACCGGCAAGCTATTGCGGTGTCGCCGGATTCAAACCGTCTTACGGGTTGATCCCGACGGTCGGCATGAAGTGTTTCTCCTGGCACCTGGATACCGTGGGCGTGTTCGCGGCCGGCGTTGCCGATGTGGCGTTCGCGGCTGAAGCGATCACCGGACGCGAATTGCGCATTGACGGGACAGCTCCGGCAGCGCCGCGGCTTGGGCTGTTGCGCCGTCATCCCTGGCCGGACGCCAGCGACGAGATGCGGACCGCCATTGAGATCGCGGCCCGCACCGCCGAGGCGGAAGGCGCCAGTGTGACCGAGATCGAGCTGCCGCAAATCTGTGCGGATGCCTTCAAGGCCCATGGCACCATCCATGATTTTGAAGGCTTCAACTCGCTGGCCTACGAGTACGACCATCATCGCGATCGCATCGGACCACACCTGCGCAATTTGCTGGACCGGGCCACGGTCGTGACACCGGAGGCCTATGACAGCGCGCGCCGCACCACCCGCCGCGCGCGCCAGGCGCTTGCCTCGCTGATGGCCGATATCGATGTGATTCTGACGCCGTCGGCGCCGGGCGCGGCGCCTGAAAGCTTGAACTCCACCGGCACATCGACCTTCAACCGGCTCTGGACCCTGATGGGTGTGCCATGTGTCAACGTGCCGGGACTGGCAAGCGACGCAGGGCTTCCGCTCGGCGTGCAGCTCGTCGGCCGGTTCGGCCGCGATCATGAGACTCTTTCGGCGGCGCGGTTTGTTGAAGCCGCGCTTGCGCGGTAAAATTGATTTTAATTTCAAAATTCAATTTAAAGTTGAATTTCATGCCTGCATTTTGTGCAGTCAAATTAACAGGCACCCTCAAAATGTTGATAACTTTGTTCGTCGTTTCAATAGGTTAGAACACGAAATGCCGAATATGGCAGTTGCGGCACTGCAGCAAGTTAGTTGCTTCGAACCGGTGGGGGAGTCTGTTAGACTTTTATAGTGTCAGCGTTGAGGGAGGCCTACAACGTGGACTTAGCTGTGAAGTTGAACGTGCTGGCTGTCTGCGCGGCGATCATTTTCGTCGGTGCTGTTCTGTTGGGTATGTTTTGAGTAGGTGTGCAAGCCACACGCCATCGTCCCAGCGGGATCAAGATCATTAAACACCGGAGAGGAAACTCTCCGGTGTTGCATTTTGGGCTCACGCCGCCGCTCCGCGCGCGCGCAATCCGGCAGGATCGTAGTTGAGGATCGGCGCCAGCCACCGCTCCGCCTCATCGACGGTCCAGCCCTTGCGCCGGGCGTAATCCTGGACTTGGTCGCGCTCGATCTTGCCGACCCCGAAATAGCGGCTCTCGGGATGGCTGAAATAGAGCCCGCAGACCGAAGCGCCCGGCCACATGGCAAAGCTCTCAGTGAGTTTGACGCCGATGCGCTCGCCGGCGAGCAGGCCGAACAACGCTTCCTTCTCGGTGTGGTCGGGCTGCGCCGGATAGCCCGGCGCTGGGCGGATGCCTCGGTAGCCCTCGGTGAGTAGTTCGGAAGCGGCCAGCGCCTCGCCTGTGGCATAGCCCCAAAACTCCTTGCGCACGCGCTCGTGCAAACGCTCTGCGAAGGACTCCGCCAGACGATCCGCCAGTGCCTTGATCATGATCGAGGAATAGTCGTCGTTGGCGAGCTTAAAGCGCGTCGACACTTCGTCTTCGCCCAAGCCGGCGGTCACGACGAAAGCCCCGATATGATCGGCGATTCCACGCGGGGCGATGAAATCGGCCAGTGCAAGGTTGGCGCGACCCTCGCGCCGGGTGAGCTGCTGGCGGAGCGTGTGAAGGGTCGCAAGTGCATCCTTTCGGCCGTCGTTGCCAAACACCAGAATGTCGTCGCCGGACGAATTCGCCGGCCAGAAGCCGACCACGGCCGAGGCGCGGAACCAGCGCTCCACGATGATCCGCCGCAGCATGGCCTGAGCATCCTCGTAGAGACTGCGCGCCGCCGGTCCCAACCTTGCATCATCGAGGATCGCAGGGAATTTTCCATTGAGCTCCCAGGTGGCGAAGAACGGCGACCAGTCGATGTAATCAATGAGTTCCGCAATCGGATAGTCTGCAAGAATGCGGGTGCCGAGAAAATTCGGCGGCGGCGGGGGGGCACTATTCCAATCAAGCTTGAGCGCATTGGCGCGCGCGTCGGTCAGCGACAAACGCTGCTTGTGTTCCTCACCGCGCGCGTGGGCTTGCGCGATGCGGGCGTATTCGGTGCGCACCTCGGCGACATAAGGCTCCCGTCGGTCGCGCGACATCAGCGCGGCAGCGACGCCCACGGCGCGGCTTGCATCATTGACATAGACCGTTTGCCCGCGCCGGTAGTTCGGATGAATCTTCACCGCGGTGTGGACGCGGCTGGTGGTCGCGCCGCCGATCAGCAGAGGCAGATCGAAGTTCTGGCGTTCCATCTCGGCAGCGACATGGCACATCTCGTCGAGCGAGGGCGTGATCAGTCCCGAAAGCCCGACGATGTCCACATTTTCCGCGCGCGCGGTCTCCAGAATTTTCACCGCCGGAACCATGACGCCGAGATCGATGACCTCGTAATTGTTGCATTGAAGCACGACGCCGACGATGTTCTTGCCGATATCGTGCACATCGCCCTTGACGGTGGCGAGCAGCACCTTGCCGGCGGTGCTGGCCTGGTTGGCGCCGCCACGCTCGGCCTTCTCCTTCTCCATAAAGGGCATCAAGTGGGCAACCGCCTGCTTCATCACGCGCGCCGACTTGACCACTTGCGGCAGGAACATTTTTCCCGAACCAAAGAGGTCGCCGACCACATTCATGCCGTTCATCAGCGGGCCTTCGATCACCGAAAGCGCCCGGTCGGCAGAAAGGCGGGCCTCTTCGGTGTCCACGTTGATATAGTCGGTGATCCCGTGCACCAGCGCGTGCGAGAGACGCTTGTCTACCGGCCACTCGCGCCAGGCGAGATCGGCCCCTTTGGTTTCCTTGCCGTGGCCCTGGAATTTTTGGGCGATCGCGAGCAGCCGCTCGGCCGCATCGGCGCGGCGGTTGAGCACCACGTCCTCGCACACCTCGCGCAGTTCGGGTTCGAGATCGTCATAGACGGCGAGCTGACCGGCGTTGACGATGCCCATGTCCATGCCGGCCTTGATGGCATGGTAGAGAAAGACCGAGTGCATGGCCTCGCGCACGCGCTCGTTGCCGCGGAACGAGAACGAGAAGTTCGATACCCCGCCCGAGATATGGACATGCGGCAAGTTCTTCCGGATGGCGCGCGCGGCTTCGATAAAGGCGACGCCGTAGCCGTTGTGCTCCTCGATGCCGGTCGCGACCGCGAAAATGTTGGGATCGAAGATGATGTCTTCGGGCGGAAAACCGACCTGATTGACCAGGATGTCATAGGCGCGCGCGCAAATCGCGGTCTTGCGCTCAAACGTATCGGCCTGGCCCTGCTCGTCGAACGCCATGACGACCACTGCCGCGCCATAGCGGTGCACGATCTTGGCGTGGCGCACAAACTCCGCCACGCCCTCCTTCAGCGAGATCGAGTTCACCACCGGCTTGCCCTGGATGCATTTGAGCCCGGCCTCGATCACCGAGAATTTCGAGGAATCGACCATGATCGGCACACGGGCAATGTCGGGCTCGGACGCGATCAAATTGAGGAAGGTCGTCATTGCCTTTGCGGAATCGAGCAGGCCTTCGTCCATGTTGATGTCGATGATCTGCGCGCCGTTCTCGACCTGCTCGCGCGCAACCGCCAGCGCACCGGCATGATCGCCGGCGGTGATGAGTTTGCGAAACTTGGCGGAGCCGGTGACGTTGGTACGTTCGCCCACATTGACGAATGGAATCTCCGGTGTGAGCGTGAACGGCTCGAGGCCGGAGAGGCGGAGCATGGGTTTGATTTCGGGGATTTTTCGCGGCGACTTGCCGCGCACGGCCTCGGCTATGGCGCGAATGTGGGCGGGCGACGTACCGCAACAGCCGCCGACGATATTGACCAAGCCGGCGTCGGCAAACTCGCTGAGCAAGCCGGCCATATATTCCGGGCTTTCGTCATAGAGGCCGAATTCGTTGGGCAGGCCCGCGTTGGGATAGGCGCACACCAGCGTGTCGGCGATGCGCGCGAGTTCCGCGACATGCGCGCGCATTTCTTTGGCGCCGAGGGCGCAATTGAATCCCACCGACAAGGGCGCGGCATGGCGCACCGAATGCCAGAATGCGGCCGGCGTCTGGCCGGACAGCATGCGGCCGGAACGGTCGGTGATGGTTCCGGAGATCATCACCGGCATATTCACGCCGCGCACTTCGCAAAGCTCGGCGATGGCGTAGAGCGCAGCCTTGGCATTGAGCGTGTCGAAGATGGTCTCGATGAGCAGAACATCGACGCCGCCGTCCATGAGATTTTCGGCCTGCGCGCCATAGGCCGCCTTCAACTGATCGAATGTCACCGCGCGGAAGGCAGCATTGTTGACGTCGGGCGACATCGAAGCGGTGCGGTTGGTCGGTCCGATCGCGCCGGCGACAAAGCGCGGGCGGCCGTCTTCCTGCTCGGCGAGTTTGGCCGCCTCGCGCACCAGTCGCGCGCCCTCGCGGTTGAGCTCGGGCACCAGCGCCTCCATACCGTAGTCGGCCTGTGCGATTGTCGAGGAGGAGAATGTGTTGGTAGAGACGATGTCGGCGCCGGCGCGGAAATAAGCGAGATGTATATCGCGCACCACGTCGGGTGCGCTCAGGATCAAGAGGTCGTTGTTGCCGCGCACATCGCTTGGCCAGTCGGAAAAGCGCGTGCCGCGATAGCCGGCCTCGTCGAGCTTGAGCGTCTGAATCATGGTGCCCATGGCGCCGTCGAGCACAAGAATGCGCTCAGCGGCGAGTTGACGAAGCAACGACGTTTTTGGGGACACCGACACGTGCACGCTCCTGTTTCAAGCTGCCTGACCGACCGAGGAACGCAAGCCAAGCAGATGGCAAATCGCGTAAACGAGATCGGCGCGATTCATGGTGTAGAAATGAAAATCGGTGACGCCGCGATCGACCAGTTCGAGCACCTGCTCGGCGGCGACGGCGGCGGCGATGAGTTTGCGGGTTGCGGCGTCGTCGTCGAGGCCGTCGAAACGCTCGGCGAGCCAGGCCGGCACGGAGGCGCCGGCACGCGCGGCGAAATTCTTCGTCTGCTTGAAATTCTGCACCGGCAGTATGCCCGGCACGATCGGAATATGGATTGCGCGCGCACGCACGCGATCGAGATAGCGGAAATAGCAGTCGTTCTCGAAAAAGAACTGGGTGATGGCGCGCGAGGCACCGGCATCGAGCTTGGCCTTGAGCATGTCGATGTCGGCCTCGACGGTGGGGCTGTCGGGGTGTTTTTCGGGATAGGCCGAGACCGAGACTTCGATATTTGCAACGCGCTTGATACCGCTAACCAGATCGGCACCATTCCGGTAGCCGCTGGGATGCGGCGTATAGCGCTCGCCGAGACCGCCGGTCGGATCGCCACGCAATGCTACGATGTGGCGCACGCCGGCAGCATGATAGGCGCGGATCACGTCATCGATTTCGGAGCGCGTGGCGGCGACGCAGGTGAGATGCGCGGCCGGCGTGAGCGAAGTCTCGGCCAGAATGCGGCGCACGGTTGCGTGCGTGCGCTCGCGGGTCGAACCGCCGGCGCCATAGGTGACCGATACGAAATTCGGCGCGAGCGGCGCGAGCCGGCCGATCGATTCCCACAACGATTTTTCCATCTCCTCGGTCTTGGGCGGAAAGAATTCGAAGGAGACGCCGATGCGCGCCTTGCCGGCAAAGCGGATTGCCGTGGTGGGAGCTTTGTTCATGCGACATCCCGCAGCGCGGATTTCTCCGTGCGCCGATCGCGCCCGAGCCAGAGCGAGACGGCGATCTTGCCCTCCGAGCCGGGCTCGGGCGGAAGGTTGCGATGCATGACCGGTTCAAGACCGGCCGCGGCCATCCATTGCGCCACGGTCTCGGGCGCGAAGCCGAGCCGGCGATGGGCGTATTCCTCACGCAGGAACTCGAGATCGTGCGGAGCGAAGTCGACGACCAGCAGCCGGCCGGCGGGCGCAAGCACACGCGCGGCTTCGCGAATCGCGCGCGCGCCGTCGTCGAGGAAGTGCAGCACTTGATGGACCACGATTGCATCGAATGAAGCGGGAGGCAGTGCGAGGTCGTAGATGTCGCCCTGCCGCACGCTGCAATGCTTGAGACCGGCGCGCTCGATGCGCGCGCGCGCCAGCGCCAGCATCTCGAGCGAGAGGTCGATGCCGAGCCCGCGTTCGATCCTCGGCCCAAGCAGTTCGATTATCCGCCCGGTGCCGGTGCCGAGATCGAGCAGCGCGCGATACGGCCGTTCGTTGAGGGCTTCGCAGATCGCGCTTTCCACCGCTGCGTCGGCGACGTGGAGCTTGCGGATGCGGTCCCATTCCACGGCATGGGCGCGGAAGTATTCCTGCGCTAATACGGCGCGCGCCTGCCGTACCGCCGCAAGCCGCTCGCGGTCGCGCGTCAGGATCGGGTCAGAGGGATCGAGCCGTGCGATCAACGCGCGGGCAAACTCGGCGGCGCCGCCGCGTTCGGCCAGCCGGAAGAATGCCCAGGAGCCTTCGCGGAAACGTTCAATCAGTCCCGCCTCGACAAGAAGCCTGAGATGACGCGAGATGCGCGGCTGCGATTGACGCAGGATCTGCTTGAGATCGGAGACGGTCAGCTCGGCCTCCGAGAGCAACACCAGCACGCGCAGCCGCGTGGCTTCGCCAGCGGCTTTGAGCGCGGCACTGAGCCCACTAAACGACAGTTGGGCAATGCGGGTCATGGGCGTCATCCCATCATATAAAGATATCTTTATACGTTTAAGCGGATCGATACAAGAATGTCATGACGATCCCCTTAACGTGCTTCGCGCAGGGAAATACACTTGATAATATTGAGTTTTTAAGAATGGAGGCGGCCGTGAGCGAGGCACCAGAAGCACCATATGGGATCCGCGAGGGTGAGATCGCGGCCATGTTGCCGGAAAAATACGATGCGGCGCTCTATTTCATCGGCCGCATCCGCACCCCGTGGAAGCGACGGGGGGACTGCCCAAAGAACGGGCTTGAGTCCGATGCGATCTGTAGCATCGAGGTCGATGAGCGCTGGGTGCAAGCCCTCAACGGGGTCGAGACCTGCTCGCACCTGGTCGTGCTCTACTGGATGGACCAGGCGCGGCGCGATCTCGTGATCCAGGCGCCGCGCCATTACAAGGAGCCGCGCGGTAGCTTCGCGCTGCGCTCGCCGGTGCGGCCGAACCCGATTGCGCTCAGCATCGTGCGGTTGCTGCGCGTCGAGGGCGCAAAGCTTTCGGTGACCGGCCTCGACTGCCTCGACGGCACCCCGCTCCTCGACCTCAAGCCCTATTTCGCCTCCACCGACGCCGCGCCCGATGCGGTTGTGGGATGGCACAAGGAGCGCAAGCCATAGACGCTCGGAGCGCGCGTTCGCCGATCATTGACATTATATAACATTTTTGTTAAATAATGAAAATGCGAAATATGACGATGGAGAATCGCAGATGTCCGATCATCGAATTGTGGCGCGATCGGAGTGGCTCGCAGAGCGCGAAGCGTTGCTAGCGAAAGAAAAGGCCTTCACCAGACTGCGCGACGAACTCAGCGCGGAGCGGCGCGCGCTGCCCTGGGTCCGGATCGAGAACGACTATGTGTTCGAGGGCGCCAGCGGCAAGGTGCGGCTGGCGGACCTGTTTACCGGCCGCGGTCAGCTTATCATTTATCACTTCATGTTTCATCCGGACTGGAACGCCGGCTGCAAAAGCTGCTCGTTCTGGGCCGACAATTTCAACGCCGTTATTGCGCATCTCAATCAGCGCGACGTCAGCATGGCGGCGGTCTCGCGAGCGCCGTTCGACAAGCTCGCTGCCTTCAAAAAGCGCATGGGCTGGAGTTTCGAATGGGTGTCGTCTTACGGCAACGACTTCAATCACGATTTTGCGGTGTCGTTTTCGCCGGACGAGGTGAAGCTGAACGAGAAGAACTACAATTTCGGCACGCAACATTTCCCCGGTCCGGAGGCGCCCGGAATGAGCGTCTTCTGCAAGGATGGCGACGGCGAGATCTACCACACCTATTCCTGCTTCGCGCGCGGGTTAGATATGCTCAACGGCGCCTATCATCATCTCGACCTGGTGCCCAAAGGACGCGACGAAGCTGCGCTCAGCTATCCCATGGCGTGGGTCCGCCTGCGCGACGAATACGGCAAACCGGCGTGATGCCGCTGCGATCCGGCAATTGACTCAGCCAATGCTGTTCGTTAATTAACATATGCATTAAATAATGGATGCCGCTATGGCAGGCCCCACCACCGAACGCCTCGATACCGTGCTCGCCGCACTGGCCGATCCGACCCGGCGGGCCATTGTCGAGCGCCTGCTGGCGCGCGGCGAGCTCGCCGTCGGCGACATCGCCGAGCCGTTCCGCATCAGCGGTCCGGCAATCTCACGGCATCTGCGCGTGCTGGAGGACGCCGGACTGGTCGAACGGCGGGTCGAGAAGCAATGGCGCTTTGTACGGGTACAGCCTAAAGCGCTCAAGCCGGTGGAAGATTGGATTGCGCGGCAGCGACGTCATTGGAACGACGCGCTTGACCGCATGGAAGCCGTCATTGCTGCTCAGACGCCGAAACGGAGGAAATCATGAAACAGGACACAGCAATGCACGACAACGTGCTGCGCGTGGAGCGGCTCATCGCCGCCACGCCGGACAAGGTGTTCGACGCCTGGGCGTTGCCCGAGCTCCTAGTCAAATGGTGGGGTCCCGACGGTTTCGATATACCGAAATGCGCCATGGATGTGCGCCCGGGCGGAAATTGGCGCACGACCATGCGCTCGCCTACAGGTTCGCTGCATACGGTGAGCGGCGTCTATCGCACAATCGAGCGGCCGCGGCGCCTGGTTTTCACCTGGGGCTGGGATCAGGACGACGGCAGCCGCGGGCTTGAGACCGAAGTCACTGTGACGTTCGAGCCGGCGCCGGGCGGCACGCGGCTCAAGCTGTTGCAGCAGACGTTCCAGGAGAAAGAACAACGTGACAAGCATGGTCAAGGCTGGACGTCGAGCTTCGATTGTCTTGCAAGGCTGTTTACCTGAGCCGGCATCGAGTTCCGAGCAAAAGAGAGGAATATCATGGGCAAAGTCTCGTTCAATGAGCGGCACAAGGAATTGCTGGACTCCTTCTTGCTGAATATTCCGGAGGTCAAGCCCGGGCGTATGTTCGGCTATCCGGCCTATTACGTTCGCGGCAAGCTGTTCGCCTGCGTGTACGGCCAGGGCGTTGGCATCAAGATTCCCGAAAATCTGGCGCAAGATCTGCTTGTCCGGCGGAAAAAAGACATCAAGCCGTTTCAGCCGATGGGTAAGGCAAAAATGCGGGAGTGGGTTGAGATCGGCAGACGGGAATCGCAAGGATACCTGCGGGACAAGGATATCTTCATGTCCTCGATTCAGTTCGTCTCAACGCTCGCTGCGAAGCAATAAACCATGAACAAATCGATGCGCATCGTCGTTGCCGGCCTGCTGGGCGGCTTCGTTAGCGAAGCGGTGCTGGGCGCTCTGTTCGTAAATCCGGTCATTCATTCAATACTGTATAATCCCAACTTGCAGAGCCGGATGTTCATTGAAATCACGACGCAAAGAAATTTGCCGGTTTCAATCTCCGGATTGATCGTCCTCAGCGTAATACACGGCTGGCTTTATGTTGTATTTGCGCCGTCGATCCCGGGCGGGACCTGGTTCAAGAAGGGATTGTTTTGGGGGCTGACGATCTGGCTGATGTTTTGGCTGTTCCAGGAGTGGTTCATCTATCACACGCTGCTCGGCGAACCCATTCTTCTCAACGCGCTGGAGCTTGCCCTTCTTCTCGTCGGCTCATGCGTGGAGGGTTTGACTATTGCTTTCGTGCTCAGAAAGGATTTGGTGGTGGCAAAATTCGACCGTCCGGCCTTGACGTGAGCGCCGGACGCAACGAACGTTGTCCTAGTCAGCAAGGGGAGGAAAGATCATGGCCAAGCTAGAAATCATCGGTGTGCCACAGTCGACCTATGTGCGCGTCGTGCGCATGGTGTGCGAGGAAAAAGGCGTCCCCTACGAGCTGAAAGCCGCGCCGCCGCATTCACCCGAGATCGACGCCATTCATCCGTTTGGCAAGGTGCCGGGTATGCGCCATGGCGATGTCGAGCTGTGCGAGTCGAAGGCCATTGCGAGCTATATCGACCGCGCCTTCGGCGGCCCCAAGGTCATTCCGGACGACCCGAAGCAGGCCGGGCAGGTCGAGCAGTGGGTGTCGATGATCAACACCACGATCGACCCGGTGATGGTGCGCGCATATTTGCTCAATTACGTCTTTCCCAAGGGACCGGGCGGCGCGCCCGACCGCGCGGCGATCGAGGGCGCCTTGCCGGCGATGCGCAAGCAGGCCGACATTCTCGACAAGGCGGTCGCCAAGACCGGGCATCTGGCGGGCAACGGATTTACGCTCGCCGACATCGACCTGATGCCGATCCTGTTCTATGTGCGGCAATTTCCCGAAGGCGGCGAGATCATCAAGTCGACGAAAAATCTTGAGGGCTATTTCGCAAAGCATTCGGCGCGGCCGAGTTTTAAGAACACCATGCCGCCCCCGCCGCCGGCGAAGTAATGGTGGTGTGGCGTATTTCGTCCACGAAATGTGGCGTTGCCATCCGAATGTCGCCAATGACTCCAGTGGTGACGTCCGCCTGAATAACGTCGCGGGCGATACCGGCTAACCGTGGGCTCTGGACCTTGCACCCTTTCTTCCGATAGATCGGGTGTAGGCTAGTCCATTTTGAGCATGATCTTATCCGAAAACCGGTTCCCACTTTTCGGGATCATGCTCTGGGAGCACTCCATGCGCATTGCGGCGATGGCGGCGGGAGCGGTCGGCGGGTATTTTGGCGCGCGGCTCGCGGCGGCCGGCCACGAGGTGCATTTCATCGCGCGCGGGGCGCAGCTCGAAGCCATCCGCAAGGATGGGCTCAAGCTGGAGAGCGCGCTCGGCGATCTGCATCTCAATGACGTCAAGGCGACCGACGATCCCACGCGCGTCGGTCCGGTCGATGTCGTGCTGTTTGCGGTGAAACTTTGGGATACGGAAAAGGCCGGTGAATTGTCGCGGCCGCTGGTCGGGCCGGCGACGCGCCTGATCACATTTCAAAACGGCGTGGACAGCGTCGAGCGGCTGGCGCCAATACTCGGCCAAGACAACGTGCTTGGCGGCACCGCGCGCATCGCCAGCGTTGTGGTGGCGCCCGGCGTCATCCGCCACACCAGCCAGTTCGCGCAGCTGCGCTGCGGGCACATCGACGGACGCCCAGATGCGCTGCTTTCGCGTTTTGCCGAGGCCGGCCAAGCGGCGGGCATCGATATCGCGGTGTCGGATGCGATCAACGCCGACCGCTGGAAGAAGTTCGTCTTTCTCTCAGCGCTCGCGGGCGCGACCGGGGCCACGCGCCAGCCGCTGGGCGCGATCCTGGCGGATGCCGACACGCGCGCGTTTCTGATCGGTCTGATGCGCGAGGTGATTGCCGTGGCGCAGGCCAAGACCGTGGCGCTGCCGGCGGATTTTCTCGACGCGCAGATCAAGTTCGCCGAGGCCGCGCCGCGCAGCATGAAAGCTTCGCTGCTGCACGATCTCGAGCGCGGCAACCGGCTCGAACTCGACTGGCTCACCGGCAAGGTGGTCTCGCTCGGACGCGAGCTTGGGGTGCCGACGCCCGCCAACGCGGCGGTATACGCGGTGCTCAAATTGCACAGCTTGGGTGCGCAGCGTTGAACATTGCCGCAATATTTCTTTTATAATCAGAGGTTTAAGCGATTTTCCCGGCAACCCCTGATAACATTCTATGCTCTCTTCCGCGCATCAGACCGATGGGGGCGCCGCACGATGACCGGCAAAGCGAGGCCGGAGGGACTTTATCGAAAGTGGACGACGTGAAAGACTCTTTCACCGTCAGCCTTCGGTGCGGATTTGGCCGCGCCAAGCATAGGTTGCCTGCAAATGTTTAGGATTTTCGCAAGCGGCGATGTCTTCGTCTTTGTATTGGTGGCAGTGCTGGCCTTCGCATTAGGCTGTTGGGGTTTTTGGGAATGTACCTACACCTTGATCCCCGATCCCGCCGATGCCAGCAAGAAAATTCCCTTCTACCATAAGGAAGCCAATTGCCATCTGAAAAACGGGTGGCACGTGTTTATTGCCACGTTCAATCTTGTGAAGTTCGGTGGCGGCGATTTCACGCTGTTCAGGACTCCCCCAGATCCTTGGCAGCTGGTCGTTGCGCAAATCGCAATCCCCGGCATTGCTATCTTCGCCGCAATCGGCGCCACCTTGAAGGTGTTTTACCATAAGGTCCGCCGCGACCTCCACATCATGATGGCTGGCCGCCAGAAAGACCACATCATCGTGTGCGGTCTTGGCGAGACGGCCATGCAGATCATCCAGAACGTCCACGACTTGAAGCGAAATCCGGGTCTTGTCGTTATCGATCCCATCGGCTCGGAGATCAACGCCGCGACCTGCGAGAAGCTGAATATTCCGGTCATTACGGGCGATCCCAAGAACGAAGGGATCATGAACATCGCAGGATTTAATCGCGTCCGTGCCGTCGTCGTCGCGACCGGTGACGATGCAAGCAATATCGAAATATCCATGCGATTGCGGGATTCCCACGACACTCTCCCAATAAATGCGCGCAGACAAATAACCATTTTCACCGAAATCGATAACGATTGGCTGTTTGCCAAGATGCATAGTCAAGAAAACCACGCGCTGGGATTGTTCGATGTCGAGATTCGTCTTTTTAACGCCTACGAAAATGGCGCTCGTTTGCTAATCCAAGACATGCCGTTGCCGGTCGCGCCTGAACTCGCAGCAGGAGCCCTGGTCGTTATCGGCTTTGGCAAGATGGGCCGCACCGTGGCATTACAGTTTCTCCGCGCTGCGCCGACCGCACTTGGTCAACGGATGCGTATTATTGCAATCGACCGCACAATCGAAGAGGCGGAACAGATTCTGATGGCCAACACACCTGCGGCACGCGAATTTTCAGATATCGAATTTATCTCGGCGAATCTCGTGGCTGACAAAACCAAGGATTGGGCCATCGTCACGGAGAAAATTGCCGACGAGCCTCTGCTGGCGGTCGTATCCTGCCTTGGCGAGGACCTGGACAATCTTTTTGTCGGCATGGAAATGCGCCGGATACTCGATGCGCATGACCAGCATCACGTGCCTATTTATGTACGCCTGCAACACCATAATCGGCTGGGACGCTATGCAGCCTCGACCGAGACCATGATTCCCATCGCCGACCGGTTGAAGGGATTTGGCACGCTGGAGAGTCTGTTGAGCCGCGAGATTCTGGTCGATGCCACAATCGATACGCTGGCACGCGCCTGGCACGACGAATACCGCAAGACGCTTCCTCCGGAACGCCATGACGCGCCGGCCAACCGGCCGTGGCCGGAGTTGCCTGAGTTCTACAAGATGTCAAACCGGCGAGCCTGCGACCACATGCCGATCAAGCTCGCACAAGCCGGCTTGCGGATGGAGGAAGCATCGAATTCAGCCAATGCCGCTACCGGGGACAGGCGTGGGCCATTCGTTGTTGAGCTGACATCGGAGGAGGCCGATTTGCTCGCGCAGCTGGAGCATCGTCGATGGCTGATCGAACGGCGATTGCTCGGATGGCGGCACAGCCAGAAGCGAAGCGAGGCCAAGCGGCTCAACCCATCGCTGGTGGAATGGGAGAAACTGTCCGAGGCCGACAAGGGGCGGCGCCGAAAGGAAACCGCTGATTTACCCAAGATGCTTGCCGGCGCCGGCTATGTGTTGCGGCGCGTGCGCCTCATTCGCGCTTATGGCGATTGGCTCACCACCGCCAATGCAATGATGGATAAGGCCGAGGCCCACTCTGAGCAGCGGCATAATATTGTGCTGGCAGAGGTCGATCGGCCCGACGGCTTTGCCATTGCCGAGCGCGCCAGCCAGCTTCCCGGCACGAGCCTGTGGCTTGTCTCACACGAAGACCCGCTGGCGATCGCGCGGGGCTTTGACGCGGAACTTGCTCATCGATTCAACATCCTGCTCGAGAAGGCCGACGGATGGACGCGCTGCGATCACCTCGTTGCCAGTCCATACGCAAAACCGGACACGGCAAAAACCGGCGATTATCCCGCCAGGGCAATGCCGTCGCAGATCAGATCGGTCACATGAATATTCGCCGCCATGGATGCTCTTTGGGGAGATTTCTTTTGCCGGCCGGTGCCGTTATTGAGCTCCGCGGCACCATGCGATTTACGTATTAACTTCTTGAAATTATTATTATCTTGCCGGCGCGGCAAAAAAGGGACATCTTATTGCCGCGAAAAATGCGGATAAAATTTGGGGGACAGCCAGCTCCTATTGTGAGTGCGTGGGAGAGTAAACATGCGTACCTGGATCCGCTATGGGCTCATTGTGCTGGCCTGCGGGATGCTTCATGCCGGCGTCGCTCGCACCGATGAAAACGGTGCTGCTGCTATAAGTGACGGCCCATCGCGCGCGGAGCTGTTCCAGTCACGGCTGGCGGCAGAAATAGGACCATTGGGCGCCCTCGCGGCCGCCGCGGCGCCGCCTTTTATCCTGCCATCGGATACCAAAGGAGATGCGATTTTCGGAATCGATGTTTCACATCACAACGACGAAAATTGTCGATGCAAGCCCGGAGAAAAGTGCGGCGAGTGCAAAATAGATTGGAGCCGGATTCACACTCAGAAGATCTCGTTTGTCTACTTGAAAGCAACGCAAGGCACCCGATATCGGGACCCGACGTTTGACTATCATTGGCGCACATTGGCCCAGCACAATATTACCAGAGGCGCGTATCATTTCATGTCCGCCGATGAAGACCCGATTGTGCAAGCGGATAACTTCGTCGACAAGATCGAACTGTCGGGAAAATTGCTGACGAGCGATCTGCCGCCCTGTCTCGATCTTGAATCGGATCTGCGAAAAGATAAGGTGAAGCGATGGTTTGTGTCTGCAGAAACCGGGCAAATTCGGGATTTTTGGAGCGGTCAGGATCCAGACGAGATTCTCCAAAAAGTATTGCGATGGATGAAGCGCGTGGAAGAACGAACCGGACGCACACCCATCATTTATACCAGCCGCGGATGGTGGAACGATCGCATCAAGGATGAGAAAAAATTCACGCAACTGGCTCGCTATCCAGTATGGATCGCCAATTATCCGGATTCAGGCAGCCCGCTGAAGGGTAAGCCAAAGGTTCCCAATGGGCATCAGTGGACAATTTGGCAATTCACTGAAACTGGCAAGGTGAATGATCCCGAAATCGTTCCGGGAAATTTGGATATCAATATTTTCAACGGTGCGATGGGCAATTTTCAGCAAGCCTTGGGGATATCAGTACCGGAAGAAAAGCGGATCGTTCGTGTCGACCAGCGGAACGATACAAGCAATCCTATTATGCAGGTCGCCGGCACCAAACCGAGCGAGCCGGCGAAAACCGACATTCCGACACAGCCGGTGACAGGCGCCAGTCCAAGCGAGCCGCCCAACACCGGCAATCCGCCGCAGCAGGTGACTGGCGCCAAACCGAGCGAGCCGGCAAAAACCGACATTCCGACACAGCCGGTGACAAGCACAAGTCCAAGCGAGCCGGTGAAAATCGACTTACCGCCGCAGCCGGTGACAGGCGCCAGTCCGAGCGAGCCGGCGAAAACCGACATTCCGCCGCAGCCGGTGACAAGCACCAGTCCAGGCGAGCCGGCGAAAATCGACAATCCGCCGCAGCAAGTGACGGGCGCCAGTCCGAGCGAGCCGCCAAACACCAGCAATCCGCAGCAGCAAGTCGCGGTTATCAACCCCAATAATCCGAAGGAAATGGGCGCGCCGGCCGAGCCATCGGTGAATGCCAATCCAAGCGCGGCGGCCGATCAGCAGACGAGCATCAACCCGAACGACTCGAAGCAAAACACTGGAACCGTCAATTCAAGGACCACTCCGAACAGTCGGACGTCGCAAAGATCGTCCTCGCGCACTTCTGCCCAGAGATTAGCGGCGGAGAATTCACAAAAACCAACGACGGATAAATCGATGGTGGAGATCGTGCTGGTCAATGGTCGCGTGATTCGGGTCGATGTGAATATCGATCCCGCAATTCTGTCGCGGCTCATTGCCGCAATTGATGGGAACTGATGGCGAGGAAGTGCTTCGCTCCACGCTAACGGCATTGCCGGATTCATCGCGCGCAAACGCGCAGACATGAATTTTGATTGCTGAGCTTTTTCGCCAGAGTACCTGGCCGAGCCATGCGCGGCTTGTCGTCGGTGTGACCGCTGGAGTGCTAGCGTTGGCGGCCTTCTCAATCTAGAGCGCATTCCGATTAGGTTGAATCGGAAACGCGCTCTAGATTCCTTATTTGGTCGCATTTTCTGCGGAAAACCGGTGTCCACTTTTCCGGAAAATGCTCTAATATTCGCACCAATGAATTCCGCGAGACACAAAGGCGCATTCTCATTGCGCCATATTTTTTTCGGCGCGCTCATCGTTGCCGTCTTCTTCGGCGGCACCTTGTGGGCGCTCAATACGTTCTGGCCTATCGGCACCCCCGCTCAACGGCGCCCGGCGCTCGAACAGATGGCGTCGTTGCAGCCCATTACCCGCACTTCAGTCGTGATCGCGCCGATCGCCATTTCGCATTCGGCGATCCGCAATTTGCTGGAAGCTGGCGCGCCGCGCAATCTCTCCGGCAAGCGCGACAACCTCATCAGCCAGGCGCTCGGCACGATCAACATCGGCTGGACCCTTGCGCGCGGCCCGATCGCGGTGGCCGGGCAGCCAGAAGGGCTGACTTTGTCGACGGCGCTGACTGGCGTCATGCGCGCGACCGGCCAGGCCGCCAGCGGGGCCGCCGGCATCGCCGGTACGCTTGCGGGCGTGATAAATCCCGAGACCGGGCGCAATGTGCAGAATCTTGCCACCGGTTTGCTGGACCAGCGCGCCGAGATCCGCAGCAACGTGACGGTGACAGCGCGGCCGACGCTGCGGCCCTCGTGGCGGATCGAACCAAACTTGAGCGGCCAGGTGACGATTGCCGATGGCGGCCTATCAATCGTCGGGGTCAAGATCAATGTGTCGAATGAGGTGAAGCCGTTCATCGAGCGCGCCGTCAATGATCAAATCAACGCGCTGCAAGCGCGTTTGCGCAACGACACGAGCATCGAGCAAACCGCACGGCGCGAATGGGCGAAGATGTGCCGATCGTTCTCGTTCGCCGCGGCCGGTGCCGGTGCACCCAATCTGTGGCTCGAAATGCGGCCAACGCGCGCCTTTGCCGCGCAACCGCGGATCGATGCGAATGGCGTCACGCTGACGCTCGGCGTGCAGGCGGAAACCCGCATCGTATCGTCAGATACCAAGCCGAGCTGCCCGTTCCCGTTGCAGCTGCAAATCGTCCCGCCGCTGGATCAGGGCCATGTCGCAATCGCAGCGCCGATCGATATCCCGTTTACCGAAATCAATCGGATCATGGAGGCGCAACTGAAAGGGCGGAAATTTCCGGACAATCCGAATGCGGCGGCGGAAGTCACCGTCTTGCGCGCCAGCGTTGCGCCGTCGGGCGATCGTTTGCTGATCACGTTGCAGGTCAAGGCGCGCGAGAAAACGAGCTGGTTTGGCTTCGGAGCCGATGCGAACATCTTCGTCTGGGGCCGGCCGCAGCTTGACCCCGCTAGACAGATCCTCAAGCTGACCGACATTACGCTCGATGTTGATTCAGAAGCTGCGTTCGGACTGCTGGGTGCCGCCGCGCGCGCCGCGCTTCCTTATCTCAAGGACGCGTTGCAGGAGAACGCGGTAATCGATCTCAAGCCATTCGCGGCGAGCGCGCGCAAGAGCATCGAGGAGGCCATCGCTGACTTCCAGAAGCAGGACGACGGCGTGCGCGCCGAAGCCGTCATCACCGGTTTGCGCCTGGTCGAGATTGCATTTGATTCCCGCATTTTGCGCGTGGTGGCCGAAGCCGAGGGCACGGTGAAGGTGGCGGTGAGCAAGCTGCCGGGGCAATAGGCCGGATTTTTTTGGTGGTCGGTGGTCATTCGCGGCCGCGCCGATGCCACGTTGACACCCCCGCCGATCGGCATACATTAGCGGAGTTCCGAGGGGTGCCCCATTGGGCTGAGAAAAACCCTTTGAACCTGATCCGGGTCATGCCGGCGAAGGGACAGGGACTTTTCCTTCCTCGCTCCGGCGCGATCGAACGTCCGATCCTCATCCTGAGGAGGCCGCGCAGCGGCCGTCTCGAAGGATGAGCGATTTTGCCCTCATGCTTCGAGACGGGCCTTGCGGCCCTCCTCAGCATGAGGATGTCGAGCACGGGAGCGCGGCGATGAACAAGCATATTTCCGAGACCGACCTGGCGACGCCAAAAGTCACCACCGGACCGATCGCCGGCTCGCGCAAGATTCACACGACGCCGGAAGCCGCGCCCGACCTGCGGGTACCGCTGCGCGAGATCGCGCTCGACGCCAGCGCGAATGAGCTGCCTGTGTTGGTGTACGATCCGTCCGGGCCTTACACCGATGACAATGCCGCCATCGACGTGGAGAAGGGACTGCCGCGCGCGCGCATCGCATGGGTGAAGGAGCGCGGCGGCGTCGAGGAATATTTGGGCCGGCCGCTTCAGCCGGTGGATAACGGCAACGTTTCGGGCAAGCATTTGGCGCGGGCATTCCCGAATACGCCAAAGCCGCTGCGGGCTATTTCTTCCTCCGCCGCTGCCGCATCAGTTCCCTCCCCCCTTGTGCTCTCTTCTTCACCTCCCCCCTTGAGGGGGAGGTCGCCCGCCGAAGCGCCGGTAGGCGCGAAGGCGTGGCGGGAGGGGGGTAATTCTTCGAATCAACAAGATAGCGCCCCCACCCTACCCTCCAGCCGAAGTCGGATGTTTCCGACTTCGGCCAGTCAAATGAGTGGCCGAACTCGGGTAAACCCGAGTTCGGCTGCAAGCGGGGGAGGGATAAGAGAGAGTGCAAGGGGGGAGGGAGCAGGCAGCAGCAAGCCTCATCCCATCACGCAATATGAATGGGCGCGCGCGGGCGTCGTTACCAAGGAAATGATCTATATCGCCGAGCGCGAGAACCTCGGACGCAAGAAACAATTGGAGCGCGCGCAAGCGGCGCTGGCCGACGGCGAGAGCTTTGGCGCGAGCGTGCCCGCCTTCATCACGCCGGAATTCGTGCGTTCGGAAGTCGCGCGCGGGCGCGCCATCATCCCGGCCAACATCAACCACGGCGAACTCGAGCCGATGATCATCGGCCGCAATTTTCTCACGAAAATCAACGCCAATATCGGCAACTCCGCCGTGACGTCTTCGGTGGAAGAGGAAGTCGAGAAAATGGTGTGGGCGATCCGCTGGGGCGCCGACACGGTGATGGACCTCTCCACCGGGCGCAACATCCACAACACGCGCGAATGGATCATCCGCAACGCGCCTTGTCCAATTGGTACTGTGCCGATCTATCAGGCGCTGGAAAAGGTCGACGGCGATCCGGTCAAGCTCGACTGGGATGTGTACCGCGACACGCTGATCGAGCAATGCGAACAGGGCGTGGATTATTTCACCATCCATGCCGGGGTGCGGCTGGCCTATGTGCCGCTCACTGCCAATCGCGTGACCGGCATCGTCTCGCGCGGCGGCTCGATCATGGCGAAGTGGTGTCTTTCACGACACAATGAGAGCTTCCTGTACGAGCGCTTTGACGAAATCTGCGACATCATGCGCAAGTACGATGTGAGCTTCTCGCTCGGCGACGGGTTGCGGCCGGGTTCGATCGCGGATGCCAACGACCGCGCGCAATTCGCCGAACTGGAAACGCTGGGCGAACTCACCAAGGTGGCGTGGGACAAGGGCTGCCAGGTGATGATCGAGGGCCCCGGCCACGTGCCGATGCATAAAATCAAGATCAACATGGACAAGCAGCTCAAAGAATGCGGCGAGGCGCCGTTCTATACGCTCGGGCCGCTCACCACCGACATCGCGCCGGGCTACGACCACAGCACGTCGGCGATTGGGTCTGCCATGATCGGCTGGTTCGGCTGCGCCATGCTGTGTTACGTGACGCCCAAGGAGCATCTGGGGCTGCCCGACCGCGACGACGTCAAGCAAGGCGTGATCGCCTATAAAATCGCGGCGCACGCGGCGGACCTGGCCAAGGGCCATCCGGCGGCGCAGCTGCG
>CAZNSG010000035.1:0-39609 GCA_964575715.1 uncultured Hyphomicrobiales bacterium | reverse complement strand
TGAGCGCAGGACGGCACATGAACGTCGCGAAGTAGCCCATCCGACGGCAGATCTGCCGAGTCGCGGTACGGAACAGCAGCACGTTGTCCGCTGCCTGGAGGGCGCTACGCGGCGCGAAGGTGCACTCGACTTGTCCGGGCCCCCATTCGTTCTCGATCGAGCGCAGATCCAGCCCGAGCGTCTCGAACGCTTCTCCGAGCGCGCTGAACACCGGCTGCATCAGGTCCATGTTGGATTCGGAGTGATAGTGGTAGCCGGGTTCGGCCGGCCAGGTCTTGATTGGGCGGCCGCGTGTACCGGGCACGCCGACATGCTCGGAGGTGAGATGGTCCTCGGCGACGCGCAACAGATACCACTCGATCTCCACGCCGATGACGCAGCCGAAGCCCTTCTCGGCCAGCCGCCGCAGGCCCTTGCGTAGGAGCTGACGCGGCGAGAAATGAAACGGCACGCCGGTTTTGAAGTATTCGTCGCACAGCACCCAGCCGACGCCGCGCGCCCACGGCAGCATGCGGAATGTGCCCGGGTCGGGGACAATGGTGATGTTGGGCGAGCCGGTCATCTCGTCGAGCCCCATCCCGCCGCCGCGCGTGAACGAGGCGAAGGTGCGCGCGCCGGCGGAATCAAGGGTCGTGGTGGCGACGCCGATATTGTAGCCGCTGGTCAGCGCAGCGATGAAGGCCGGAACGGTGAGTGCCTTCGCCCGGGAATAGCCGTGCGGGTCCGCCCATGCCAAACGCACCAGTCCCAAGTTTTCCTTCTCAATCCTGCGCTTGAGTTCTTCGGCTTGAAGCTTCTGGTCATCTGTCCAGAGTCGGTGTCTTTCAATGAATGCGGCCGACTGGTGCATTTTCAATCTGCTAAACGAACACGGTTAAGAAGGAAGTTTCCCGAGAGACCCGCATTGCATGCTACTCATCGCATTCAGCGTCTCAATACGAATATCAGCTTCTGAAAGACGTGACAGCCCGGCTCAGACCTGCGATCATTCGCTCCGGCCGACCGTGATCCGCGGCCGGTATCGTGCGGTATGCTTGGTTTGAATGGCAAGCGCCCGACAGCTGCGAACGTGCGCCGGCCGGGCGTTAGGTTGCGGCCACCAGAGGTACCCATAGGGTTTGCTTCTACCCCCCGAACTGCGCGCCGAGGTGCTCACCGCCTGCCGGGTGCTCACCCACTTCCGGATTGTAGAGGGCTTCGGCCACAGACGAAATTATCGATTTCGCGAGCACGCTGGAAAATCTGGCAATCCTTATTTCGAGATGGCGGCGGCCTTTTCGGCCACACTTTTTGGCGTTCGATAGAGTTCGGCCAGCAGCTTGTCGATGGCCGGCGCCGCGACCGGTGAGATTTCAAGATCGATCTTGGCGGCCTCCTCCAGGAACTCACGATCCTTCATGGTGGCGTCGAACGCCTGGCGCAATGCGATCTTGCGATCGTCCGGAATGCCCGGCGGCGCCATGAACGGCCGGTCCAGCACGAGGCTGGTGAAAATCAGCCGCAGCATCTGGCGTTGCTCCTCGCTCTGCGCGAGATCGAGCATGAAGGGCACGTTGGGCAAGTCGGCATGCTTGGCCATGCCGAGTTGCACCAGCAGATTGATCTTTTTCTCCTTCAACCATGCGCTTTTCTGACTCTTGAGGCTGCTCCACGACCAGCCGCAGCGGCCATCGACTTCGCCGCGCTCCATGGCGAGATTGATGTCGTTGCCGCCGGGATAGCCGGTGACCAGCCGCATCTTGCCGCCGAAGATGTTGCGCAACAGCAACGCAAATGTATCGGTCTCGGAGCCAGCCGCGCTGCCGCCCATGGTGAAATCCTTCGCCGTGATGTCCGCCCAGGTTTTGACCGGCGAGGTATGCCAGGTCGCGCAGACGCTGACCTCGCTGGTGATGCTGCCGAGCCAGGCAAACTTGATCGGGTCGAATTTGGATTCGCCGAGCAGCGGATCGGTCGCCATGCCGCGGCTCACTATGCCGATGACGCTGCCGTCCTTGGGCGCAACGCTGTAGAGGAAATTGGTCAGTTTCAGGCTGCCGGCGCCCGGCATGTTCTGCGGTACCAGCGTCGGATTGCCGGGAATGTGCCTGCCCATGTGGCGCGCGAGCACGCGCGCGTAGAGATCGTATCCCCCGCCGGGGCTGTAGCCGATCAGCACCTGCACCTGGCGGTTACGGTAGAACTCCGCCACCGATTGCGCGCGCGCGGGGACCGTCAGCAGCAAGGTGGCGACAAGAAAAGCCGCTATTGATTTCCATGGCATCGCACTCTCCCTGTCATGCGTAGGTCGATAGCAACCTTATGTTACCTGAACAGCAGCGATTTGATAATATCGATGCCGACTGTGGTGAGCTCGACATTGTCTGCCGCCCAGATCGCCGCGCGAATGGCGCGCGTCTCGGCGGCATCATCGACGTGGACATGCTCGAATTCGAGGTCGTGCATTAGGCCGCTTCGTTGACGAACTTCGCCATGCCCGACTTCACGCCATGCTTGGCGAGTTCGGTCAGAAAGGTCGCATGGATGCGCGGGTCCTGGTGCTCGTATTCGATCTGGCAGCCGCCGTCCTTGACGCTCACGTCCATTCCCATGAACACGCGCCGCTTGTCGGCGGTGAATGGGTAGCGCAGGCTGCCCATGGCGACCGCGAGATAGCGCGCCGGATGATCTGACGTGTTGAAGTGCTGGTGGAATATCTGATCGGGCGGCGCGAACACAACGCCATGTTGCCAGTCGACGCGCACGAAGTCTTTCTCGCCCTCGTACCACAGCAGCGAATAGCCGTGCCCGGTGACCGCGAACACATGGAAGTCGGCGCCATGCCGGTGCCCCTTCTTGTAGGTGCCGACCGGCATCTGCGAGGAGTGCGCGTGCATCGTGCCTTCCGCCAGAACGAACATCATGCTTGAGCCGCCGGCGCCGCGCTGGTCCCAGGCCTTGAGTTCAAACGCGGCAAGATCCGGGATGAAATTGGTCTCCCACATGTTGCGGCCCGGACGCACCGGCACGAAATTGCCCTCGCCGGCGAAGAACCCGGGCGCGCCCTGCCGGTCCATGAATTGAAATGAATTGTCGAACACGAACGCTTCATTGTGGAACAGATTGAGCATCGTCGGCAGACTATTGGTCGAGGCCAGCCGCGCGCGCTCGCGCCCGCTGGAATTGAAATGCTGGTAGCGGCAGTTGAGCGGCAGCGCGAACAGGCTTTTCGGCCCCCATTCAAAGCTGTGCTTGTGCCCGCCGCCGGTCTCGACCACCGTGCTGCCGTGACCGGAGAGAACGTAGACGACTTCTTCGTAAAGGTGCTTCTGCGGCTCGCTCTTGGCGCCCGGCGCCAGATCGAGCACAAACACCGAGATGAAATCGCCGCGGCCCTTGAGATGCACGATGCCGCCCTCCACGCCCATGCGCGGCCAGCGCTGGGTGGGGACCTTGAGCAGATCGACGCCGAAATCCTCGGTAATCGGCACGCCTTCGTTCTCCGCCCAGGAGAGGTAGGGATCGAGCAGCAACTTGGGGTGCTGCATGTCCGTCATCGGCTTGTTCATCCGTCCCTCCCATCAGCCTGCACCGACGTTTCTTTCCGGTTCGCCGACGCAACGGCATTTGTTCGATCAGCGAAAGCCGGGTTTCGCGTTCCAGGTGATCTCATTAGATATCTAAGTTATGTCCCAGTGCTTGTCCAGATAGTGTCTATAGGCTCGGCTCGCTTGACACGTATTCTTAGAGTTCTAACATTCCACGGCTTTCGCCGTACCGGCATTTTGTGGCGTTGGCACTATGAAATTGTCTGATCGGAGGAGATGCGATGGGTCAGCCGACATCCGCATTAAACGCAAAACCGCCATCGTCGGTGCTGCAAACTAGGCCACTGTGTCCAGCTCTGGGAGCAGAGATCATCGGCGTCGATCTGCGCGAGCCGATGACCGAAACGCTTGGCGCCCAGTTGCTCGATGCTTGGCACCAAAACCTCGTTATCCTGCTTCGCAACCAGAAGTTGACCGAAGAGGATCAGGTCCGATTCGCCGAATGCTTCGGTCCGCCGGCCAAGATTCACACCAAGGCGCATATGCACGGCCATCCGGCGGTAATGCTGATCTCCAATATCCGTGAGAACGGTAAGCTGATCGGCGCCCTGCCCGACGGCGAGATGCACTTCCACACCGACCAGTGCCACCAGGAGCGGCCAGCGATGGCCTCGATGCTCTACGCCATCGAGATTCCGAGCAAGGGCGGCAACACGCTGTTTTCCAATGCCTACGCTGCGTATGAAACTTTGCCGGAAGAGGTGAAGCGCCGAATTGACGACAAGAAGGCGCTCAATGCCTACGACTACGACTCCGCCGCCACCAAGCGCGGTACCAAAGTCGCTGAAGGCGTACCGTCCTACGTGCATCCGGTGGTGCGCACCCACCCGGCGGTCGGTCGCAAGGCGCTCTACGTCAACCGCCTGATGACCGTGCGCATCGAGGGCATGCCGGACGAAGAGAGCAGCGAGCTTCTAAACTTTCTGTTCGATCACCAGGAGCAGCGCGAATTCATCTACGAGCACGTTTGGCGCGTGGGCGACATCTTGATGTGGGACAACCGCTGTACGCTGCATGCCCGCACCGACTTCAGCGCGGCCGAGCGCCGGCTGATGCGGCGCGTGACGATCCTGGGCGAAAAGCCAGTATGATTGCCGCTGCCGAAAATGACAAACCGACGCTTCGATCTCACTGGCCGCACCGTGATCGTCACCGGCGGGGGCAAAGGCATCGGCAAGGTTTATTCCGAGGAATTCGCCCGCGCGGGCGCGCGTGTGGTTGCCGCCGACATCGACGGAAAGGCTGCCGAGGCGGTCGCCGGCGATATCGTTGCGAACGGGGGTGAAGCGATTGCGGTGACGACCGACGTAGCGGATGCCGATTCTACCCAGGCGATGGCCCAGGCCACGTTCGACCGCTTCGGTTCGATAGACGTGCTAATCAATAACGCCTCGCTGATGAGCACCCTTGCCCGGCGCTCTTGGCTGGAGATTCCCGACGAGGAGTGGGATCGCGTGATGGCGGTCAACCTGCGCGGTCTCTTTTTCTGTTGCCGCGCTGTCTTCCCGGCGATGCGCCAGCAAGGCCACGGCAAGATCATTAATATATCCTCAAGCCGAGTTTGGGATGGCACCCCAAATCGGCTTCACTACACGACGTCCAAGGCCGGTGTTATCGGATTTACGCGCGCACTGGCGCGCGAAGTCGGTGAATTCGGCATCACCGTAAACGCGGTGACGCCAGGCCTCACCCTGAGCGACACCCAGGTCGCCTCCTCATCGAACAACTATCTCAACATCGCGTCCGCAGGGCGGGCCCTGGGCCGACCGCAATATCCGGATGATCTCGTGGGCACCGTGATGTTCCTTTCCAGCGCCGCAAGCGACTTCATCACCGGACAGACGATCAATGTCGACGGCGGCAAGGCGATGCACTGAATGCTTTATTGAAACTATTCAGCCTTGAAAAACACGGTTACGGTCGCTGCCTTCCGAAAGTCGGCTCTATCGCGCGCTCCGTTTGCGATTCAAAGGGGCAGCAAGTCGCCGCCGAACAGCAGCCCCGGGTAAAGCTCGAAGCGCATCAGGCGGACGAACAAGAGCCAGATCGCGCCCGCCATCGCGGCCGAGATGGCAAGCGCCTTCCACCAACCCACGTCCCGTTGCGCGACCAGAAACGCCAGGATGAAAAGAAAGATAGCAAGGAGCGAGCCAAGCGCGACGAACAGCGCGAAAAACAGCAACATCCAGCCGCACATGGCGGCGACGCGCCGGCCCGCGTCCGCGGGTGGAGACGCCTCGGCGATTGCCGCCCCGGGAGGCGCTTCCATCGCACCGTGTGATTCCATCGCGATCACATCCCTGATCGTCACCCAGGCCTGCAGCACCAGCACCATGCCGCCGACAAGGAACGGGATTTGCTGCGCCTGCCACTCGTAACCGGTCGTGCTCCACACGAAGTACACGGCAATCACGAGAAGGAACAGGTTGAACGCGAGCCGGCCGCTCATGCGTCTCTCCACTTGGACATCAGGCGCCGCAGCAGCGGCACGGCAAACACCAGCACCATGAGCGCGAACAGCGTGAGCGATATCGGGCGTTTGAAGAAGATGAGCGGATCGAGCGACATCTGCAGCGACTGCGCGAACGAGCGTTCGACGAGGCGGCCCATGACGAAGCCGATGACCAGCGTGACGATCGGAAAATCGAAGCGCGTCAGGCCGTAGGCGAAGACCCCGAAGCCAATGGCGAGTGCCACGTCCCAGATGTTCTCGCGGTCGGCGTAAGCGCCGAGCAGCGCGATCGCCAGGATCGTCGGCACCAGGTATTTCACGTCGAGGGTGGTCAGCCGCGCGAGCAGGTTGGCCCCGGCGAGTCCAACCGTGGTCGCAATGATGTTGGCGAGCAGCAGCCCGAGAATCAGCGCCCACACGATCTCCAGATGTTCCGTGATGAACAGCGGCCCCGGGTTGAAGCCGTGCAGGATAAGCGCGCCGAGCAGCAGCGCCGTTGACGCGCTGCCCGGAATGCCGAAGGCGACCGTTGGCAGCAGCGCGCCGGTGTCCTCGTTGGTCGCGGCCATCGCCGCGACCACCCCTTCCGGGTTGCCCTTGCCGTAAGTCTCGGGATGCTTGGAAGTCTGCATCGCGAGCGTATAGGAGAGGAAGTTCGACACCGTGCCGCCGATGCCGGGCAGGATGCCGACGATTGAGCCCACGATCGATCCTTGGATGAAGACCCGCTTGTGCCGAAACAGCTCGCGCACGCCATCGAGCGTGCCTTTCAGCATCCCACGCACGTGCACGCTGCCTTGCGCGATGGTGCCGCCGGCGACGTAGTAGCTGATCACCTCGCCGACCGCGAACACGCCGACGAAGAACGCAGGCAAATTGACCCCGTCCCAGAGATAATTCGGGCTGCCGAAATTGAAGCGCAGCACGCCGGTGATCGGATCGTAGCCGATGAGCGAAATCAGCACGCCGAGACCCGCGGTGACCAGCCCCTTTACGGTGTTGCCGGGCGCGGCGACCGCCACGGTAGCGAGGCCGAAGGTCAGCAGCATGAAGAACTCCGGCGGCCCAAAGGCGTATATCACCGTGCGCACCACGGGAATCAGCGCGATCAGCACGATGAGCCCCAAGATCGAGCTGAACACCGCCGACGCCGCGGCAAGCCCCAGGGCCTTGGCCGCCTCGCCGCGCTTGGTCATCGGATTGCCGTCGAAGCAGACGGCGGCGCTGGTGGGCTCCCCCGGAATGTTGAACAGGATCGAGGTCACCGCGCCGCCGAACGGGCCGCTGCCCATGATGCCGATGAACAGGTACATGGCGCTGATCGGCTCAAGACCGATGGTGAACGGCAGCAGGATCGACATTGCCGCCAGGACGGTGATCCCCGGCAGCAAGCCGAACAGCAGCCCCATCAGGTTGCCGACGATGACCAGCACGATGTTTTGCGGCTGCAGCAGCGCTGCAGCCGCGACGAGCAGAGAATCCAGCATGCGCGGTTACTGCTTGCGCAGCACTTCCGCGATTTCGCCCATGTGCCGCTCGATCAGCCGGCCGAAGTTGGCGACCGCGGCTGTGGCCTCCTTGCTCCCGCCGGGATTGGCTTCCTGCTGCGATTTTACGACCCAGGCTTTGAGATCCGGATCGTTCATCGCCTTCACGAACGCCTGCTCCAGGACTTTCGCGGCGTCCGCGGGTGTTCCGGGCGGCGCTGCGACCAGACGGAGGATTTCGGCGACGAGATCGTGGCCCTGTTCCTTTGCCGTCGGCACGTCGGGAAACGCCGCCATGCGTGTCTCGCCCAACTGGAGCAGCGCCCGCAGATCGCCCGACTTGACGTAGGGAATGTGCGCCGGGCCAGCGTTGGTCCAGACCTCGAAATCGCCGCGTAAGGAGGCCGGAATCATCTCGCCGGTGCCGCCGTAGCCGGAGACGAAGCGCATCGGCAGCTTGAACTCGCGCGCCTGGATGATGGTGAACAGCCATTTGGTCGAGCCCGGGCCTTCGATGCCCCAGCTTAAGTCTGTGCGCGCCTTGAGGTCGGACAGGTTCTTCAGCGGCGACTTGGCCGAGGCGAGCAATACCCAGGGCTCGGTCGCCACCCGGCCGATCCAGACATACTTGTCCACGTCGTAGCCAGCCTTCTCGGCACCAACCGCCTTCTGGTAGGGCTGGAGCCCCGCCACGTCGAGCAGGCCGACCGTGTAGCCGTCGGGCTTGGCGCGATAGAGGGTGATGCTGCCGGTCCTGCCGCCGGCGCCGGTGACGTTCTTCACCACGACGTTGACGCCCTGCGGCAGATATTTCTGCATCGCGGCCGCGATCTGACGGCTCCAGGCGTCGAAGCCGCCGCCCGGCGCGTAGGGCACGATCCAGGTGATGTCCTTCTCGGGAAACGCCGCCCGGGCCTCGCCGCCGACGGCGCACAATATCAGAACGGGCACGATGGCGAGCGCCGCGCTGATAGCACTAAGCTTTCTCATAGGTTTTCTCCCTGTCTGGATGTTTTAGTTTTTATTCGGCAACGATCGCTTCGTGCTCCGAGCACTGACCCTTTGCTAGGCGACGCGTTCCCGTTCTCCGTTTGCGGCAAGTTCCTCTTGCGAGACGTCGAGTGTGCGCCAATTTGTTGCCTTCGGCACGATCCCTTCGAATGACCGCACCTTGACATGCGGGATGCGTGGCTCGCTCATCCCGATCGCCGGCCCGCCATCGCGCATCTTGCGGGCCGCCTCGATCATAATCCGCCGAAACTCCACGATCGCGATGTCACTGGCGCCGAGCCTCTCCTTGCTGCGGTCAACAATCGGTCCCATGGTCTCCCACATCGCTATGTCCTGATTCGGAAAACCTTGGATGCCGGTGAAATTTCCAAGCTTCATCGCTTGGCGGTCTTGCCAGTAGTTATTCTCCTTCGTACGCAGTCTGCGGAACTGCTGATCGAGATCGATGCCGACTTGCGCGCCGCAAAACCTGCGCCAAGTTTCTTGCTCGATACCCGGTTTGTCTGCCTCAGCCCAGGCGACCATGTATAGGAACGTATTGGTATCATCGATAGGAACGTTCATCAGCGACAGATTGTGAACGTCGTTCGGCGGGATCAGAGCGGTGAACGGCGCCACGAAGACCGTGATCCGCACATAATCATGCGTGTTGGCGTTTATGATCGGGCGCCGGACCGCTGCATAGCGAAAACCAAAATTGGTCCTCTGAAGCTGGATGCGCGGTGCCTTGTCGGTCGATGGCCGCAGCCAGCCCGCAGCGGTAGCCTTCGCCCTATCCACCCGCGCCGGCGGCATATCGGTCGAGTGCAGGCTTGAGCTATGAGCGGAATCAATTCCGCCCTCGAATGTTTGCGCCCAGTTGGCGGCGACGTGCAATTTAACGATGCTGATCTTTGTTTCGGGCGAAGGCAGCCACGCCGGTTGTTGGAATTCCGGCATCTCGCCTGAGGGGCCCATATAGGTCCACACAAATCCACCAGCCTCGCGCGCCGGGTATGCCTTGTGTTTCACCTTCTCGACGAAGCCGCTCTCCGGCGGCTCCGACGCCATCTCAAGCACATTGCCCTCCACGTCAATTTTCCAGCCATGGTAAAGGCAGCGCAGTCCGCACTCCTCATTGCGGCCCAGAGCTAAGGAGGCTCGTCTATGCGGACAATATTCGTCCAGCACTCCAAGCCGACCCTCACTGTCGCGAAAGGCCACCAGATCCTCGCCCAACAGGCGAACGCGAACCGGCGTCCCATCCGGCTCGGCGACTTCCTCGGACAGGCATGCGGGAATCCAGTGCCGTCGCATCAATTGGCCCATTGGGGCGTCGCCCTCGACCCGGCACAGCAATTCATTTTCTTCGGCAGTCAGCATGGCCTTGTCTCCGTCTGGCAGGACAGGGGAAATGATACCCCTTGTTCCATGCGCCCTCGGTCTACCGCAACTTAGCTCTCTAAGTTATCATAATAGTCATTTTGGCGAGTTATGTCTACTCGACGTGGATCGAGCGTGAACTTTTGTGCCATCCACAACGGATCTGACCCTGATTCTGCGGAAAAGGCAGACATGATGATGTACATCACGGTAGGTCGGTCGAGGGGAAGCCCGCATCATCACACCGGCAAGCTAGGCAACGGCGGCAAACAACGCACCCTCGGTGCAAAACCGGATAAAATCGGCCGCGCCGCCGGAGAGGACACCGCTGCACGGCAGAACATCAAGGATACGATTGGAGCAATTCGCGCTTGAAGAAACCACTATGGGTTTGCGTCATCAAGCTGCGCGAACTCTGTCAAAGAAGGTCGCTACTTTGGTCTCCAGGTCGCTTGCGCGTGCGGAGAGTCGCGCCGTCCAGCTGGTGATCTCGCCAACTGCCGTCGCGCTTTGGCACGCGGCTTGCTCAACAGAACGGATTTCCACCGACGCACGCTCCGTATTGTTCGCTGCGACCTGAATGCTGTGCGCGATTTCGCGGGTCGCGGCGCCTTGCTGCTCGACTGCCGAGGTAATGCTTGTCGAAACCGCTGTCATTTTATTGATGGCTTGCGCGATCGAAGATATTTCATCGACGGTCTTCTTGGTCGCCTCCTGAATTGCGCCGACTTGTCGCGAAATGTCGTCCGTTGCGCGCGAGGTTTGATTGGCAAGCGCCTTGACCTCGGATGCAACCACGGCAAAACCCTTTCCCGCTGCGCCTGCACGCGCCGCCTCGATCGTGGCGTTGAGCGCCAGAAGGTTCGTTTGGGATGCGATTTTCGAGATGAGGCCAACGACCGAACCGATGCGCCCGGCGGCTTCATCGAGCGAGCGAATAGCCTGATTGCTACGTTCCGTATCTTCGACAGCAGACCGGGCCATCTCAAGTCCATGAATCGCCTGCTGGCCGATCTGCTGGATCGACGCCGATAGTTCTTCCGTCGCAGCCAAGGTGGCTCCCACGCTCTGCGTCGTTTCCACCGAGGCGGATGAAGCCGAAGCCATTCGGCTAAGAGTATCGTTCGCAACCTGCTGCACCGTGGCGGATGTGGTTGCCAACGAACCGGACGTTTGCTTGATGGCCTCGATAACCTCGCTGATTGCAGCATCGAAGTCCACGATCGCCTCATCGATGATCTTCCTCCGTGCCTCCTTCGCCATTGTCGCCATTACCAAATGCAGAGTCGTCGTGGTCGCGATGTCAAACATGATTGCCTGCAAGACGATGTTGCGACGCTCAGCGGCGGCTGCGGCGAAGAAGCGATGCTTCCGCGCGAGAACATCGAGTGCCTTTTTCAGCATACAAGTGCCCACGCTGATGCGGGCACGACCTTCGACGCCAAGCGCCTCATATTGCTGCACGGTCCTGCGACACGTCTCGACATAGTCCTTGTCGAACGCCCCACTCATCAATGCGCGGAACTGCGCCACCTCCATGTTTCGGATCAGATCCTTATGCTGGACGAAGATGGTGCCCGTATGGGGCAGCTTCGATGCGCCCGCGATGAATTCATCGATTGCCGACACGAAATGCGGCTCAAGCGCCGGCAATACCTCATGCAAAAGGCGCTGGCCTTGCTCATCGAGGCCGTAGAGCGCCTTGCGAGCAATAAATTCAGGAGGAAATCCAGACGGCGACATTGGCCGCATACCATTCGTTAACCAATCAAACTAAATAATAGGGCGACAATGGTTGCTTGAGTCTTAATGGGCTGGATTGTCGAAGCCCTGTCTCGGCGTCTTCATGGTGGATCGTCCTTTGCATCGGCGAATCCACCTTAGCCGGCTGTCTCAGAAAGTGGGACCACCTCTCGCCGGCGCCGAGTTACAGCCAGCCAAGCAGACCTTGAACATCGATACTTAGACCTCTAAGTATGGGCTTGGCTCGTTGAGAAAGTTTGAAGATGTCTGCGGGTGTCGCCGAGTTGCAGATGATCCCTCTTCGCGTTCAGCATGCTGCGCAGATCGCCGAAGACGTCTACCTTTTCGAGATGAAGCGTCCGGATGGCGGCGAGCTGCCCGAATTCACCGCCGGGTCGCACATTTCGATCCGGGCGCCGAATGGACTCGTGCGAAAATATTCGATCTGCAACGATCCAGGCGAACGCGATTGCTACGTCATAGCTGCAAAGCGGGAGGCCAACGGACGAGGCGGTTCCCTCAGCCTCATTGGCGAGACAAAAATCGGTGACGAACTCCTGGTCTCAGCGCCGCATAACGACTTTGCGCTCGTCAAGAGCGCTGCCGGCTACCTCTTTATTGCTGGCGGGATCGGCATCACTCCGATCATGTCGATGATCCGTCACCTCAAGACGACCGGAGCGGGCCGATTCAAGCTCTACTATTGCACGCGCAGTCCAGAGGCGACGGCGTTCCGTGAAGAGCTGAGCACACCTGAATTCCGCGGTCAGGTCACGATCCACCACGATCAGGGCGATCCTGCGAGGTCGCTTGACCTGTGGCCGGTGGTCGAGCGCCCCAAGGGCTTGCATCTCTATTGTTGCGGGCCGCGCCCCATGATGGAGGCGGTCCGCGCCATGACTGGTCACTGGTCTTCGGCAACGGTGCACTTCGAGGCGTTTGCGGAGCCTGCCAGGAGAACCGCTGAAGACCGCCCGTTTGCTGTGCGCCTGGCGCGCTCCGGAGAGGTGATTGAAGTGCCGGTCGGCGTGACGATTCTTGAGGCCTTGCGTGCGAAGGGACACAAGGTCCCGAGTTCCTGCGAGAGTGGAGCGTGCGGCTCGTGTCGCACCAAACTCTTGGGCGGAGAGGTGGATCACCGCGACCTCGTCCTTTCCGAGCACGAGCGCTCCGACAACATCATGGTATGTGTGTCGCGAGCGCGTTCGTTAGAACTAGTGATAGATCGTTAATGCTCAGCGTGATCGTCGCTTTTTTCGGCTTTGTCATGACCGTTTTCTACCTCAAAGCTCGGTGAGCTCACGTGACTGAACGCAAGTTACGACTAGGCGTCGCAGGATTGGGACGGGCCTTCACCCTCATGCTGCCGACGTTTTCCCGTCATCCACGCGTCGAGCTTGTTGCCGCCGCGGATCCGCGTGCAGATGCGCGCCAGACGTTCGCGCAGGATTTCGGTGCCAAGGTTTATTCCTCGGTCGAGGAACTCTGCGAGGATCGAGACGTCGAGGCAATATATGTAGCCACTCCGCACCAGCTTCATGCGCGCCACGTCGCCATCGCCGCCTCGAAGGGAAAGCATGTTCTGGTCGAGAAGCCGATGGCGCTCACGTTGCAGGATTGCCGGGCGATGGTAGAGGCTGCTCATAGCTGCCAAGTTCGGCTGGTTGTGGGACATAGCCACAGCTTTGACGACCCCATCCGGCGCGCGCGTGAAATCGTGGCAAGCGGCTCCGTCGGCAATGTTCGCATGATCAGCGCTCTCAATTTTACCGACTTTCTTTACCGGCCCCGGCGCCCAGAAGAACTGGTCACCGCGAGCGGTGGCGGGGTCATATTCAGTCAGGCTGCACACCAGATCGACATTGTGAGACTTCTTGGCGGTGGCCGGGTCCGAAGCGTCCGCGCGGCGACAGGATCGTGGGATTCCGCGCGGCCTACCGAAGGAGCCTATACCGCCTTTCTCATGTTCGAAGATGGCGCCTTCGCGTCCGTCGTTTACAGCGGCTACGCGCACTTCGATTCCGATGAGTTCTGCGGCTGGGTCGGCGAGCTGGGTCGGATCAAAGACCCGAGCCGCTACGGTTTTGCGCGAAAGACGCTCCAGCGTGTGCCGTCGGCCGAACAAGAGGCAGCCCTCAAAAACGCACGGACCTATGGTGGTGCCGAGTACACCTCGTCAGGTGTGTCGAGCGCGAACCCTGAGTCACTGCTGCACCAGCACTTCGGCCTTGTGCTCGTATGCTGTGACCGGGCAGACCTGCGTCCCATGCCAACTGGCGTGATGATCTACGACGATTTGGCCCAGCGGCTCGACGTCTTGCCGCCGCCGGACGTGCCACGGGTGGGGGTGCTCGACGAGCTTTATGAAGCGATTTTTCTCAACCGCCCGCCGATTCACAGTGGCGAATGGGCTCTTGCCACCATCGAAGTTTGTCTCGCGATACTGCAATCCGCTCGGGAACAGAGGGAAATCATGCTGGAGCATCAAGTCGGTATGCCGGACTAAATTCGATTCCTCAGCGGAATTGCGCATTCGACCCGGAGCCCGTCCTGAGGTCGCTTCGTCTTGAGTTTCGGCATGATCGCGCATAGTCGAAGGCGATTTCAGCCAGAGACGCACCGGCTTGCCATCATCCCTGTTGCTTAGGATAGCTAGCAGCGGCACGATTATGGTAGTTGGTGCTCTCGTTTCTTGGCCCACCACTTCCTGCACAAAACGGATTCAATGCAGTGAACCACTCCAAACGTGTTGCCTCTGAAGCGGTCACACAAGCCATTCTGCGTCATTGGCGGGAAGCCGTTCCCAACGACCGTCTGGCCCATCTGGTGCGCGATGTGGCGAGAGGCCTCACTCGCGCCCTGCAGATGCGACTGACGGAACACTCGGTTTCGTTCGGTTATTGGGCATTCTTACGCATACTCTGGGAGACCGATGGCATCACACAACGCGAGTTGAGCGAGCGGGCGGGGCTGATGGAACCAACGACTTTTTCCGCGCTGAAAGCGATGGAAAAGCTTGGCTATATCGCCCGCAAGCAAATGCCGAAAAGCCGGAAAAAGATCTATGTCTTCCTGACGCCAAAGGGACGCTCGTTGAAGAAAGCACTCGTACCCTTGGCCGAGGAGGTGAATGAGATCGCGGTGAGAGCGGTACCGTTCGCGGATATAGCAACGACACGGCAGACACTCCTAATCATGATCCAGAATCTGGCTCAAGACGAAGTGGAGTCCGCCAAGATGCAGCGGCGAGTCCCCTCAACGCGCAAGTTGTTTCACCTCGTCCGCGACTCGAACAAAGGCAAGCGCGTGCGGCAGCGTAAGCCCGTCGTGATTCGGCAGCCGAAGCGGCATCGATCTCCAACTTCGCGGTAAAGGTCGGATCGTACCAACCCCACGAAGTGGTGACTTGTGGGGATTCCCGTGAAGGTGAGAGCGCGATTCTGTCATCGTCGGTGATTCTCTTCGGGGAGGCGACGATGACGGCATTGGCGATTGTAACGAATTGGACGGCGGACGAGCTTCGCGCTCTGGCACGGCGGTGATCTCGGACTTTAGCAGTGAGGGAATTTCCTGCCATGTTGATCCTGACGAACGAGGAAGTCTCCCGGCTTCTGACAATCGAAGAGGCGATTGAGGCGCTGCGAATCTCCAACCGCGAAGTTGCAGCATTTCGCGGCGGGGAGGAGTTTCGGCTCAACCGTCCGCGCACCAATCACTACTTGCCTTGGCACGGCAAGGACCCGGAAGCCAAGCAATTGATCGCTGCCGGTGGTGGCAAAGATCCTCGCATTGTCTACAATTTCAAATCCATGGAAGGCGGTAGTCCGCACTTCGGCGTCTGGGCTGTGCGTAGCAGTTCTGACTTGGTGCGGCTCGCCACGGGGCCATATGGACTGACGCACAGCTATCTGCGCTACGGCGATCTGCCGGGCAAGAAGGGGTATAGCGACCTAATCTTCCTATACAATACGTATGATGCTCAGTTCGAAGCGATCATCCACTCGGCCGCGTTGCAAGGTATTCGCGTTGCGGCAACCTCTGCGCTAGGCGTCGATTACCTTTGTCGACACGATGTGACCAAGATGGGCCTGTTCGGCTCAGGATGGCAGGCCGCAGCAAATCTTCGGGCTCTCCGCCACGTGCGCCCCACTATCGATCGCGTGTGTGTGTTCAGCCCCAACCCGGATCATCGGGCACGCTTCGCCGCACGAATGACTGAGGAGTTAGGCGTCGATGTTGTCCCGGTGAAAAGCCCGGAACAGGCGGTTGTCGGCATGGACTTGATCCTTGAGGCGTCGAGCGCGCGCACGCCGGTGTTCGACGGTGCTCTGTTGCGGCCGGGTCAGCATGTGGTGTCCGTGGGCGCCGGCGACGAACACTTCCACAGACGCCTGATCGATCCCAAAGGTGTCGCACGATGCAATACTGTTGCGGTCCACTCACTTGAAGTCCGTTTCGGGCTTGAGGAAATTGAAGATTGCGTTCAGGAGGGAACTCTGGCCTGGGAGGACGTCGTCGACCTCCCTGATTTGGTCACTGGACGCTGCCAGCGAAAACCCGCGGATGAGCAGATTACCCTCTTTAAGAATAACGTGGGACTCGGTAGCCAGTTCGCTGCGGTGGGAGGTCTGGTGCTTCAGAAAGCAAAGCGCGCCGGTGTTGGATTTCACCTGCCTCAAGATAAGGTCGCTCAAGTTATGACGCGTTAACGAGTCGAAGCGCAGAGCGTGTTTGCAAAAGTGCCTATGGATGTTTCTTGCTCTATGGTCGGCAACACTCCACGTTTTCTGCCATGCTGCGGCTCTGCGCATTTGTCAGGGGACCAGAATCTATCCATTCGTGAATATCGAAGTCGTTGCGCAGGAAGCCAAAATCGAGCAGAAATTTTTTCCGAACCTCCAACGCTTTTACCAGGTTGTTATCCAGAGATATTGTCAGCCGCTTCGCAATGTCGGACCCCGTTCCTTCATTGAGCCAATACTCCGCGACACCGGTCTCGATTGCGATCGCCCGGCGAGCTGCATCCTCATTCTTGCTCGCCCATTCCGCGGCGCGAAAAAGTTGGAGTACATAACGCTCGACGAGATCGGGGTGCTGGCGCAATAGCTTACCACTCACCGTTAACGTCTCCGGCAGTCCGTTATTGATCTGCATATCAAATGATGATTGCCGAGAAAGATTGACGATCTCCGTTGCGCTCAGCTGTCCGCGAACCGACGCCCCCCAAACGCTGTACGCGAACATTGCGTCTACTTCGTCCCGAAGAAGTGCTGTCATTTCTCGCGTGTGAAATTTTATCAAGCGCGGCGCGGGGGTCAGCGCATCCGTAATCGTTACATCCTCGTCGACATAGCTCATATCGACTGGAAGATCGACTAGCTCCACGTCGCCCAGATCCAGCCCAGCTAGCCGCAAGGCATTTTGATATCCTTGGAGAGCGGTGGCGCGCCAAAAATCTATCTCGTCGTTGACACGCCGGGGAAGTGCCAGCCTGCGTCCACGCAGATGTTCGATCTTTGTCAAGCTCGAATTCGGCAGCGACAGAATCGCTTGGTACTGCGGAACCCAGTGCAGTCCCAGGAGAACGGTGTCCTTGCCCTCCGATCGGGCGAAAAGGGCGGGCGCATTGCCGCCATGACGGAAGGAGTTTTCCAATGTGTGTGTGTAATGCGACTCCCGAATTTTAGGCTCCGGCGAATGGCGCATTGACCGCACGGCTATGCCTTCCGGACTGAAAGCCTCCTTTAGCCAGCCCTTTTGAATGGCAATCCCGGATGATGTCGGCACCGGACAGCGGGTGAACCAGATCGTCTCGGGGCGCTGCGCCGCAGAACGCTCGGGGATGACCAACTTATTCATCGAGAAGCTCCTCTGGTTCGGTGGAGGTGCGCCGAGGCAGGGGATTCAGCAGTGCGGCAGCGAGAAAGCCATAATACTTGCTCCAACGGCCATAGTACACGGCATTTTGTTCGAGAATGCCGCAAGACTACACGCTTGCTGACCCTCATGCTTGCCGAAGATTACTAGCCCCCTCTCTTGGGGCTTTTTTCTTATGTGTGCTGTGAGAAATTGTCCCCTCAGTGAGACCTTAACTACAAAAATCGGATACCTATTTTCAGGAATTTTCCACCACGATCTCGCTAAAGACTTCGATAAAGGCCGTTGACGCCGGCAACAAATTCTTGCCACGGAGTTTGACGATCCCAACCTCGCGAAACACGGTTGGTTTAGTGATCGGCACTGTTCTCAATAACGGCTGGCTCAGCATGGACACCGCCATCGAGGGCAGCGCGGTAACGCCCAATCCGGCTTCAACCATGCCGCCAAGAGTGTAATGGTGCTGGACCTCATATTTAGGGATGAGTTTCAGCGATTGCGATGTCATGGCGGCGTCGAGAGTTTCCCGCACATTAGAACCTGGGAGTAAGGCAAGAAAATCCGCGTTGGCCAGCGCCGCCAGGGAGATGCTCTTCCTCGCCGCCCAGGCGTGCCCCCTGGATACTACGGCCACGTATGGATCTCTCGTTACCGCCTGAAAGTCGAATTCCGATCGTCCGAGCGGGCGAGGGCCGATGCCGATATCAACCTGCCCTTGCGTCAGCTGAAAGAAAATCTGCTCCGCGACCACGTCCTGGATTTTGACAGTAATGCCCGGAAATTTCTCTCCAAACCTGCCGAGAGCCTTTGGCAGCAAGCCCGCCGCGATGGTTGGTACGCACGCTACGGAAATGCGCCCGCGCCTAAGCGCGGCTTCATCGCGTAGTTCCAATACGAGCAAGTTCAATTCGGCTAGAGCCTGTTCCGCCCGTACGCGAAACTTTTCGCCGGCCAAGGTGACACTCATCCGCCGCGTGGTTCGATCCAGCAAAGACATTCCGAGAGCCAACTCAAGCTGCTTCATATGGGCTGTAATTGCAGGTTGGGACAGATGCAGCTGCTCGGAAGCTGCACGGAAACTTCCTGCCTTGACAATGGCCAGAAAGGTCTGGAGGTGCTTGAGCGATATAGCATTCATGTTTTGTGAATAATTCATAACATAATTCGAATTGTTTGATCAATAAACCCCGCTTAAAATTCCATACGCGGTTGCGGGGAAAAACAAGAGGGACGCGCACGTGGTGGGAAAAACCCTGATCATTAGCAATAAGGATATTCCGGGGCTGGCAAGCACTAATGAATACATCGCCGCAATCGAGCAGGCTTATCTGGAGTTTGGGCAGGGAGCCGCCCAAGAACTCCCGAGGCGGCGAATCTATCACCCAAGGGAAAACAAGATCGACCACTATTATTGGTTCAACGAAATGGCGGGAATCGTGCCCGGGATCCGGACGATGGCTCTCAGGATCAATTCCGCTACCGTCAACGTGACCAGGAAGAGAGGTAATGCGCGCTTCGGCTTTCCCGGAGCGTTCTCGGCCTTGGTTTTCCTATTCGACACGGAAACCAACGAGCTTCTCGCGGTCTTGCAGGACTTTTATCTCAATCCGATTCGCGTTGCCGCAACCAGTGCGATCGTGACGAAACGGCTTGCCCGCGATGACTCAAAAGTCATGGGCCTATTCGGTTCCGGCACTCAGGCCCTGCTTCAGGTCAAATATAATTGCGCGGTCACGAACCTGCAGGAAATAAGGGTATTCAGTACAAAAAAGGAACGCTGCGAGAAATTCGCCCGGCAAATAACCGAGTTCATCGGTGTCAAGGCCGTCGCGGTGGAGCACCCGCGGGAAGCCGTGGAAGGCTGCGACATCGTGACGACGGCAACGAATTCCAACGAGCCTGTGTTCGATGGTGACTGGCTCGAAGAGGGCACCCATGTGAACACCATGATAGGGAGCGACTATTTCCTCGCGCGGCGTGAAACCGACGAAAAGACGGTGCTGAAGAGCGATATCATCGTCGTGAATTCCAGAGCTTCCATTCGCCTGGATAAGCAGCCCGAGCTTTATCCCCTGCTTCGCCGTGGCATTCTGGATTGGGGCGACATCTTCGAGATCGGCGATCTGCTCGTGAAGAAGAATATCCACGGCCGGTCATCCAGCAAGCAGATCACCTACCATAACAACAACGTTGGCATGGGAATCCAGTTTGCCGCCATGGGCCGCCTTATCTATGAAAGGGCAAAGGAAAAAAAGGTTGGTGCGGAAGTCGACCAAGGCATGTTCATGCAATACGACGACGACCTTCGAGCAATTCGGGATTCAGCGTTCTTGACAGAAAAATGACAACAACCCCGCGCGCCGAAGGACTTTAGGATGGGTTATATCGAAGGGCACTACGAGTTTCCCCTAACCCGCAGGAGCGACCGGAAACCACTCGACCGGGTAAGGATCATCGATGCGGGAAACATGGTCGCAGCGCCTTTCGCCACTGCTTTGTTGGCAGACTTCGGCGCGGATGTGATCAAGATCGAACACCCCAAGCACGGCGACGGGCAGCGAAAACTTGAACCGATCAAGGACGGAATTCCTCTATGGTGGAAGGCTATTGCGCGCAACAAACGCTGCATAACCTTGGACCTCTCAAAGCCGCAGGGGGCCGCCGTTTTCAAGGATCTCACCCGCAATGCGGATGTAGTGGCGGAAAACTATCGCCCCGGAACTCTGGAGCGATGGGGCCTAGGTTACGAAGAGCTGAAGGTTGCGAATCCCCGCGTCGTTCTGCTCCGTATCTCCGGTTTCGGTCAGACCGGTCCCTCTCGCGATCGACCGGGATTCGGGCGCATCGCGGAAGCCATGAGCGGCCTCACCAACCTCATCGGCGAGCCGGACGGGCCGCCGATGTCGCCAGGTTACCCGTTGGGCGACTTGATCGCCGGGCTATTCGGCGCTTTCAGCGTGATGACAGCGCTCTACCATCGAGACACTCGCGGCGGCGAAGGACAGGTGATCGATCTCGCATTGAACGAAGCGGTGTTTCGTTTGCTGGATTTCGATCCCATCCAATATGACCAGATGCGGACGGTCCATCGCCGCACCGGAAATCGAGTTTCCTACGTCGCCCCCAGCTCGACGTTCAAGACGATCGACGGCAAATACATCACGTTGGCTGCCAGCACGCAGAGCATCTGGCTCCGAGTCTGCCAGGCGATTGGGCGAGAGGAGCTGGCCTCCGACCCCAGATTTATCGACAATCCGGCGCGCGTGAGCCATTCAGAGGAGATCAATGGGATCGTGGCGGACTGGATCGCCGCGCGCAGCCGGCAGGAGGTCGAAGAGATTTTCGTGCGGCACGGGGTCGCTTACTCCCCGATTTTCGACATCGAGGACATTTTTAACGACATGCAATACCGCGCGCGCGAGGCTCTTGTACGCGTACCAGACAAGGATCTCGGCGAAGCCATCGTGCAGAATGTCGTCCCCAAATTCTCGCTGACGCCGGGCTCCGTCGACCATCTGGGGCCGAGGCTCGGCGAGCACAATGAGGAAATATACAGCGGCGAGCTTGGCTACAGTAAGGAAACGCTCTCGCGCTTGCGCGAAGCCGGAGTCATCTGAGCAATGCGGATCAGTGTTCAAGGTTTGGGGCTGCGTTTCCGTCAAGGCGTCGAAGCGCTCCGCGACGTTAACTTCGAAGTACGGAGTGGCGAATTCGTTGCTCTGGTTGGCCCGAGCGGATGCGGCAAGTCGACGGCGCTGAACGTTATGGCTTCTCTCATCAGTCGCGACGATGCCGAGATCACGGGAGCCATCCGGGTCGACGGCGTGGACATCGGCGAACGCACCGATTGGAATCAAAACCTGGGCTATGTCTTCCAGCGCGACACACTTTTTCCCTGGCGCACGGTGCGCCAGAACGTGGAGACGGGCCTCGAAATCCGCGGATGGAAGAAAGCGGAACGCCATCGCCGCGCACAGGAACTTATCAATCTTGTTGGTCTTACGGGATTCGAAGACTATTTTCCGCATCAGATTTCCGGCGGAATGCGGCAGAGAGTCTCCCTCATCCGAACTTTGGCTTACGATCCGCAGGTCATTCTCATGGATGAGCCCTTCGGTGCGCTGGATGCGCAGACCCGCCTGATCCTCCAGGCCGAGTTGATCAAGATTTGGGTAGCGCGCCGAAAAACCATTCTATTCGTCACCCATGATCTTGCCGAGGCCATCACTCTCGCCGAGCGCGTGATCCTCTTCTCCAAACGCCCCGGCAGGATCAAGAGCATATGCGAAGTCCCGTTTCCTCATCCCCGCGATCCATTTGAACTTCACGGATCAAAGGAGTTCGCCGAATTCCACGCTGCTCTTTGGCGGACCGTGAGCGAAGATTTCCGCGCAGACGCACGGGAGGTTGCAGTGCCATCATGAAGGGACCTGGGTTTATCGCTTTTTATCGGTTGTTGCTCCTCTCCGGTTTGGTGCTCCTCTGGGAGGCGACGACCGGCGGCATCGTTGCCGGCTGGCAGCTGTTCGAGACCGCGCTGCTGGCCCGGCCCTCTCTGATTGTCTTGGATCTTGTGGACTACGCCCAATCCGGTCTCCTCATCAGTGACGCGCGACAGACCCTCTTGGAAGCGTTTCTCGGTCTTTTTTTCGGCGTGACCGGCGGTGTGGCGCTCGGACTCCTCCTCGGGTACTGGAAAACAGCGGCAGCGGTCCTCGAGCCCATCATGATCGCGCTCAATTCTCTTCCCAGGATCACGGTAGCCCCCCTCTTGATCCTCTGGTTCGGCCTGGGAATGACCTCGAAGGTCTTGCTGAGTTTCTTTACGGTGTTCTTCGTGATCTTCTTTAACACTTATATCGGCGTGCGATCGGTCGATCCGGAACTCGTCAAGGCAGTCAAAGTCATGGGAGGCGGGCCACGTCAGGTGGCGCGAATGGTCGTGGTCCCCTCGGTGTGCAGCTGGATCTTCGCCGCGCTCAGAACCAGCGTGAGCTTTGCGCTTACCGGAGCTGTGGTAGGAGAGTTTGTGGGTTCGAGCAGCGGCCTGGGTTACCGCATGCTCCTCGCCGCCGGGTTGCTTCACACCGAGCGGGTTTTTGCTATCATGCTGATCCTGATGGTGGTGGGGGTTTTGCTGGTTGGACTCTCAAGCCGATTGGAGCGCTATCTACTTCGGTGGAGTCCTGGACACACGGGAATGTAGTCAACGGAGGGAATACTCATGAAACCTTATGGATGCTTCACGCACCGGTTTGCGGCGCTAGTTACCGCGATCGCCGTCATCTATGTGACTGTGTCGGCAAGCGCCCACGCGCAGGCACCGTACAAGCTCAAGTTGCCGACGGTCGTTTCCTATGAGCTGAACCTTCCGAGCCTGGTGGCCTATGCCAAGGGCTATTTTGCCGAAGAAGGCATCGAAATCACGGACTTCGTGTTGGGCTCCGGTGGAACCCAGCGCGCCGCTGTGATTGCCAAAGAATTCGACGTGGGCCTGTTTGGATTTGTGCACGTCCCAATCTCGCGCATCGCGGGCTCGCCGTGGAAGGCGCTTCTCTCCACGCATGATCGGGAGATCTTCAGCCTGGTCGTGCGCAATGAGCTAAAGGACAAAGTAAAAACGGTCGCCGATCTCAAGGGGATGAAGGTCGGATTCACCACGCCGGGGGCATCCTCATGGTATCTTGGGAGCCTCTTTCTTAAAAAATCCGGCCTGGATCCGGAAAGGGACCTTGAGTACATCTCGTTGGGCGGAGATCCGGGAGTGATCTACGTCTCGCTGAAAACCGGAAAGGTGGACGCCTTCGTGTCATGGGAGCCCACTACGACTCGCGTGATCGAGGAGGGTGTGGCCTTCCCGCTGATTCGCATATGGGACCCCGAGGAGCACAAGAAATGGATCGGGGACAAAGCGCTTTCTATGTTGCTCATTACGCGCGAGGACGTGATCACGGCCAAGCCGGATATGGTGCGCCGAGTAGTCAACGCGCATAAGAAAGCGCTTGCCTTAATTCGGAGCTCCAGCGCGGCTGAAATCGCGGATGTGGTGCTCAAGAACCCAAAAACCGCCGAGCAGTTTAAAGGGCTGAGCCAGCCTCTCGTGATCAAGATGCTCGACCGCATCAAACCTGGATTCGGTGACGGCTGCTTGAGTCGCTCCGGGTTCGAGGTCGAGATGAAGCTGGCAGTAGAATACAAGATCGTCAAGCGCGCTCTTACCTTCGAGGAGTTCGCCGACCCGAGCTTTGCGGGTGAGTGCCCATAATACGTAGGGGATGATGCGTCGTCCGTGTGAAGAATTCTCAAGCCGCTGATCCGCATGACGGATTGGGGAGCGAAGAAGTAGTCGGATTTGCCGATTTTTTGGGTTTGGACCGCGGTTTCCATGCAAATTCGGTTTGCGGATTGATCGGGATAGGGGGGGTATCTCTCGATACCTCCTGCATCGCAATATTCCAGAACGTGTCATTCTGCGAATCGACAGCGCGCGGTGTAAGCTTGGCCCTTTTTTCGCAGCTCGATGGACCCCACCTTGAGTTCGACCCAATCGGAACAGCGATCATGCCGAGGAAGATCAAGCCCAAGTACGGGATTGACCCTACCCAAAAGGTAAATCCGTTTTCATTTACGAACCCTGAGATTGGCCGTCTAATCGATGCGCTTGCGCCCATGAAAGGCAACCGTAAAGAGATTATCGCACAACTGGAGAGGCACGCGCGTGACTATGTATGGCTTCGCGATCAGTATCAGCAAAAGCCCACTCGCGCTGAGCAAAATGCTGCTCTGAAAGAACTTGGCAACCTTGCTGCGGAACTTGCGGCGAGGTTGCGTGGCCTCGACATGGACACACAGTGGGAAGTTATGATTAGCCTCCGAGAGTTTTACACAAAAAACCCGACGGATCCAATTACGGCCCTGGCTGATCGGCTTGAAAATTTTGAGAATGCTGCAGAGCAGGTCCTGCGGGCCGGCAAAAAGAAATCCGGTCCGCGCATCCGAACCCACGTGCAAAGAACCGTGGTGAAGCTTGCGAACCTCTACGAGGAGGTCACCGGCGAACACTTTTTCCATAATCCAAAACATTTGACGAAATATGACGGGAAGCCGCACTCGCGAGCTGGTGGCTTCATCGTCGCGTTCTTTAAGATTGTTGACTCTAGAATAATACCTCAGTCGCTTTCGACCGCAATGGCCAGCTTTGTGAAGTCCAGGCACTCCGCGCGGAAGTTGGCAACCAGTTGAATCTTTCCCTCCCCGATGCGGGGGAAAACGATTTGATCGACCATCTCCAACTAGTAGGGCCACACTGTCGCTGCAAGCCACGATGCTCGGCGCCTCGAATCACCATCAGGCCAACTGAGTGGGCGGTGCCTCGGTGACGATTCTTGCTACGGAACCCACTGCAAGCGTCACCGAGACTCGAGATCGATTGGGGACGATATGGCAGACCCATTCATCACGATGATTCCCGTATCGAGGCTGCGCGCACATCCACGGAATCCGCGGCTTCATACTGAGGAACAGATCGGCCAAATCGCGCGAAGTATCGAAACGTTTGGTTTCACCGTACCGGTTCTCGTCGATGAGAAAGACACTATCCTCGCCGGCCATGCCCGTGTCGAGGCCGCGGATCATTTGGGCATCGCCCTGGTGCCCTGCGTCGCGGTCGAGCACCTCTCGGAGGCACAGAAGCGCGCTTACATTATTGCTGACAATAAATTATCCCAAAATTCCCAATGGAACATCGAGCTCCTCGCCGAGGAGCTGAAGTTTTTGTCGAGCGAAGATATTGAATTCGATGATGCCACCATCACAGGCTTCGATGCGGCAGAGACCGATATTATTATCGATGGCGGTGACCTTAAAGAATCCGGTTTGGAACGCGCCGTTGGATCCAAGGCCCGTCGACATGCGGCAGATCCCGCCGACACCATCCCAGAGTTAACGTCGGAAACCCCAGTTGTAAACGCAGCAGGTGATATGTGGCAGCTCGGGCCACATCGACTCCGCTGCGATGACGCTCTTCTTCGTGAGAGCTTTGACCCTTTGCTCGCCAAGAGTGCGGATTGCCTTAGCGACAAGGCACAGCGCGAGGTGGCGGCGCTTATTTTCGCCGACGCGCCCTACAATCTGCGGATCACCGGTCACGTTGGCGGCCTCGGCAAAACCCACCATCGTGAGTTCGCCAATGCTTCGGGAGAAATGAGTCCAGCAGACTTCACGAAATTCCTAACCGACGCCCTGCGAAACTCGACGCGCTGCAGCACGGAGGGCGCCATCGTATACGTATGCATGGATTGGCGGCATGTCACCGAGATACTTGAGGCCGGACAGGCCGCACGTCTTGATCTCCTCAATCTCTGCGTCTGGGTGAAACCGTTCGGCGGCATGGGATCTCTTTATCGATCGCGACACGAGTTGGTATTCGTCTTTCGAAACGGAAAGGCGCCGCACCGAAACAACGTCTTACTTGGCTCGCGCGGTCGCTACCGCACGAATGTCTGGGAGTATCCCGGGATTGTCGGCTCCGGCTCCCGTGGTCGAGAACTGTTAAAAATGCATCCAACAGTAAAACCAATCGCGCTGGTTGCCGACGCGATCCGCGATACCAGCCAGCGCGGCGATATCGTCCTTGATCCGTTTGGCGGCTCCGGCACGACGCTGATGGCTTGTGAGAGGACCGGTCGGCGGGCGCGATTGATCGAAATCGATGCCCGCTACTGCGATGTCATCATTCGCCGCTGGCAGGCCGATACCGGCAAACATGCCGTCCACTCGAACTCCGGTCGTACATTCCAAGATTTGGCCAAGCAACGAAATGGCTCAGCGATGGGGCGAAGCAATGGTTGAGCGATGGCGTCCGCCGACCGGCCCGGATTCACGCAAGGCAAACAAAGTCGGCGTAGCGACGTCTGAGGCGCGCGCCGGCACGAATCGAGGATCAAAAGAGAAAACCAAGAATGTCGGGTATGGAAGTCCGCCGGTCCACACCCGCTTCAAATCGGGGCGGTCGGGCAATCCGCACGGCCGACCCAAGAATAGTCGAAACCTCAAATCTATCATCCAGGCTGCGCTGTCGGAAAGAATCTTGGTGCGCGAGGGTGAGAAGCGGCGTTCGATTACCAAGCTCGAGGGTGTTGTACTGCGGCAAGTAGAAAGCGCTCTCAAGGGGAATCATCGCTCTGCTCTCGCAACACTCAAGATTGCTGCCCAGGTCGGCCTGCTGGAGAACTCCGAAGACGCGACGGAGTCGTTGGCTTTGACACAGAGCGAGCAACAAATTGTTCAGGAGCTGCTTAGTCGGCACTTAAAGGATTTGAACCCCAAACGCTCACGTAAGAGGTGATTCATGCGACCGCGATTGGCAACACCGAAAAATCTTCGTCCAGCCGTCCGGCTGGCACTCGCAGACGAAATGATGCGCATCGATTTCACAGCGTTTGTTCGCCGGACATTCGAAGTGGTGGCGCCTGGCGAGGAGCTGATGTTCAACTGGCACATCCGAGCGATGGCATACGCGCTGCAGCGAGTGATGCACGGTGAGGTCACGCGTTTGATCATCACAGTACCGCCCCGCTACCTAAAGTCGACTTTGGCGTCGGTGGCTCTTCCCGCATTTATTCTCGGCCATGATCCAACCCGTAAGATCGTCTGCGCAAGCTATTCCCAGGATCTGGCCACCAAGCACCACAATGATTGCCGGACCGTCATGAGTTCGTCCTGGTATCGGCGGATCTTTCCTGCAACGAGCATCAGCTCCGAAAAGAACACCGAGTCGGAACTACTAACCACACGGCGCGGCGGCCGGCTTGCGACGTCCGTGGGTGGAACTCTCACAGGCCGTGGCGGCAACCTGTTCATTTTCGACGACCCAATGAAGCCTGAAGAGGCGATGTCGGAGGCCTCACGCAACCGCGTTGTGCAATGGTTTCGGACCACGGCGCTGTCGCGCCTCAATATGAAAGTCGAGGATGCTATTGTTGTTGTCATGCAGCGCCTTCACGTCGATGATCTTGCTGGCGTTTTGCTAGAGGCCGGTGGTTGGGAGCACCTCAACCTGCCGGCGATCGCTGAAGAGTTTCAGGATATTCCGATTGGGCCAGACGAAATATATCGCCGAATGCCAGGTGATGTCCTCCACCCGGAGAGAGAGCCGCGTTGGGTTCTCGACAACATGAAGGCGTCAATGGGGATAATGGCGTTTTCAGCGCAGTATCTGCAGTGTCCGATTCCTGCTGAAGGCAACATGATCAAACGGGAGTGGCTATGCTTTTATGACCGCCCGCCAGAGGAAAAGGCTGTCAATCGTATCATCATTAGTTGGGATACGGCGATGAAGGCGACAGAACTGGCGAACTATTCCGTTGGCACTGTGTGGAGCGTCCAGGGTGATCATTTCTACCTGCTCGATCTAATACGCGGGCGATTTGACTACCCGGAACTCAGACGCGCCGTTAGGAATGCAAAGGATCGATGGCCAAGAGCGACGATTCTAATCGAAGATAAGGGTTCAGGCATCAGTCTGATTCAGGAGCTGCGTAAGGAGGGAGTTTCGGTGATCGCGATCAGACCGGACATGGACAAGGTGACCAGGCTTTATACGACGCAGCCCAAATTTGAATCCCGCTCGGTATTCTTGCCGCAATATGCACCTTGGCTCAGTGATCTTATTGCAGAACTCTTGGCCTTTCCGAATGGACGACACGACGATCAGGTCGACTCGATCTCGCAGGCTCTCAACTGGGAAACCAGACGCTACCGTGAGGGGATCTGTTACGATTATTTCCCTCCGTTTAAAATCATCCGGGGCTAATCCGGAATCAGTGTAACCTGAATCAGTCGTCAGCTGAATTTTTCGATCGGAAGAATCTACGCAATGCAATTTTCATGCGGGCGGTTGATATTTAGTAGGTTCCGTGGCTGAGCGTCATGACAAACTCACCTACCCTGTCTATGGCGAATTCGTAAATCCTCTCAAAAACGGAGCGGCGCGGGCAGTCTTGTGAGATGCCGACATCGTGCTAGCGTCCGTGTCGATGATTCACCTGCTCATACTCGCCGCCCATTCGTTGGCCACCATTGCCAAACTCATGCGCCCGGGCGGAGTACGTGCAGTCGTGGCCGAATCCTTGTTGCTAAAGCACCAATTGCTCATCAGCAACCGCACGCGGCGCCGGGCACCGAATCTGAATTCGTTCGATCGCTTCGTTTTGGGTCTTGGGTCACTATTCGTGCCGCCAAGCCGAACCCCTAAGCTCACGGTCATCCTGAAGCCCATAACCTTGTTGAGATTCCACGAGGCGCTCAAGAAACGCAAATATCGGTGGCTTTTCTTGTCGGGAGGTTATCGGCGTCCCGGACCAAAAGGGCCATCGAAGGAACTCATCGACGCGATCGTCGAGTTCAAACGCCGCAATCCCCGTGTTGGCTGTCCCCGCATCGCACAGGCTCGCCAACATTGTCGGCGATGTGCCGGAGAACTTGGACGAACTATGAATATAGCAGCAGGATGTGCTGAACCGGTGAGGCACATGCAATTATCCATCTTGATTAATGGATAGCGCATCGATGAAAAATAGTTTTTCGGGATCGTTGAGGACCAATTGGCAACAACACTTCTTATAGTCGGTATAATCTGTCTGCTGCTCGGTCTCATTTGGATCGGGCAAGGTACCGGCTACTTTCCGTATCCAGCCTCGAGCTTCATGATTATGGAGATGACTTGGGCGTATCGTGGCGCGGTGGTCGTAGTGATTGGCATCATTGCAATGATTATTTCACGGCTGATTTAGCCTACCTGGATAGTCGGCGCCATGTCGGCTATGGCCCCAATCTCTGCCATGGCATTGCGTCGCACAATCGGTCGAAAAGCGCACAATACCTGCCGTCAGTCGCTCACTTGACCACGATGTAATGAGACGTTCAACCACTGCGTCGATTTCATCGCTTGTCGTGGCGCGTCCAAGGCTGAAGCGGACGGCACCCATGCCAACTTCGGGGGTGACGCCCATCGCTTTCAGAACTGGCGACAACTCGATATGTCCGGAGTGACACGCTGATCCCGTTGTCGCCGCGATCCCATCGAGGCGCTCCAATATTTCGGCGCCGATGCAGCCAACAAAAGAAACATTTAAAGTGTTCGGCAAGCGGTGCGCTAAATGGCCATTGAGTACGATGCGGTTCCCAAACCGCTTTTGCAATTCTTGCCAGAAATGATCGCGCAAACTACGCACGCGTTCCATAGGCGCGAGATTGCTAGCCAACTCACAAGCCTTGCCAAGGCCGCTCGCAAGCAACGCACTTTCTGTGCCGGCTCGCCGACCGTACTCATGCCCTGCGCCATGAATGAGCGGTTCGATCGACAACCCCTGACGCAGGAACAGGGCGCCAATACCCTTCGGGGCATAGACCTTGTGGCCCGCAATCGACAGCAGATCAACGCCCAATTGTTTTACGTCCGTTGATATCTTACCGACGGTTTGGGCTGCATCGGTATGAATGAGGACGCCGTGCTCGTGTGCTATGCGTGCGCAATCCTCAATCGGCTGGATGGTTCCGACCTCGTTATTGGCATGCATCACGCTGACGAGGATCGTACGCGGTGTGATTGCTCGGCGAACGTCATTGGGATCAATCAAGCCCGTGCGATCAACACGCAGATAGGTCACACTCGCGCCGAGGCTTTCGAGAAAGCAGCAGGGCTCCAAGATTGCGGGATGTTCGATTTGACTCGTGATGATGTGATTGCCCTTGTCGCGAAGCGCGAAGAATACTCCTTTTAGAGCAAGATTGTTGGCCTCGCTCCCGCCGCTCGTGAAGACAATCTCGTCGCTGTGGCACTTGAGCAGCGCCGCCACTTGGCCGCGCGCCCTTTCAAGAGCGGCCTTCGCTCCGGCAGCCGCCCAATGCCCGCTCGATGGATTACCGTATTGATCATCAAGAAACGGCTTCATTGCAGCGGCAACTGCTGGATCGATTGGCGTACTGGCGTTGTAATCGAGATAGATGAGTCGCATGACGAACTCCGTTCACGGCTTCATAGCGCTGTGCTTGCTCATGAATAGCGCCGTAATCACACCTGAAAGAAATGTGAGAGCGGCAATCGAAACGATCGCCCAGGACATTCCAAAAACATCGGCAATGATGCCGGCGGACAGAGCGCCGATTGCATAACCGAGGTCGCGCCAGAAACGGTAGACGCTCAATGAGCGCGCGCGCCATGTTGGATGCGAAGCATCAGAGACGGCCGCAATTAAACTCGGATACACCATCGCGGTACCGAGGCCGAGGAGAAGACTGCCCATGAGCCAATATTCGAACTCGCGCGTGAAGGCCGTGATGAATAGACCGGCGGCCTGGACCCACATACCAGCGACGATCAAACCCTTGCGCCCCCAACGGTCGCTCAACGGACCTGTAGCAATCTGCAGAATGCCCCACGTCATCGGATACACTGCTTTGAGGATGCCAATCCGTTCCACACCAAGTCCATAAGCCGTAAAAAAGAGCGGGAAGATTCCCCAGCTCATGCCGTCATTGAGATTGTTGACGAGCCCGGCCTGTGATGCGGCGAATAGATTGCGATCGCGGAACGATGTGCGTGCGAAGATTTCCCAGAAACCAATTGCATTGGTTTCGCGTGGGCTGTTGCCGATCTCCAGGCGGACGTGCTCGCGGGTGTCACGAACGAGAACAATGGAAAGTGCCGCACCTAGGATCGCATAGGCGATGCCCAGATAAATCGGCGCTGGGCGAAGCCCGTATTGAGCTGCCAAATAGCCTGTGAGGAACGCGGTCACGCCAACCGCGAGATAACCGGCAAACTCGTTGAGGCCAACCGCCAAGCCGCGCGACTTCGGACCTACAAGGTCAACCTTCATGATGACGGTCATTGACCAAGCCAGCCCCTGATTAATGCCGAGCAGCGCATTGGCAACGATGATCCATTCCCAACTCGGTGCCCATATGATCATGAAGGGAACCGGCAGACCGAATAGCCAGCCTAGGACAAGTACGCGCTTGCGGCCCCAAGTGTCGGCGAGTTGGCCAGAGACGAGATTGGCAAGAGCTTTGACAACGCCGAAACTGACGATGAACGAGACCACGAGAGTGGTCGAAGTAATGCCAAATTCCTCCGAGCCGATCAGCGGCACGACGGTCCGCTCGATCCCGACCATGCCACCAACAAAAGCATTGGTGAGGATAAGCAATGCGAACTGTCGCCAATTGGCGCGCAATCCAAGCGTTACATCGCGCGCAATGGATCGGACGGAAGAACTGGTATCGGTAGAGCTCATTCCGCTGGCGCCGTCATACCGGAATTAATTGCGCGAACGTGTTGAGCCTGCGGCGGCGCCGGAGGCACGTCGGTAAGCATGGCCCGTAGAAAGGTAGCCTCGTCGTCGATCCGAAACGCCTTGTTGTGGCGTTTCTCGAACCCGATGGTTGACGTTGGTTTGCCGCTCAAGCTGCGTCCGCAGACCGAGCCCGAATACGCTCCAGGTAGTACTTCGAGATAGTCCGGCAGCGACTTTAGTTTTTGCACGCTTTGAAACAGGGAACGCGCGCCTTCCTCCGCATTGGTGGCGAGCTCCGTTCTGCCCAGATCACCCACCATGAGCGTGTGACCTGTCAGCACGAACCATGGTTCGTTGGACCGGGTTAGATCAGTGACAAGCAGCGAAATATGCTCCGGCGTATGGCCCGGCGTATGTAGGACTTGGATTGTGACGTTGCCGAGTTCGAGCACTTCACCGTCTTGAACTCCACGGAAATGAAATTTCGGGCTGGACTTGGCGAACAAAACATATTCGGCATCGGTCATATCGGACAGTGCCCGGGCTGCAGACAAGTGATCGGCGTGTAGATGAGTGTCGATGACGTAGCGAATACGCATTCCGGACGCTTCGGCAGCGTCGAGATAAACAGCGATGTCGCCTATAGGATCGACAACCGCCGCCGCAGCGCGGTTCGCACATCCAAACAGGTAGGATGCAGCGACGGGGTCCGAATGCAGAAATTGGCGCAATATCATGGGGAGGCCTCATTTCGAGTCCAGCGACGCTTCCTGTTAATCACTTGTTCCAGCTTGCTCGCTGCAACTAGCAGATAGGCGCTAAGCCTATCAGGCTTTTCTCGCGAGCAGCGAAACGCTCTTGATGCCGAACTTCCTGCTCGCGCTTTGCGCGTTCTCGGAGATGAATTGGTACTGAGGATTGTCCTCCTCCCTGACGATCCGCAGGCCGGCCGCTTCGATCTGGGCGCGATAGTTGCCGCGCTGCGCCGCGCCACCTATGCACGCAGCCCATAACGTGGAATTGCAGACGATAGTTTCCGGTAGCTGCACTTCCGTAACAATATCGGAGAGCGCTAATCGTCCGCCGGGCTTCAACAGGCGAGCCACTTCACGGAACACCTTTGTCTTGTCCGTGGCCAGGTTGATCACGCCGTTGCTTATGACGGCATCGGCGGTGCTGTCGGGTAGCGGCACTTCCTCGATGTAGCCTTTCAGATACTTCACAGTCATGAAGCCGTCGCGAACGCGCAGCCGTTCGGCTTTCGCGCGCTGCTCGTCGGTCATGTCGATACCGAAGACTTTGCCACGCGCACCCACCTTCAACGTGGCGATGAAACTGTCCATTCCCGACCCGCTGCCAAGATCGACCACAGTCTCGCCCTCTTTGAGATCGGCGAGGTGAAAGTAGTAGCCCACGCCGGCAAACGAATCGATCGCCTCGGCAGGAATGCGATCGAGGTCGATTGCGGCGTAGCCGAGACGTTCGGCGAGCGCGCGGCCCATCTCGAAGTGGAATTCGCCATGCGGGTTTTCAGCGACGCTGCGATACATCGCCTTTACTTTTCCTTCGAGTTCCTTGGGATCGAAGTTGATCGACGCGGTCATGATTGAGTCCTTTGTTTCACCTACAAGGGTGTTAATTGCTCCTGGGCGCAATTCAGCGTACCCGCAGAGATCGCCGCGCAACTGCTTGAGCTATTTGGATACTTCCGCCAGCATCGCCTCGAACAGTGGCGTTACCTCGCGCATGGCCTTTTCCAAGTTCTTGTCGGGATAGATAACCGTCGCGAACTTGGGATGCAGCATGGAGATTTTGGTTCCACTCTCATTGTAAACGGCGATGTGGCCACATGGCATCATGGCTGCGACATGCATCCCTGCGGCGAAGATGTCGTTGCTGATCGGCGGATAGCAGATTTTGACCGCCGTCACCTGGCCACCCTTGATTTTGAATTCCGCAAGGTAGAGCCATTTCTTGCCTTCCACGTAACCCTTGATAGCCGCAACAACTTGCTCCGGCGATTTCGGCGTGGATCGGACCCAAAACATGTCATTAGGTTCCCCTGCTCCCGCGGGAACGAGAGCAAGCATGAGAAGCGCGAAACCAATTGCAGAAGCCTTCATCGTTTCCTCCTGTTAAAGTCACACTGGAAGGAAGGTGCCGCAATCGCGGCCGGAAGACTTGGAGGGACGCTTGATTTGTCCCCGAGAACGGCTTGATTATTCCCCTAGAACCGCTCCAGGTCCGACCTTGAAGGAGGCCCGACGTGCCGCCGTTTCTCTTTGAAGGCCATAGCCTTGATGTTGAGCAGCGGGAGCTAAAGCGCGGTTCCGAGCAGGTTGCGCTTGAGCCTCAGGTGTTTGACCTCCTTGCCTACCTCGTAAAGAACCGCGACCGCGTTCTCACCAAGGACGATCTAATCGCTGCTATCTGGGGCGGCCGGATCGTGTCCGAATCGACGCTTACGAGTCGCATCAATTCCGCGCGCAAGGCGGTGGGCGACACCGGCAAGGAGCAGCGCTTTATCCGCACCTATGCGCGCAAAGGCATCCGCTTTATCGGTGAGGTGCAGGAAGCAACAGGTCCGCTTCAACCTGAGCACAGCGCGCCGAACGCGCCTGCCCCGCTCCCCGAGACTCGCGGCAAGCCGTGCATCGCGGTCCTTCCCTTTGTCAATCTCAGTGGCGATCCGGAGCAGGAATACTTTTCGGACGGCATCACCGAAGACATCATTACGGCGCTCTCCAAGCACCGCTCTCTCCTTGTGATCGCTCGTAACTCGACATTTGCTCTCAAGGGGCACAGCGGCGACGTGCTCCGGATCGGGCCTGACCTCGGTGCAAACTACATTGTCCAGGGCAGTGCTCGCCGGATTGGGCCGCGTGTCCGCATCACGGTACAGCTCGTGGAGACAGAAGGCGGACAACACATCTGGGCGGAACAATACGACCGTGAACTTCAGGAAATATTCGAAGTTCAGGACGAGATCACAGCCACCATCGCTGCCCGGCTTGAGCCCGAAGTCGGGAACGCGGAACGAGCTCGCGTGGATAGAAAGTCTCCGCAGACATTCGATGCGTGGGATTTTTTTCGCCTTGGCACCAAACACTTTTACAAATCGACGGTCGACGATAACCGTGAAGCGCAACGGCTGTTCCGTCGCGCCATCGATCTCGACCCATTCTTGGCTGAGGCGTTTGGATTTCTCTCGTATTCGATCGTTCTCAGCATGGTCTATTTCGATGCTGAGCCCGATGATGTGTTGCTCGACGAAGCAGTGACGATCGCGAAGAAGGGGGCGGAGCTCGATGACCGCGACGCATTGATTCGCTTCATGTATGGACGGGCTCTGCTCGCGCGTAAGTCCTACAGCGAGGCGCTCGACGAGCTGGAGATAGCCGCCAAACTAAATCCGAATCTCGCCGTAGTTTATTGCGGTCTTGGCGACTCACTCGCCTATGAAGGCCGCGTCAGCGAAGCCATTCCTTATTTCCAACGGGCGATCGACCTCAGTCCTCACGATCCGCTGCGCTGGGCATTTTATTCATATAGAGCGCTCGCACATTTGTTTGCGCGCGAGTTTGAGTTGGCGGAAGATTGGGCACGCAAGGCTACTCGTGTTCCAAATTGCCATTACTGGGGCTTTTCACACCGGGTCGCTGCATTGGGGCATTTGCAACGCGCGGATGAGTCGGAGGTGGCCCTCACCGAGCTTCGGAAGATCAATCCGGGCTTCACCTGCAAACTTGCCCAAAGGCGCCTTTTCTATGTGAAGAATCCAAGCCAGATCGCTCTCTACATTGAGGGTCTTCGCCAAGCGGGTGTACCTGAGGGCTAGAGCGCCGCCGATCGCGAGACCAAATAACAGATTAAATGGACCTTCTATCGGCGTGACGAGAAACGAATTCGAGAACTCAAAGCACTTCTGGCGTCAGCTCTCTGATGCGATCAGTGGTTTCGTGATTGTCTCCTAATGGGATGGTCCGGCCGTGCTCCTGCCCCATCAGCAAGCGAAGCTGGGAAGGGGCACCAAAGACAAGGAGTGTCCGAAAAGACCTTCTGCAAATTCATACGAAGTCTCCCGGCGTCGCTGCTGAATTGAACTCAGGGACAATACGTCGGCGCGCGTATCAAATGCGATTAATTCTCCGCGTATTGACTACAGAGCTGATTTCGCTTCGGTGCAGTCCGATGTCTTTAAGTGTTCGATCGTCGAGGCGCGCTAGGATTCGCCTGGTTGTATGCCGTGCGCACTCCGCCAGCCAGCGATTCCACAAACCAAGCATAAATTTAGACAGACATGCGGCCAGATCGGCAAACAATTTTTGCTGCGTCAATTGAATCCACACAATTGGCTTTTGACTTGTCATCGCACGATGTCTCCTATTTTATTGTCGCGTCACAAATGGGCTGGCTGCGAGAAAACTGGTGCATCACCGCCGCCGGCCACGCAATGTCCGTCACAGCTATTTCGCCGTCGCGATCACGTATCGGAATTTGTTCTTTAACCGGATGCTGCCGTTGCGCATCGTGTAAGGTGCAACGGCGTCCATGACGGCCTTTCGAAAAATGGCTTCACCGACGGATTGCAGCACCGCCTGCACCACCCCGGCGGAGCGTTGCGCGCGCCAAAACGCGTTGACGTTCTCGTAAGTGAATGGACAGTCAACATCACAATCCAACATCGAGGTGAGTCCCGCTTTGGAGAAAGCGGCATCCAGCGCACCGGGCTCGAAAAGCTCGGCCGGCCCGCTCTTGGTCGGCGGCTTTGGCAAAGCCGCGCGCACGGCCGCGAACATCACGCTCATGTCGCAATCTTCGGGTTTGCCCCAAATCGCAACGGCGATCTTGCCGCCCGGCACCGTGACCCGGGCGAGTTCACGCAACGTCACGCGAGCGTCCGCCGTGTATTGCACGGAGTTTGCCGCTAATACGACGTCGAACGATCTATCCGAATAGGGCAACTGCTCCAGGCCGCCGACTTTGAATTCAGCGATTGGCACTAATCTGCGTGCAAGCTCAATCAGCGCCGGCGCCGCGTCGATCCCCGAGACCGTTGCGCCAAGATGGGCTGCTAACACGGCCGCTCCACCGGCACCGCAGCCGGCATCTAGAACCCGGTCGCCGGCTTTGACTCCAGTTGATTGGAGCATGGCCTGCCACAGGGGCGTATGCAGCGGTTCCTGCAAGGTCGCCCAGTTGAGCGCGTCGGCTCCCCACAATTGACCTTGGACGGGTGCGGTAGACGGAGTGATTTGGGCTTGGATATTCATTGCTGTCTCCTACTGTTCATTTTGATGGCCCCCAACCACGATATCGCGCACGCTCTCGGCCACGCCGACATAGATGGAATAAACGAGCGGGAAGGCGAACGTCACGATGACGTGAAACAACGGGAGCCATTCGCCGGCCTTGCGACGCGCTGCGACCGCAGCCTCCGGGACGATGTGTCCTTCGATGATAGCGAACGCGGCGTGCCCGCCGCGCCCGATACATTCGGGATCAGCTCCTTTTGGTGATGACCACTTCGAGATATTCGCTGGGGATGACCAGCGTGTCGTCCTCGGCGACGTTGAATTTGTCGAGGAGAGCGTAGAGATCAGCCTCAAGCGCCTCGCGCGCCTTCGGATCGATTGCCGCGAACGCCTTCACAACCGGACCGTAATAATTTTTGAAAATCTCGACCCAATGCTTGGGCGACTTGTAGCGGAAGACAAAGTTCTTGCTCTCCACCGCGACGGTCGCCTTCGAATCGAACAGGGTGTCGAGTTGCGCCTTGCTGCCCCATAGCGCCGGCGACTTCATGCCGGGCGCCGGAGGAACGTATTTGCCGATGGTCTTGAACAACTGGCCGATGAAGCTCTCCGGCGTCCAGTTGGCCATTCCGATCTTTCCGCCCGGGCGGCAGACGCGGCTGAGTTCGTTTGCGGCCTGCTGCTGATTTGGTGTGAACATGACGCCGAAGGTTGAAAGCACGACATCGAAGCTGGCATCCGCGAAGGGAAGAGCTTCCGCGTCTGCTTCTTGGAACGTGACCGGAAGGCGGTCGGCTTTGGCACGCTCGCGGCCGCGCTCTAGAAGCGAGCCGACATAGTCCGTCGACACGACGTCGGCGAAGCGGCGGGCCGCGGCGAGCGTCGCATTGCCGTTGCCGGCGGCGACATCGAGGACGCGCTGGTTGCTGCGGAGATCGACGGCCTCGCAGAGCATTTCGCCGACGATCTGCAACGTGGTGCCGACGATGGCGTAGTCGCCTGAACCCCAGGCGGCTTGCTGGCGGCCCTTGATCGCGGCGAAATCGATGGTGGTGGGAGTGGCTGCGTGAACGTTCATTGTTCTATTCCTTACCTTGTTGGGTTTGATGATGGCAACGGTTTTGCCGAAGGAGCACGCATGGGCGCCACCGCGACGAGGAAGAAGAAGACGGCGAGCGCGCCGACCATCGTCAGAATGACTGCGCACGCGGCCCTCAGTGTGGTGGCGTCCCGCTTCGCTTCCCCGCGAAGCGCGGTTGTGCGTGTGCAATAGAAATCGAAGTCGATGGAACTGTCGGGGTGGCGGCGGATGTCCTGGCCGGTCGCTTGGGTCTGGGTCATGGTCTCCTCCGGTCCGTTGCGATCACGCGGATCGCGATCGAGATGTGCGGAGGATGCCGAGACCGCGGCCGGAAGACTTGGAGGGACGCTTGATTTGTCCCCGAGAACGGCTTGATTATTCCCCTAGAACCGCTCCAGGTCCGACCTTGAAGGAGGCCCGATGTGCCGCCGTTTCTCTTTGAAGGCCATAGCCTTGATGTTGAGCGGCGGGAGCTAAAGCGCGGTTCCGAGCAGGTTGCGCTTGAGCCTCAGGTGTTTGACCTCCTTGCCTACCTCGTAAAGAACCGCGACCGCGTCCTCACCAAGGACGATCTCATCGCTGCTATCTGGGGCGGCCGGATCATGTCGCTCGTTGCCATTGCGGCATCGACTACAGGCGGTGCGGCTCAAACGACTACGCCCTACGCAGGCCAAGAACAGCGCGCCATAAAGGCGCTTTCCGACGAAGAAGTCCGAGACCTCCTGGAAGCACGCGGCATGGGCTTGGCCAAGGCTGCGGAACTTAACTCCTATCCGGGACCATTCCACGTCCTGCAATTTGCCAACCAGCTCGGATTATCCGATGCACAGCGTGCGGCAACCGAATCTCTGTACGCAGACATGCGTAGCAAGGCTCAACCCATTGGCCGGAAGATCATCGAGGCCGAGCGCAACCTCGATCGGGCATTCGCGAATGGCCGAATCGACCCGGCGATGCTTTGGTCGCAGGTCAACGCGATTGCCATCCTTCAGGGCGAGCTTCGGGCTGTTCATCTGGACACCCATTTGACGCAGCAGTCGCTGCTAACGCCCGAGCAGATTGCCCGCTACGACATGCTCCGCGGATACAGAGGCAACCAGACGCCGCACGGCAGTCGTCGGCATGGTGGCTGAGAGAACGAAGGCGCGCTTGCCACGTTTTCTTGCTGAAGTGGTAACTCGGATCGAACGAGGCTTTTGAGCATGATGCAAACGAGCGATATGCCGATCGGAATGATGTGGGGAATGGGCCTGATTTGGCTCTTCCTCCTCGTTTTCCTGCTTCTTGGGATTGCAGCGTTTATTAAGTATCTCCGCTCACTACTGTCCGGTTAAGCGAGCAGCGTAGCGGGAATAAGTCCTGCGATACATGATGTTAGCGGCGATTTTGTTTGGTGTCGATTTGAACGCGGGTCGGTGATTTTTGCGGTAGTTTTCCCGATTTTCACGATCGGGGGT
>CAZNSG010000034.1:0-45210 GCA_964575715.1 uncultured Hyphomicrobiales bacterium | reverse complement strand
AACGGGCGCGACCTCGAAGGCGCGGTCAACCGTCTGCTCGCCCACAACAAGCTGACCGGCCAGCTCGTCACCATGGAAATGGCCGAGCGCGAGGTGCGCGATCTGATCCGGCCGCAAGAGCCCAAGCGCGTCAAGATCGAGGAAATCCAGCGCATCGTCGCGCGCCAATACAATGTGAGCCGCGCCGATCTCTTGTCCTCGCGCCGCACCGCCAATGTTGTGCGCCCGCGCCAGGTAGCGATGTACCTCGCCAAGACTTTGACGCTGCGCTCGTTGCCCGAGATCGGCCGCCGCTTCGGAGGCCGCGATCACACCACCGTGCTGCATGCGGTGCGCAAGATCGAAAACCTGGTCGGCAATGACGCGGCTCTCGCCGACGAGATCGAGCTGCTCAAGCGCCAATTGCAGGAGTAAGCAGCGCGCGCCGCCCTCAGCGAACATGGCAGTTTTGGCATCTGAGGGGGCATCCAAAATGGCTGGGTAAAACGCCTGGGCAATTTTCCAGTGCCCTTGCGAAATGCTTGCATCCGCGCCACCTTCATCTCCCCCTTTTAAGCGTTGCTACCTTGGCAAGCAGGCTTTCGCATGAAGGTTACCGTCGAGCGCGCAGAGCTGCTCAAATCGCTCTCCCACATGCACCGCGTGGTTGAGCGCCGCAACACCATCCCCATCCTCGCCAATGTGCTGGTGCGGGCGGAGAAATCTGCGCTTCATCTCAAGGCCACCGACCTCGACCTCGAAGTGGTCGAGAGCATTGCCGCCGAGGTCTCTCCCGGCGGCGCCACCACCGTGCCCGCGCATATGTTCTATGAGATCGCGCGCAAGCTGCCCGAAGGCTCGCAGGTCGTGATCGAGGCCTCCGGCGACCGCGCGGTGCTCTCGATCCGCGCTGGACGCTCGCGGTTTACGCTGCAGACGCTGCCGGAGAGCGATTTCCCCGATCTCACCGCCGGTGACATGTCGCACAAATTCAAGCTCGCCGCGGCGGAGCTCAAGCGTCTCATCGACAAAACCCAGTTTGCGATTTCGACCGAAGAGACGCGTTACTATCTCAATGGCATCTATCTGCACACCATGGGCTCCGACAAGGCGGCTAAGCTGCGCGCGGTTGCGACCGATGGCCATCGTCTGGCGCAATTCGAGCTTGCACTCCCCGCCGGCGCCGCCGGCATGCCCGGCATCATCATCCCGCGCAAGACCGTGGGTGAAGTGCAGCGCCTGATCGAGGACAGCAATGCGGAAGTCGGCATCGAGCTTTCGCTGGCCAAGATCCGATTCACCATTGGTGCTGTTGTGCTCACCTCCAAGCTGATCGACGGCACTTTCCCCGACTACGCGCGCGTGATCCCGGTCGGCAACGACAAGGAGCTCACCGTCGACAAAAAGAACTTCGAAGCCGCCGTCGACCGCGTTTCCACCGTCTCGAGCGAGCGCGGCCGCGCAGTCAAGCTCTCGCTCACCGGTGGCCGGCTGGTGCTTTCCGTGACCAATCCGGACTCGGGCAGCGCCACCGAAGAGCTTGAAGTCGAGTATGCTTCCGATCCGGTCGATATCGGATTTAACTCGCGCTACCTGCTCGACATCGCCGCCCAGCTCGACGGCGAGGTCGCCCTGCTCAAATTCGCCGATCCCGGTTCTCCCACGCTCATCCAGGACAAGGACGCCAAGGGCGCGCTCTATGTGCTGATGCCGATGCGGGTGTGATAGCCTAACCGTGGGCTCGATAACCCTCTCCCCCTGTGGGAGAGGGTGGCGAGCACGCAGGCAAGTTTACGCAGCCTGCGCAAGCTTGGCTGCGTGCGAGCCGGGTGAGGGGTCATGCCGATCGGCGCACACCACCGTCCTGTTAATCATCTCGGCTTGAAGCACGCGAAACGGATGCGACGCGGGCCAACTGATGCCGAAAGCGCAATGTTGCATTTGTTGCGCGACCGGCGACTAGCAGCTCACAAATTTCGACGGCAGGTTCCGTTTCGCAACTATATCTTGGACTTCGTCTGCTTCGACCAACGCCTCGTCGTTGAGATCGATGGTAGCCAACACGCTTCATCGCCACGCGATAAAATACGCGATGCCGTTTTGAGGCAAGAAGGCTTTCGTGTCTTGCGCTATTGGAACAACGATGTCCTCAGGCAGCCAGTGTCAATTCTTGAAGATCTTTTCACGCATCTCAATCCCGACAATCGTTGACCCCTCACCCGGTCCCTCGCTCCGCTCGGGACCACACTCTCCCACAAGGGGAGAGGGTCAGCCGGTCTCAGCGGGTTTTACGCCATGACCTCCGCCGCCGCCATCCGCCATCTCAGTCTGAGCAATTTCCGCAGCTACCGCGCGGCGGGTTTCGATGTGGCGGGCAACCTCGTGCTTCTCATCGGGCCCAACGGCGCCGGCAAGACCAATCTGATCGAAGCGATTTCCCTGTTGCTGCCGGGACGCGGCCTGCGCCGCGCCACGTTTGAAGAGATCGCGTTCAGCGAAGGCGACGGTTCTTGGGCGGTTTCGGCCAAGATCGAAGGCATGCTTGGCCTTGCGACGCTCGGCACCGGCATCGAGCCGCCCGCCGTCGACGCAACGCCAACACGCAAGTGTCGGATCGATCGCGAGCCGGTCGCCTCGGCCTCAGCCTTCGCCGATCATCTGCGCGTGGTCTGGCTTACCCCCGCCATGGATGCGCTCTTTAGCGGATCTGCCTCCGAGCGCCGCCGGTTCCTGGACCGTCTCGTGCTCGCGGTCGACGCCGAGCACTCCGGCCGCGTCGCCGCGCTCGAGCGCAGCCTGCGCTCGCGCAATCGCTTGCTGGAAGAGCCCCGCCCCGATCCCCATTGGCTCGACGCCGTCGAGCACGAAACCGCCGAGCTTGCCGTGGCGGTGGCGGCCATGCGCGCGGAGACCGTGCGCCGATTGGCGGGCGCGCTCGCCGCCCGCAAGGACGACGCATTTCCCGCCGCCGAGATCGCACTCGACGGCTGGATCGAGCGCATGCTGGCGGAGCATCCGGCGAGCGAAATCGAGGACCGCTATCGCAGCGTGCTGAAAGAAAACCGCGCGCGCGATGCCGCCGCCGGGCGCACCACCGACGGCCCGCACCTGACCGACCTCGCCGTAACTTACGCGCCCAAGAACATCCCCGCCGCCGATGCCTCCACCGGCGAGCAAAAGGCATTGCTGATCGGGCTTGTGCTCGCCCATGCCGGGCTCATTGCAGAGATGACCGAGTTCGCGCCGGTGCTGCTGCTCGACGAGGTGGTGGCTCATCTCGATCCGGCGCGGCGCAGCGCGCTCTACGACGCGCTCGCTCGCCTCGGCTCGCAGGTCTGGATCACCGGCGCCGATCGGGCCGCCTTTGCCGCGCTGGCAAATCGCGCGGAAATATTCGAGATCAGCCCCGGGTACGTGCGGCGCAGCGGCTGAAAAAGCCCGCGTCCGACCCAGCCTAGCGCACCATTCTTGCACCAATCTTAATGAAAAATTAACCCTCAAAATCACGATTGAACCAAGCCTGTTTCAGGCCTCATTCCAGACCGCATTTCGTACCCCCCACCCCTTTAAAAACTATCAGCGAATCAACATATTAGTGGCGTCACTTTGTACTGTACGGCAGCCGCTATTCGTGCCAAATCAAGAGCGATTCTTTTGCCCATTTATGACCCGTTTCAAAGGTTTCCCCGATGCCCGAAGCCGTCCGCAAATCAGGTCCCGATGTGCCCTCCGATTACGACGCGGAATCGATCAAGGTCCTTAAAGGCCTCGACGCGGTCCGCAAGCGGCCGGGCATGTACATCGGCGACACCGACGACGGCTCCGGCCTCCACCACATGGTCTACGAAGTCGTCGACAACGCAATCGACGAAGCGCTTGCGGGATTTGCCAAGGAAGTGGTCGTCACGCTCAACCCCGACGGCTCGTGCACCGTAATCGACGACGGCCGCGGCATCCCGACCGACATTCACAAGGGCGAGGGCATTTCCGCAGCCGAGGTCATCATGACCCAGCTCCACGCCGGCGGGAAATTCGACCAGAACGCCTACAAGGTCTCCGGCGGACTGCACGGCGTCGGCGTCTCGGTCGTCAACGCGCTCTCGGCGTGGCTCAAGCTTACCATCTGGCGCGACGGCAAGACCCACTACATGGAATTCAAGGACGGCGTTGCGGTTGCCCCGCTCGCCGTCATCGGCGAAGCCCAGGGCAAACGCGGCACCGAGGTAATCTTCCTGCCCTCGCGGCAGACCTTCACCATGACCGAGTTCGATTTGGCCACGCTCGAACACCGGCTGCGCGAGCTCGCGTTCCTCAATTCGGGTGTGATGATCATTCTCTCCGACAAGCGCCACGCGGTCGAGGAACGCCTGGAAATGAGCTACGACGGCGGTGTCGAGGCGTTCGTCAAATACCTCGATCGCAACAAGACTTCGATCATACCCGCCCCGATCGTGATCAAGACCGAGCGCGACGGCACCGGCGTCGAATGCGCGATGACCTGGAACGACGGCTATCACGAGAGCGTGCTCTGCTTTACCAACAACATCCCGCAGCGCGACGGCGGCACGCATCTTGCGGGCTTCCGCGGCGCGCTCACGCGTCAGGTCACCGGCTATGCCGAGACCAGCGGCATCGTTCAGAAGGAAAAGGTCGCGATGACCGGCGACGATTGCCGCGAGGGTCTCACCGCGGTTCTTTCGATCAAGCTCGCGGATCCGAAATTCTCTTCCCAAACCAAGGACAAGCTCGTCTCCTCCGAGGTGCGCCCGGTGGTTGAAGGCGTCGTCAATGACCGCCTCGCCGCCTGGTTCGAGCAGCATCCCGCCGAAGCCAAGCTGATCGTCGGCAAGGTGGTGGAGGCTGCCGCCGCGCGCGAAGCAGCGCGCAAGGCGCGCGATCTCACCCGCCGCAAGGGCGCGCTTGATATGGCTTCGCTCCCCGGCAAGCTTGCCGACTGCCAGGAGCGCGATCCGGCCAAATCCGAGCTGTTCATCGTCGAGGGCGACTCAGCCGGCGGCTCCGCCAAGCAAGGCCGCAACCGCGAGTGCCAGGCGGTGCTGCCATTGCGCGGAAAAATCCTCAATGTCGAGCGCGCGCGCTTCGACAAGATGCTCGCGAGCCAGGAGATCGGCACGCTGATCACCGCGCTCGGCACCGGCATCGGGCGCGAGGAGTTCAATCCCGACAAGTTGCGCTACCACAAGATCATCATCATGACGGACGCCGACGTGGACGGCGCGCATATCCGCACGCTGCTGCTCACATTTTTCTTCCGCCAGATGCCGCTCCTGATCGAGCGCGGACACCTCTACATCGCGCAGCCACCGCTCTACAAAGTCAGCCGCGGCAAATCCGAGCAGTATCTGAAGGACGAGCGCGCGCTGGAGGATTTTTTGATTGCGACCGGGCTCGAGGACTCCGTGCTCAAGCTCCCGTCGGGCGAAGATCGCGCGGGCGGCGATCTGCAGCACCTGGTCGAGGAAGCGCGCACCATCCGCAATGTGCTGGCCGGCATTCACAGCCGCTACAATCGCCAGGTCGTCGAACAGGCGGCGATCCTCGGTGTGCTCAACTCCGACATTTTCGGCGACCCCAAGAAAGCCACGGCGGCCGCGCCCTACATCGCCCGGCGGCTCGACGCGCTCGCCGGCGAAACCGAGCGCGGCTGGCAAGGCGCCTTCACCGAAGGCGAAGGATTTCGTTTCGAGCGCACCGTGCGCGGCGTTAGGGAAGTCCACGCCATCGACCAGGCACTGCTCGGCTCGTCGGACGCGCGCAAGCTCGATGAATTCGCGGTCTCCCTGCAGGACATCTATCCGCGGCCGGCCACGCTGCGCCGCAAGGGCGAGGACACCGCCATCCACGGGCCGGTCAGCCTGTTCGAGGCGATTACCAGTGCCGGCCGCAAGGGCGCGACGCTGCAGCGCTATAAAGGTCTGGGCGAGATGAACCCGGAGCAGCTGTGGGAGACCACGCTCGATACCAACGCCCGCTCGCTTCTACAGGTGAGGGTCAAGGAGACCGACGAGGCCGACGACATTTTCACCAAGCTGATGGGCGAACTGGTCGAACCGCGCCGCGATTTCATCCAAGCGAACGCGCTCACCGCCAGCGTGGACGCGTAATACCAACCCGCATAAATTCTGACTCGTCATTCCGGGGCGCGGGCGAAGCCCGCGAGCCCGGAATCCATAATCGCCGTAGGTGTTTATGGATTCCGGCTCTCGCCGCCAACGCGGCTCGGCCGGAATGACTAATTGTGAGAGTTGGTATAAGCCCTCGCTTGCGCGCGTTCACGGATTTACGCCGAGCGCCTTGAGCGCATCCTTGGCCGCCTGCAGACCCGGATTGACGGCGAGCGCGCGGCGATAATCCGCGATGGCATGCTCTCGCTCGCCCTTGGCGCGATGAGCACTGGCGCGGCTGCTGTAGGCGGCGGCATAGCCGGGATGGAGTTTTATCGCAGCGGTATGGTCCGCGATGGCGCGATCGAACTCGCCCTTTTTCTCCAACACCATGCCGCGGCTGTAAAAGGCGTTGGCATGTTTGGGATAGAGCCGGATCGCTTCCGAGTAATCGGCGATGGCGAGGTCGTGCTCGCCCTTGCCTTCGTAGGCGTTGCCGCGCGTGAAATACACCGAGGAGAATTTTGGATTGAGCCGGATTGCCTCGGAGTAATCGGCGATGGCGCGATCCCGCTCGCCCTTGGCTTCGTAGATGAAGCCGCGGCTAATGTAGATATCGAAATTATTCGGATTGAGCTTGATCGCCTCAAAGTAGTCGGCGAGCGCGCGGCTGTAATCGCTTCTCTCGCCAAAGGCGCTGCCGCGGCTGTAATAGGCGGCGGCGCGATTTTTTACCGACTCGCCGCGGCCCTCGATGATTTTCGTGCAGCCGGCGATATTGCGGTCGGGATGATCGGCCCGGCAGTCCTTCCAATCCTGCTTGCTGCCGGCCAGTAACGGACTGGCCGCTGCGTATATGGCGATGAGCAGGACAATCGCCGCTGCAAGCCGCATCATACCAACTCTCTCAATTCGTCATTCCGGCCGAGCCGCGATCCAAGTCGGCCTTGGCCGACTTGGAATCTTCTGAAATCCGATCTCGGGTAAACCCGAGATCGGCGGCAAGGGCCGGAATCCATAACCACCGGCGGTGATGATGGATTCCGGGTTCGCCACGCCTTCGCCCTTCGGGCTACGGCGGGCGCCCCGGAATGACCAGTCAGAATTTATACGGGTTGGTATCATTTCACCCGCGAAAGTATCCAAGAAACAAGATATCGCATTTGAGGCAATTTTGCAGCGTGCAAGCCCTGCGTCCACCCGCGCTCGCGCGAGTGGCGACAGCCTCGCGCCATTCAAAACATGTCGAAATATTCCCGCTGCTCCCAATCGGTGACTTCCGCGGGGTCCTTGCCGTCCTTGTCATCTTTGCGGAAACGGGCAATCTCGGCATCCTTGATGTGGGCGTAGTAATTCACGAACGCCTCGCCGAAACCGGCGCGGAAACACTCGTCCTTGCGCAACGCTTTCAGCGCCTCTTGCAAGGTTTTGGGCAACGGCTCGGCGGAGACTTCGTAGGGCGCATCGGCGGACGCGCCGGGATCGAGCTTGCGCACGATGCCGTCGAGCCCGGCATAGATCTGCGAGGCCATGTACAGATAGGGATTGGCCAGCGGCTCTCCGACGCGGTTTTCCAGATGCGTCGCCGGATCGCCCGCTTCACCCATCAGACGCACCATCACGCCGCGATTGTCGCGCGCCCAGATCGCCTGAATCGGCGCCATCGAGTTGACGCCGTGATAGCGCTTGTAACCGTTGAGCGTCGGCGTGGTGAATGCCGCCGCCGCGCGTGCATGCGCTAACAGACCCGCGAGAAAGCCGCGGCCGAGCGGCGAGAGCAGTTCCTTTTTGTCCTTCGACACAAAAGCGTTGGCCCTCGACTTAGCGTGCAGCAGCGACTGATGCAGGTGCCAGCCGCTGGCCAACGTGTTGGGCAGCCGCGGCCGGCACATGAAGCTCACGAGATAGCCGTGCCGCCGCGCCACCTGCTTCATGGCGCTGCGCAACAGCACCATCATGTCGGCGGGCGCCATACCCACTTCGGGCGCGAAGGTAAATTCGTATTGGCTCGGGCCGAACTCTACCTCCAGCGACTTGAGCGGCAGCCCGAGTGCGACAATGTTGTTCCTCAAGACATCCATGATCGGAGCAACCTGGTCGTAGCGCCCCTCGGTCAGATACTGGAATCCGTGCGTCGTGTGGCTCACGATCGGCGGCTCGGACGGCCAGGTGAGCGTCGCGGGTGCAAGCCGCTGGTCTTCGATCTTGAACAGATGAAACTCGACCTCAAGTCCGGCCAAATAATCGAAACCGGCCTTGGCCAGCTTTGCCAGCGCATCGCGATAAAGCTGGCGCGTCGCGATCGGCACCGGCTTGCCGTTCGGGAAATAGCAGTCGCACAGCAGCCAGCCGGTGTTCTCTGCCCAGGGCAGCACGCGAAAGGTTGCCGGATCGGCGACCATGACAAAATTTCCGGCGCCCTCCATTTCGGCAATGCCCATGCCTCCGCCAGCCCCGAACACGGAAAAAACGTTGCGGTGCGATGTGTCTTTCGCAAGCAGCGTGCTGGTCATGGTGACGCCATCGCGCATGGCGCGTGGCGCTTCGGCAGCCACGAGCGTCTTGCCGCGCAAGATGCCGTGTTGATCGGGAAACGAGAAGCGCACCAATTCGATCTTGTGCCGCTTGATCGCCTTGTCCACAGCAGTTGCGGCGCGCGCCTGCGCATCGGTCCAAAGCGCGTGCCGCTCGACAAAGCTCGATGACGATGATTTGAATTTGCTCGACGGCATCGCGGTTTTCTTTACCTCCCCCTGCAAGGGGGAGGTCGGTTCGCGCAGCGAACCGGGTGGGGGTCAGCGCTGATAAATGACCCCACCCCGCCACGCTTCGCGTGGCGACCCTCCCCTTTCAGGCTAAGGTGTGCGCACATCTTTTCGAGCCGTTTACTGAACAAGTATCTGGCATCCCCTCGCATACAATCGGACTTGCTCCGACCTCATCCTGAGGAGGGCGCACCGATGTCGGGTTTACCCGACATCGGCATACAAAGTGCGCAAGTCGGCTATAGCCGACTTGCGTGCGCCCGTCTCGAAGGATGGCCGCGCGCTCGGAGCTTGTGACCATGCTTCGAGACGCGCCCATCGCAGCCAAGTATACGCAGGCTGCGCCTGCTATGGGGCGCTCCTCAGCATGAGGTAGAGTGAATTCGTCCATTGGCTCGCCGGTACACGATGAAGATGTGTGCACACCTTAGCCTTTCAGGGGAGGGAAAAAGCAACGAGCGTCACCGGCCATTCGCCCAGCTCGCGGCCTTGCGCTTGTTGGCGTCGGTCCTCTGCCAGTAGCCCTGCCAGTCGTCGGTCGGTCCAATGCCGTCGATGGCGGCAGGCCCGGTGATCCTGGCCGCCGCTTGCGCATCGAGCACCATCGGCGGCCGTCCGCCTTTTTCAGCCTCCTCGATCGCCAGCCGCAGCAGCCGCCGATACGCCGTGATTGCCTTGTCGGACTGCCCGAGATGCTCCTGCGTGCGGTCCGCGATCTCGCCCATCGACTCGCACGCCCATTGGTCGTGCACGTTGATGTCGGCGCCCATGCCTGTGAACGTGTCGTGCTCCTGCTCGTGCGGGTCGAAGCCGTAGTCGTTGCGCTTGTTCTTGCGCGGGATGTAGTCGGGCAATTCGTACAGCTCCAAGCGCTGGCGGCGCATCTCGTCCTTGTTCACAGGCTGGCCGAAGCTGGTGAAGATCGCGTACCAGTAGTGCTTGCGGTCGTCGATCGGCACGTGCCATTGCGTGATCGTCATCTCCCGGCTCATGGGTATGACGAAGGCATTGGGGAACATGAGATTGGTCACGCGCACATGGGTGTTCTTGGCGCTGATTTCGCGCAGCGTGATCACTCGCAAGCCATAGTCTGTCGGCTCGACCTCGATGTTCGGGCGCGGAAAATCGCGCATGATTTTCGTCATCGGCATTTCCGAATCGATCGAGGTATCGCGGAACAGCTTGCCGTAACCCTCCTTCGGGTCCTCGTCGTGGAAGAAGCGATGCAGGAACGACGTGTGCGCCGGGTCGATGCCGACTTCCAGCGATTGCAGCCAGTTGCAGTCGATCATGCCCTTGAATGCGAAGGTGTGGGAACTGGGCGCCACAAAACAATCGAAGTGCGAAAATTCCGGCGGCTTGCCCGGCCCCATATAGGCGAACAGAATCCCGCTGCGCTCCACCACCGGATAGGCCTTGTGGCGGATGTTGCCGCACAGCTTGCTGTCGTCGGGCTCGGCCGGCGTCTGCAGGCACTTGCCGTCCACGTCGAACAGCCAGCCGTGGAAAGCGCAGCGCAAGCCGCCGTCCTCAAGCCGCCCGTAGGCGAGATCGGTGCCGCGGTGCGGGCAGGCGCGGCCGATCAGGCCGTAACGCCCCTTGTCGTCCTTGAAGATCACCAAATCTTCGCCCAGCAGCTTGATTGGTTTGACCGGCCGGTTGCCGGCAAGTTCGTCGACCAGCGCGGCCGGCTGCCAATAGCGCCGCAGCAGCGCTCCCGCCGGCTGGCCAGGCCCGACACGGGTGATACGATCGTTTTGTTCCGCGCTCAACATGACGGCGTTTCCTCTCACATGAGACTTAAAGCGAGAACTTAACCCTCGCCGCGCCGTCCGTCTATTTCCGCATCGAGCGCGGATCGCGCGGCGGCCAGCGGCCGGCCTCGACGCGGGCAAGAAAATCATCGACGGTCTGGTTGAACAGCGCCGGTTCCTCCTGGTTGACCACGTGTCCGGTCTTGGGAAATACCGCTAACCCCGCGGCGGCGATCCATTGCTTGAGCCGCAGGCCCGGCTCCAGGCACGGGTCGTCCTCGTCGCCGACAATGATCAGCGTCGGCACATTGATGCGGCGGATTTCGGGCTCGAAATCGTACAGCGACGGCCGCGCGGCCTGGAATCCGCGCATGGTGTGAGCAGAACCTTGCGCGTCATGCGAGGCGAAGGCCGCATTGAAATCCGCAAAACCGCGCGGGTCTTTCAGCAAAAACGGAATGCGCGCCGGACCCGATCCATAAGTCCGTGCCACTTCCGCCGCACCGGCCTTCTCGAACAAGTCGGCGGTGGCAAGCGCATTCTTGCGAAATTCCTCCGTGTAGGCTCGCTCGGAACCGGAGCCGGCGCCGGCAGCGGTCAATGAGAGCGCGCGGCTGGGATGATGGATTCCGATCTGCACCACCGTATATCCGCCCATGGAGAGGCCGACGAAGTGCGCCTTGTCGATCGCAAGTTCATCGAGCACGGCAATGGCGTCGCTGATCCAGTGCTTGTAGCTGTAGGCGATGGAATCATTCGGCACGTCGGACGGTCTATAGCCGCGCGCGCAATAGCAGATGCAGCGGTGCTTGCGCGAGAAATACCGCATCTGCGCCTCCCAGTTGCGATGGTCGCCGGCGAATTCGTGCACGAACAGGATGGGCGTGCCGCTGCCCGCCTCTTCGTAATAGAGGCGCACCTTGTCGCCCGTCGTCGCATACGGCATTTCATACTCTCCTGGTGATTACTCAATCATCTTCGAACGGCAGGCCGACATAGTTTTCCGCGATCGTTGTTCTCGCGGCGTGCGAGCCGGCGACATATTCCAGTTCGGTCAATTGCAGCTGCCGTTCGAACGGCGTGTGCTGCTCGAAGCGATGCAGCAGCGAGGTCATGTAGCTGGAATAGCGCACGCCCTTCCACACGCGCTTGAGACACGTGTCGGAATAGCGCTCAAGCCGCGTCCGCGATCCGCTGCGGAAATACTCCGAAAGCGCGCGTGCCAGCACCCGCACATCGGCGGCGGCAAGGTTGAGCCCCTTGGCCCCGGTCGGCGGCACGATATGGGCGGCGTCGCCGGCGAGATACAGCCGGCCATATTGCATCGGCGCGGTCACATAGGCGCGCACCGGCGTCACCGCTTTTTGGAAAATTCTCCCCTCGGCCAACTCGGTTCTGCTCTCATCCTTCAAACGGATATGCAGCTCGTCCCAGATGCGCGCATCCGGCCACAAGTTAAGATCCTCGTCCACCGCGCATTGCACGTAGAGGCGTGAAATTTTCGGCGTGCGCCGGCTCGCCAGCGCAAAGCCGCGCTCGTGATTGGCGTAGGTCATCTCGGTGAACGGCGTCGATTCCGAGACGATACCGAGCCAGCCGAACGGAAAGATGCGGTCATAGACCGTGAGCGCGCTACCGGGGATTACGGAACGGCACACGCCATGGAACCCGTCGCAGCCGGCGATGAAATCGCATTCGAGCGTCGCCTCGCGACCATCTTTACGATAGCGGATCGCCGGCCGCTCGGTGCTTATGCCATCAAGTCCGATCGCTTCCGCCTCGAACTCAATCAAGCCCCCGCGCGCGAGCCACACCGCAATCAAATCCTTGACCACCTCCTGCTGGCCATAGACCGTGACGATCTTGCCCGGCGTCAGCTTATTCAAATCAATGATTATGTGGCCGCCGGCAAAACGGATATCGAGCCGCGGATCGGGCGAGCCTTCGCGCGCCAGCCGATCGCCGGCGCCAAGCTCCCGCATGAGATCGACGGTGCCATGTTCGAGCACGCCCGCGCGCACCCGGCTCTCCACATAGTCGCGGCTGCGCGCCTCCAGGATCACACAATCGACGCCCGCGCGCCGCAACATGTGCGCGAGAAAAAGTCCAGCCGGCCCCGCCCCAACGATCCCAACTTGCGTGCGCACGGCCCCTCGCGTTCCGAGCAGACTTTAAGAACTATGATCGAGAAACTTCGCCAGCGCGCCGGTCTCTTCTTGCTTGCCGTCGAAATCCGCCGCCATCCGCCGATAGAAATCCGCAACCGCAAGATACATCTGCTTTGCGGCCTTATCCTCGCCTGCGAAGTCGGCGATCTCCTCCATCTCGCCGACGAAGCGGTAAGCCTTGCTGAACATGTCGGGCACGGCGCGAGTGAAATTGGCGACGAACGCGGGATGGCTGCGGTCGAGCTCCGCGCGCAGCTCGGCTTCGACTCCGCCACGCGTCGCCGCCAGTATCATCATCGAGCCGAGTGCCGTAAATCCCTTGGTGATGCCGGCGTACGACATCTTCACCGCCGACGCGGCACCCACGGCTCCCTCGATGGCGCGAATCTTGAGCCCGAATTCGCCGAGCGGGACGAATTGCGCGCTGTCCGGCCCCGACGCGATCATGGCCGGCCCGTCATAGCCCGCCCGCGGCGGCAGCCCGATGATACCGACATCGACAAAGGGCGCGCCGGCCTTGGTGACGACGTTGCCGATTTTGATTTTGGTCGGCGGACTCACCGCGTTGCAATCCACGTAGATCGGTTTCTTGTTGCTCGGCCCGATCAGCGTCGCCATTTTTTCCGCAAGCTTGAGCGCATCGGCCGGCGGCACGATCGAGAGAAAGTAATCGGCGCGCGCCACATCCTCGTCGGACACCGAGCTCATGCCGGCCGCGCGTGCCCGCTTGGCGCTCGCCTCGCTCCGCCCGGCGAGCGAAGTGGTCACCGCCAAGCCGCGCTCGACCAGCCGCATGCCGATGGCGCTGCCCATGGCGCCTTGTGCAACGATCGCCACTGATGGATTCATCGCGCCCTTCCTCGACTGTATTTCCATTCCCGATGCGGGTATGCAAGCAGATGATGACAGCGCGACATAAGCGCTGCAAGGACGCGACACCATGAAAGTGGCGCCTTACGATTGCGCCGTCATCGTCATCGGGGCGGGCCCTTGCGGGCTGATCCTTGCCATCGAGCTGGGACAACGCGGCATATCCGCCATCGTGCTGGAAGAAAAAACCTCGCCGGCGCGTTTCCCCGCCGCCAACGCCACGCAAGCACGCACCATGGAGCACTACCGCCGGCTCGGATTCGCCGACAAGGTGCGCGCCCAGGGCCTGCCGCCGGATTATCCCACCGACATCGCGTATTTCACGCGCTACACCAAGCACGAATTGGCGCGCTTTAGCCTGCCCTCGGCGCGGGCGGCGCGCGAGATCGTCAAGAGCTTATCGGGCTCGTGGAGCGCGGCCGAGCTGCCGCACCGCTGCTCGCAGATGTATGTCGAGGACATATTACGCAAGCAGGCTGAGGCGCTGCCAAGCGTTTCGATCCGTCCGGGCTGGCGGATGACGGCCGTGCGCGATACCGGAACCGGAGTCGAGGTCGATGCCGAACGCAGCGAAGGCGGCACACGCCAAACCCTGCGCGCGGCCTACGCGGTCGGCGCCGACGGCGGCGGCAGCCCGACACGCAAGGCGCTCGGCTACAGCTTCAGCGGCGAAAGCGGGGCGGTACGCGACTTCATGGGTGGACGCATGTTCGCCATTTATTTCCGCAGTGCCAAGCTCTACGACATGCTTCCGCACGCGCGCGCCTGGATGTACTGGGCGGTCAATCGCGAGCGCCGCGCCTTCATGGCTGCGGTCAATGGGCGCGATGAGTTCAACTTCCACACCCAGCTCGCGCCCGGCCAGCAGGCCGAGCAAATATCCGACGCACAGGCCAAGGCGATGTTCCACGAGGCGCTTGCCGCGCCGCTCGATGTCGAGATCATCGCGCGCTCGTCGTGGACCGCGGGCTACACCCTGGTGGCGGAAAAATTTCAGCGTGGCCGTATCTTCATCGGGGGCGACGCCGCGCACCTGTTCACGCCAACAGGCGGGCTCGGCTACAACACCGCGGTTGAAGATGCGGTCAATCTCGGCTGGAAGCTGGCAGCTACCATGAACGGCTGGGGCGGACCGGCGCTGCTCGAAAGTTACCAATACGAGCGCCAAGCGCTTGCCAAGCGCAACACGGCTTACGCGCGCGGCTTTGCCGATTCGGTCGGGCTGTTCGTCCCGCCGGCCGAATTGGAGGACGCAAGCCCGGCAGGCGAGGCCGCGCGCAAACGCGCCGGCGATCACCTCAACAAGCACGCGCGCGCCGAGTTCAACATTCCCGGCATCACCTTCGGCGGCCGTTATGACGGCTCGGCCGTCATCGTTGCCGACGGCACCGCGCCGCCGCCCGACGCCGCCAATTCTTATGTCCCGACCGCCTGCCCGGGCGGACGCGCGCCGCACCTGTGGCTCGCCGACGGACGTTCGCTCTACGACACGCTTGGCTTTGAATTCACCCTGCTGCGGCTGGGCGCAAAGCCCCCCGCCGCCGCGCCGTTCGTGGCCGCCGCCGCGACATTCGGACTTCCACTCATGGTGGTCGATGTCGCAGCGCAAGAGGCACGCGATCTCTACCAGGCCGATCTTGCCCTGATCCGCCCCGATCAGATCGTCGCCTGGCGCGGCGATTCTACGGCGGACGCCGCCCGTGTGCTCCGGCAAGCGAGCGGGCACATCGCTTGACCCAATCTCACAAACCACGAGGCGTATTCTGCGGACTCCCTCTCCCCTGTGGGGCTAAGGTATGCACACATCTTCAATCGCTACTGGCAGGCCCATTTTTCAGACCTCATGCTGAGGAGCGGCCGAAGGCCGCGTCTCGAAGCATGGCGACAAGCTCCGAGTGCGCGGCCATCCTTCGAGACGGGCGCACGCAAGTCGGCTATAGCCGGCTTGCGCACTTTGTATGCCGATGTCGGGTAAACCCGACATCGGTGCGCCCTCCTCAGGATGAGGTCGGAGCAAGTTGTTTACCCAGCATTTGGCTCCAAAAAAAGATGTGTGCATGCCCTAGCTCTCTACGGGAGAGGTGAAGAATTTATCGATCGCAATTTGATTTTTGAAAGCGCGAATTACCGCCCCGGCAGCACCAGCACCTTCGGCGTGGCCGGCAGCGTCGTCTTGGACACCAGCGTGGACGGCGTATCGCCCATCTCCACTTGGTATTTCTGCCCGAGCGTGGTGAGAAAGCGATTGAGTGTATAGGTGCTGAAATAGTGCATCGGGATCATCAGCGGCGCCTTGAGCGCGCCCAGCACCTCCACCATGCCGTCGAGATCGAGCGTGACGCCGCCGTCGACCGGCACCATCACCACATCGACGCGGCCGATCTCGTTGAGCTGCTGCTGGGACAGCGTATGGTGCAGATGACCAAGATGCGCGATGCACATGTTGGCGACCTCAAAGATGAAGATCGAATTGCCGTGCCGCTCGGTGCCGCCGCTCCAGCTGCGGATGTTGGTCGGCACGTTGCGCACGCGCACGTCGCTCACCTGTAAGTCGTGACGCGCCGGCTGCTCCGGACTCGGGCCCCAGCCGCGCAGTACATGCTTGATGGCAGGATCGGGATTGTCGGTGAAATGCGTCGAATGCGCGTGGTTCATGGTGATGATGGTTGGCAGCACCGACGGCCGCACATAGTCGTTGTAATCGGTGGCAATGCGCACCAGCCGCGGGCTCTCGATCATAAAAGTCGAGTGGCCGGCATAGGTGATGCGGACCTGGTCGGAATTGAGCGCGAGCCGAAAGTTCGCCGGCAGAACTCTCGGCCGGTCGGCGGCCACCAGGCCGGGACAATTTTCCATCATCTCGGGTTTGGGCGGCGCCGCGGACTGGGCGAGCGACCGCGCCATCGGCAGCGCGCTAAACGCCGCCAGGGCCGCGAGCACAAATACCGCAAACCACCTGCGCAGATGCCTATCCATTCCATCGCTCCTACGCTTCGTCTCCCGGCCAAATCTGCCATGAAATTTGATCGCGGGCCACGGGGTAAGGCGGCACGGTAAAGCAAACGTCATTGGATGCGTGTGCCTTCCCTCATCGGGGGGAGCAATCGCGGCATCACACAGGCAAGCCGTTCTGCTGCGCCAGCGCCTTGAGCGAGACTTCCGGCCGCGCGCCGATATGCTGGATCACCTCGGCCGCCGCCATCGCCCCGAGACTTGCCGCCCGGCGGTGATCGACGCCGCGCGCAAGCCCGAACAGGAATCCAGCGGCAAACAGATCGCCCGCGCCGGTCGCATCCACCACGCGCTCGATCGGAGTCGCGGGCACGGTTTCAACGCGCTCGCGCGTGACAATGACGCAGCCCTTGGCGCTGCGCGTAATCACCGCAAGCCGCGCGTCGGCGCGCAAGGCAGTGACCGCCGTATCGAAATCCGCAGTCTGATAGAGGCTGTGCAGCTCGCGTTCGTTGGCGAACACGATGTCGACCGAGCCGGCGCGGATCAGACCGAGAAATTCCTCGCGATAACGGTCGACGCAGAACGAATCCGACAGCGTAAGCGCGACCTGCCGGCCGGCGCCGTGCGCGATCTTGGCCGCCTTGCGGAACGCCTCCTTGGCGTGCGGCGGATCCCAGAGGTAGCCTTCGAGATAGGTGATCGTGGCTGCGGCAATCTGTTCAGCATCGACATCGGCCGGATGCAGATCCTGCGCCGCGCCCAGATAAGTATTGAGCGTGCGCTCGCCGTCCGGCGTCACAATGATATAGCAGCGCGCGGTCGAGGGCCCATCGACGGCGGGCGCGGTGTCGAACGCGACACCCGCGGCACGGATATCGTGCCCGAACACCTGGCCGAGCGGATCGTCCTTGACCTTGCCCACGAACGCCGCGCGCGCGCCAAAGCCGGCTACGCCCACAATTGTGTTTGCCGCCGAGCCGCCGGAAATCTCCACTGCCGGGCCCATGGCGTCATAGATCGCCTGCGCGCGCGTCTCATCGATCAGCGCCATGCCGCCCTTGTGCATGCCGTGGCGCAGGAGAAAGTCGTCCTCGGCGCGCGCGATCACATCGACGATAGCATTTCCGATGCCAAGAACATCGTAGCGGGGGCTTGTCATGGAATTCCTGCCGAGTGTTGCCGCTTGCACTATAACGAGCAAGGCGCGCACGGCAACCTGCGCCCATTAAATCATTCTGTGGCTTGTTGGCAGTAGCCTCTGTAGAATCGCCGCGGAGGCCACCGATGCCGCTTGCGCGCAACATCGCTACCGTTGGTAGCGCGACGCTGCTTTCGCGCCTGCTTGGCTTTTTCCGCGACGTCGGCATTGCGGCGGTGCTCGGCGCCGGTGTCCTGTCCGACGCCTATTTCTCCGCCCTGCAGATTCCCAACCTATTTCGCCGGCTATTGGCCGAAGGCGCGCTCAACTCCGCCTTCGTGCCCATGTGGATGCGCATTGAGGATGAGTCCGGTCCGCGCGCCGCACGCCGCTTTGCCGAGGAAATACTCGGCATGATGCTGCTCGCACTCGGCACACTCGCCATTCTCTGCATCCTGTTTGCACCGACCGTCGTGTCATTGCTCGCGCCCGGTTTTCGTTCCGGCGACGAGCGGTTTCCGCTGGCGGTCGAATTCGTCAAAATATCCGCGCCCTATGTCGCGATCGCCGGCCTGGTCGCGATCGCGGCCTCCGTCCTCAACGCCAAGGGCCGCGTCGGCGCTGCCGCCTTCGGCCTGGTCATATTCAATTGCGTCTTCCTGTCGGCGGTCGGCGTCGTCTTGTTTTTCGACTATGGTGCGACCGCGGTATCCGGAATGATCCTGTCCGCCGCCATCGCGCTGGCCGGCCTTGGCCAGCTCATCCTCGTCGGCGGCGCGATGCTGCGCATGCCGGCGCCGCCATTTCGCCCGCGCTTTATTCCTTCTCCCGAAACCCGCCACTTCTTCGCGCTGGTCATTCCTGGCGTGATTGCCGGCGGCATCCCGCAACTCAAATTGATGGCCGGCGTGATAGTCGCCTCGTCATCGCAGGCTTCGGTGTCGTGGCTCTACTACGCCAACCGGCTCTACGAATTGCCGCTCGGCATAGTCTCCATCGCCATCGCGGCGGTCATGGTGCCGCTGATCGCCGCAAGCGTGCGCGCGCAGGAACCGCAAGCCATCGCCGCCGCGCAATCGCGCGCCTTCGAGATTGCCCTTGGCCTGGCGCTGCCGGCCGCGGTCGCCTTCGCGCTGCTGGCCGAACCGATCGCCGGCGGCCTGTTTCAGCACGGAGCGTTCGAAGCGCGCGATACCGCTGCCGTCGCCGCCGCGCTCGCGGCGATTTGCGCTGGCCTGCCGGGGCACGTGATCGAGAAGGTCTTCGGCGCGGTATCCTTCGCGCATGAGGACACCCGTACGCCGATGTACGCAGCGCTCGTTGGCCTCCTGACCGCGACCGTCGGAGCGATGCTGCTGTTCCCGACCTACGGTCACGTCGGGGTAGCGGCGGCGATTGCGATGTCCGGCTGGGTGGGAGCGCTCATTCTCGGCATCGTTCTGTTGCGGCGGCGGTGGTTGCATATCGACAGCGAGGGACAACGCAGACTCCCATTCATCGTTTTCTCCACTGTCGTGATGGCACTTGTCATTCACGTGGCGCAGGAATCTCTCGCTTCGATGTGGGACCTGGCCGGATCGGGTCCCGCGCGCATCGGCTCGCTCGCCATCCTGGTCATTCTCGGACTTGCCGCCTATGGCGTGATGCTCCACATCACCAAGACCGTAACGCTGCGCGAACTCTTTGCCAGCATAAAACAATTATAGCGCCATCCCCTGCATGGCCCCAAAACTTGCATAGGCCCAAGACCTCATGGCAAGAGGCCGGGCGAAGGAGTCCGCGATGTTCAAGCAAAAAGTGTTTTCCGGGGTGCAGCCGACCGGCAACCTGCATCTCGGCAATTATCTTGGCGCGATCGTCAAATTCGTCGCGCTGCAGGAGCAATACGACTGCATCTACTGCGTTGTCGACATGCACGCCATCACGGTTTGGCAGGATCCGGCCGAGCTGCCCCGCGCTACCCGCGAAGTGACCGCCGCCTTCATCGCCTGCGGCATCGATCCCAAGAAACACATCGTATTCAACCAGAGCCAAGTGGCCGAGCACGCCGAGCTCGCCTGGATATTCAATTGTGTCGCGCGCCTGGGTTGGCTCAACCGCATGACCCAGTTCAAGGAGAAGGCCGGCAAGGACCGCGAGAACGCCTCGGTGGGGCTCTATGTCTATCCCAACCTGATGGCGGCCGACATTCTGGTGTATCGCGCAACGCATGTGCCGGTGGGCGACGACCAGAAGCAGCATCTGGAGCTCTCGCGCGACATCGCGCAGAAGTTCAACAACGATTTTTCCGCCTCGATCCACGCTCATGGTTATGGCGAGGCTTTTTTCCCGCTGCCGGAACCGCTGATCCAGGGACCCGCCACGCGGGTGATGTCGCTGCGCGACGGCTCAAAGAAGATGTCGAAGTCGGAGCTTTCCGACTATTCGCGCATCAATCTCACCGACGATGCCGATGCCATTGCGCAAAAGATCCGCAAGGCCAAGACCGATCCCGAGCCGCTGCCGAGCGAGGAGATGGGGCTGGCGCACCGGCCCGAGGCCGACAACCTCGTCGGCATCTATGCGGCCCTTGCCGGTACCGCCAAAGCCGATGTGCTCAAGGAACATGGTGGCGCGCAATTCTCCACCTTCAAGGCCGCATTGGTGGAACTCGCGGTCACCAAGCTCGGCCCCATCGGCGCCGAGATGCAGCGGCTGCTGCAAGACCCCAGCTATGTCAACTCCGTGCTCGCCGATGGTTCCGCCCGTGCCCAAGCACTCGCGGCTGAAACCATGAAGGCGGTCAAGGACATCGTCGGCTTTGTGCGGCGTTGAAAATTTCAGAAATTCCATCATGAATTCAATAGTTTGCCCGCCGCTTGGCGGCGGCCTGAGAGCATGGCACCATGGCATGTTGCGTATGAGGCCAGTCGAAAACGCAAACCCCATGGGAGGCCGATGAGCCGCAAGCGGCGCAGCTACGAGGCCGGACACAAACCGAAATTCCTCGTCATCATCGACGACACGCCTGAATGCGACCGTGCGCTCTATTTTGCCAGCCGGCGCGCGGCGCGTATTGGCGCGGGCGTGACCATGTTGCGCGTGATCGCTACGCAGGACCGCAACCAGCAATGGCTCGGCGTGGCCGACATAATGAAGGCGGAGGCGAACGAGGAAGCCAAGGCGGCGCTTGACCACGCTGCGGAACGCGTGAGCAAAATCACCCGCGTCAAGCCCGAACTGGTGGTGCGTGAAGGCGACATCGCAACCGAGATTCTCAACCTGATTGAGAACGACGAGGACATTGCCATCCTCATTCTCGGCGCCGGCACCGGCAAGGAAGGGCCGGGACCGCTGGTCGCCAACCTGAGCAGCACCGCGGGCGAGTTTCCGATTCCGGTCGCCATCGTGCCCGGACATCTCAGCGACGATGATCTTGACGCGCTCTCATAAGGGGGCTGCCGACCGCTCTGGCACAGCCCGGATTCCGCCGGCCCTGCTTGCATCGCTGCAAAATGCCAGGATTTGCTTGATATTCTTGCGGCTTGATGTGGCGGTAACAAACGCCATTTATCTGGTATATCTGGTATATAATGAAATAATGCCGCGCGGGCCCAATAGCTTGCGAGCGGTCAAGGAGAATACCAATGTTCATCCAGACCGAAGCCACGCCCAATCCGGCGACCTTGAAATTCGTTCCCGGCCGGCCCGTGCTTGAGCACGGCACGCTCGACCTGCGCGACCCGGCCGAAGCCGCCAAATCGCCGCTCGCGGCGCGCTTGTTCGAAATTTCCGGCATCAATGGCGTATTCTTTGGCTCCGATTTCATCACCGTGAGCAAGTCCGCCGGCGAGTGGACCCAGCTCAAGCCTGCCATCCTCGGCGCCATCATGGAACATTTCATGTCCGGTGCGCCACTGCTCAATGAAGGCGCGGCGTTCGCATCGACGCAGGACAACGAATTTTTCGAACCTGCTGACGCCGACACCGTCGCCACCATCAAGGAACTGATCGAAACCCGCGTGCGGCCGGCGGTCGCCAACGACGGCGGCGATATCACCTTCCGCGGATTCCGCGAAGGCGTGGTCTACCTCGACATGAAGGGCGCCTGCGCCGGCTGCCCGTCCTCCACCGCCACCCTGCGCCACGGTATCCAGAATCTGCTGCGCCATTACGTCCCCGACGTGGTTGAAGTCCGGCCGATGTAAGCACGCAGCGTCCAACCGCCGCTTGTTGTATTTTCCCAAGTGACGTAAGTGCCTTGCATGCGTGTTCTTGCTATCGATACCGCGCTGGCGTCATGTTCGGCCGCCGTCCTCGACACCGAGCGGGACGAGATCATGGCGAGCGAGATGCAACCCATGACGCGCGGCCATGCCGAGGTGCTCATCCCGCTTCTCGCCCGCGTGATGGATCAGGCCAAGGTCGACTTCGCCCATCTCGACCGGATTGCCGTGACCGTCGGCCCGGGTAGTTTTACCGGCCTGCGCGTGGGCATATCGGCGGCACGCGGCATTTCTCTCGCCACCGCCAAACCCGCATACGGGCTTACCACGCTCGCCGCCTTCGCCGCGCCCCACATTGCCCAAGACGACACGCTGCCGGTCGTGGCCGTGATCGATGCCAGGCATGACCATGTCTACATGCAGGTCTTCGGCCGTGGCGGACGAACGCTAATGGCCCCGCGCATTGCCAGCATTCACGAAGCGGTGCGCGCCGCCTCCAGCGGTCCCGCACGAATTGTCGGCTCCGGCGCCAGCCTGCTCGCCGCCGCTTGGCCGTCGAGCGGGCCGCCGCCCAAACTGGTGGAGGAAAGCACCGCACCCGACGTCATATGGGTCGCTCGTCTCGGTGTAACCGCGATCGAGGGTCAGGGCTCGCCCAAACCGCTATACTTGCGTACCCCCGATGCCCAGCCCCAGGACGCCGCAAGGCTGCCGCGTCGATGATGAACATGGTCACCCGTTTATTCGCGCGCGGCCAACCCACGCTCTCGGAAGCCGGACCGCGCGATGCCGCCGCCATCGCCGCACTGCATGCCGGCTCGTTTCAGCGCGGCTGGAGCGAGGATGAATTCGAGCGCCTGCTGTCCGAGCGCACCGTGGTTGCGCACCGCGCGACCACCGGCCGGGCGCTGGCCGGATTCATCCTCTCGCGCATGGCTGCCGGCGAGGCCGAAATTCTCTCCATCGCGGTAGCCCGGGCGCGGCGCGGCCGCGGGCTTGCGCGTACGCTGCTCAACCTGCATCTGCGCCGGCTGGCCGGCCTCAGCGCGCGCGCGGTCTTCCTCGAGGTCGGCAAGGACAATGCACCGGCCTTGAGCCTTTACCGGCGCGCCGGCTTTCGGGAAGTCGGGCAGCGCCCCGCCTATTACCAGGGCGGCCGCAACGGCACCATCACGGCGCTTGTGCTGCGCCGCGACCTGATATGAATTGCCATGATGGACTGACTTCCACCCGCTCAATATGATGCGGGAACTAGAGCATGATCCCGAAAAAGCCTGCCCCCGGACTTGATCCGGGGGTGGCAACCGGTTTTCGGAAAAGATCATGCTCAAACAAAAAGCTAGAGCCCGGCTCTGATTCCACCCAGACCGATAAGGCTCTAGCGGAATTATCGTCGTGACCGATCCGAAGAAAAACATTGAAGCCCTGTGCGTCACCAAGGGCATGCGGATGACCGAACAGCGGCGCGTGATCGCGCGCGTGCTGGCCGGTTCCGCCGACCATCCCGACGTCGAGGAGCTGTACCGGCGCTGCGCCGAGGTCGACAAGCATATTTCGATTTCAACCGTCTATCGGACGGTGAAGCTGTTCGAGGACGCCGGCATCATCGAGCGGCACGACTTCCGCGAAGGGCGCGCGCGCTACGAGCAGATTCCGGAATCGCACCACGATCATCTGATCGATCTGCGCACCGGCCAGGTGATTGAATTCCAGTCCGCGGAGATAGAAAAGCTGCAGGCCGAGATCGCCCGCAAGCTCGGCTATAAGCTGGTCGATCACCGGCTGGAGCTCTATGCCGTGCCACTCGAAGACAAAACCCGTCGGTAATGCCACGTCTGATCTATTTTTTTGGTTGTGTTCTGCATCATGACTCCGGCATCCATCTCAGCGCTTTGCCAGAAATCCGTTGCGACCTTGCGCGAGCACGCGATCGAGACGGTGATGTGACTTGAACGAGCACGCACGACCCCCGGAATTTCAAAATATTGGCCAGCCGGTGCGCCGCAAGGAAGACTTGCGGCTGCTTACGGGCCAGGGCCGTTTCAGCGATGACTTCAACATGGAGGGCCAAGCCCACGCCGTCATGATGCGTTCACCCTATCCGCATGCGCGCATCATTCGCATCGACGCAATACAAGCGCAGGCCATGCCCGGCGTGCTCGGCGTCTACAGCGGCGCCGATTGTTGCGCCGACGGGCTAGGTCCAATTCCACATACCCCCGTGCCGGCGACGCGCTATGACATGAAGCTCACCGCGCCCGGCGGAGGAAAACTCTTTGCCGGTCCGCATTTTCTATTGCCCGCCGACAAGGTGCGCCACGTTGGCGAAGCCATCGCCATGGTGGTCGCAAACACGCGCGCGCAGGCGCTCGACGCGGCCGAGGCGGTCAAATGCGACTATGAAGAGCTCGCTTTTATCACCGCCACCGAGGATGCACTCTCACCCGGCGCGCCGACGCTGTGGGACGAAGTGCCCAACAACGTGCTCGTCGACACCATGTTCGGCGACTCAGCGGCCACCGATCGCGCCTTCGCCATCGCCGCTCATGTGGTCAAGATGGACTTCAACATCGGCCGCGTCACCGCCGTCCCGATCGAATTGCGCTCCGCACTCGCTCATTACGATGCCGGCACTGGCCGCTACACGCTCTACGCCGGCAGCGGCGGCGCTGTGCGGCAGAAGCAGGAACTCGCCGGCGTGCTCGGGATCGAACCGGCGAAGCTGCGCGTGCTCTCCTACGACGTTGGCGGCAATTTCGGCTCGCGCAACCGCCCCTATGTCGAGTTCGGCCTCGTGCTCTGGGCGGCCAAAAAGCTCGGCCGACCGGTCAAGTATACCGCCACGCGCTCGGAAGCTTTCTTGAGCGACTATCAGGGCCGCGATCTCGTCACCAAGGTCGCGCTCGCGCTCTCGGCCAACGGCCGTTTCCTTGCCATGCGCGCCGACAACATCTCCAACGTCGGGGCGCGCTGCGTTTCGCTCTCGCCGCTGAGCAAAGGCGCCGGCCTGATCACCGGCTCTTACAACATTCCGGCGGCGAGCCTGCGCGCCCGCGCATTATTCACCAACACCATGCCGACCAATGCCTACCGCAGCTCCGGCCGGCCTGAAGTGACGTTCGCCATCGAACGGCTGATCGATCTGGCGGCGCAAGAGCTCGGAATCGACCGCATTTCGCTGCGCCGCAGGAATCTCGTGCGGCCCTCCGCCATGCCCTACAGCAATGCCGTGGGCATGACCTATGACAGCGGCACCTATGAGTCGAACATGGATCTCGCCATGCGCATCGCCGACTGGGATGGCTTCAAGCAGCGCAAGCGCGCGGCCAAAAAGCGCGGCAAGCTGCTTGGCTTCGGTCTTTCGAACTATGTCGAGTCCTCGATCGGCGCACCCAGAGAGCGCGCCGAGATCACGGTGCGGCCCGAAGGTTTTGTCGACGTCGTCATCGGCACGCAGCCGAGCGGCCAGGGCCACGAGACCAGCTTCGCGCAAGTGGCCGCCGATCTGCTCGCCGTGCCGGTCGATATTGTAAACATCATCATGGGCGACACCGATATCGTCAGCGTCGGCGGCGGCTCCCATTCCGGCCGTTCCATGCGCCATGCCGGCGCCATTATCTCCAAGGCGGTGGCGGAGCTGATCGCGAAGTCAAAGAAAGTCGCAGCGCTCGCGCTCGACACGACAGCGGACAGCATCGCATTCACCGACGGACGATTTTCCTCACCGGCCAGCAACCGCACTTTTGATTTTCTCGAACTTGCCAAGGAAGCCGCGCGCCTGCCGCTCCCGGCCGAACTCAAAAGCGGACTTAGCGTCGCCGCCGATCACGAAATGCACGATCCGGTTTTCCCCAATGGCTGCGCGGTGTGCGAGGTCGAAGTCGATCCGGAAACCGGCCTCACCGAAATCACCCGCTATTCCGCGGTCGACGATGTCGGCCGCTGCATCAATCCGCTCATCGTCCACGGCCAGACCCATGGCGGCATCGCGCAGGGCGTGGGGCAGGCGATGTGGGAACAATGCTATATCGAACCTTCATCCGGCCAGCCGCTGACCGGCTCATTCATGGATTATGCCATGCCGCGCTCCACCACGCTGCCGTCGTTTACCACCGAGATCGTCGAGGTTCTCTCGCCCACCAATCCGCTCGGCATCAAGGCCGGCGGCGAAGGCGGAACCACGCCCGCGCTAGCGGTGGTCGTGAATGCCATCGTCGATGCGCTGCGCGACTTCGGCATCCGCGACATCGCCATGCCGGCAACGCCGTTCGCGGTCTGGGCGGCCATCCAGCATGCCAAAGCCGCGAGCTGACCGCCGTGCGCAATCGCACCAGTGATTCGATGCGGGCGCTTCGCTACCGCGATTGTGTCGGCATCGAACCACAAGGTATTGAGTTTGCCAGTGGTCCAGTCCGACGCTTGGGTACCAAGCGTCGGAGTCGAACCACTGGGTGATCGCTCATGGATGCCAATTCCCAGCACGCAACCGTCCGAGACCTTTCGCACAAGGAAACCCGGCTTATTGTCCTCGGCGTGCTGCTGCCGGTATTCATGGGCTCGCTCGACAACACTATTCTCGCCAGCGCACTTCCCACCATCGGCCGCGAATTCGGCGATCTGCACAGTCTGCCCTGGCTGATCACCGCCTATCTGATTGCCAACACAGCGGTGACGCCGCTCTATGGCAAGATCAGCGACATTTATGGCCGTCGCCTCACGCTGCTGATTGCCGTCAGCATGTACATGGCGGGCTCACTGGTATGCGCACTTGCGCCCAACATGTTCGTACTCATTCTCGGACGGATTCTGCACGGGCTTGGCGGCGGTGGCCTCACCGCCACCGGCATGGTGGTCCTGGGCGACATCGCCGCACCCCGCGACCGCGGCCGCTATTACGGTTACTTCTCGATCACCTACACCACGGCCGGTGCCTGCGGACCCGCGCTCGGCGGGTTTCTCGCCGAGTATTTCCATTGGTCGGTGATTTTTTGGCTCAACATCCCCTTGGGGCTGACCGCCATCGCGCTGACCTTGACGCTGCTTCGCCGCCTGCCCCGCCACGATCGCCCGCATCGCCTTGATTTTCTGGGCGCAGGCCTGATCATGGCGGCGGCCGTGTCATTCATGCTCGCGATCAATCTCGGCGGCGTGCGCTATCCCTGGACCTCGCCGGCGATCTTGAGTTTATTTGCAATATCTTTTGTTGTCGGGATCGGTTTTGTGCTCCGCCTTGCCACCGCGCCGGAGCCGCTCATCCCGATTTCCATACTCGCCGACCCGATCGCGCGCTGCGCCATCGCCGCCAACGGCTTCGGTTGGGGCTCCATCGTTGGGCTCAACATCTTCCTGCCCATGTATCTGCAAAGCGTCATGGGTTTCTCCGCCACCGCCGCGGGCTTAAGCTTGATGGTGCTTATGGTTGCACTCAACACCAGCGCGGGTGTCTCGGGTCAGATCCTGGCGCGCGTGCAGCATTATAAGACCGTACCAATGCTCGGACTCGCGCTCGCGATCGCCGCTGTGCTGGTGCTGGCATGGCATGCTCAGAATTTGAATTGGTGGTGGTTCCAGCTGCTGCTTGCCCTGATCGGCATCGGCTTTGGCGCAACGCCTCCGCTCGCCTCGGGCGTGCTGCAGAATACGGTGTCCATCCATCACTTCGGCACCGCGGTCGGTACCATGCAGTTCTCGCGCAACCTGTTCAGCACCATCCTGATCGCCTTGCTCGGCGCCATTGTTCTGACCGGCGCAACGGCGCTCGAACCAGGCGCTTCGCTCGCCGTCTCGCCCGCCGCCATCTACAACGCGGAAGGCTTCGCGCGCGTGTTCTTCATGGCCGCGGCGAGCCTTGCGATCGCGTTATTCTGCCTCGTCCTGCTGGAAGAAAAGCCGCTGCAGACGAGCCACACGTGATGATCCGTGCCATTCCTTTTCCGGCCGAAACCAGCTAAGAAGGCAGGTCATCCGGCGGCTTCCACCGCCGCCCTTATCGGTTTTGAAACGTATGATTTATCGATGAAATTCGCCGGCTCGACCACGAACGGCATGGGCAGAGCGCAAAAGCTCCAAAAGCTCCATAAGCTTTATGTCAAATCTTACGGCTGCCAGATGAACGTCTACGATTCTCGTCGTATGGCGGACACGCTGGCGCCCGCGGGCTATGTTGAGACCGGAACCGCCGCGGATGCCGACCTCGTCATTCTCAACACCTGCCACATCCGGGAGAAGGCGGCTGATAAGGTCTATTCCGAGCTTGGCCGCGTACGCGAGTTAAAGGAAAGCGCAGCGCGCGATGGTCGACGCATGATCATCGCGGTCGCCGGCTGCGTCGCACAGGCCGAGGGCGCAGAAATCATCCGCCGTGCGCCGGCCGTCGATATCGTCGTCGGATCGCAGAATTATCACCGCTTGCCCGAACTGCTCGCGCGCGCCGCGCACGGCAAGGTGATCGACACCGAGTTCCCGGTCGAGCACAAATTCGATCATCTCGCAGCTCCCACAAGCGCGGTAACGCGCGCGCGCGGTGTTGCCACCTTTGTCACCGTGCAGGAAGGTTGCGACAAATTCTGCGCTTTCTGCGTCGTGCCCTATACGCGCGGAGCCGAAGTCTCGCGGCCTGTGTCGAAGGTCATTGCCGAGGCCGAGCGCTTGGTCGATGCCGGCGTGCGCGAAATCACGCTCATCGGCCAGAATGTCAATGCCTATCATGGCACCGGACCCGACGGACGCAGCTGGACGCTCGCGCGGCTGCTGCATCGACTCGCCGAAATTCCCAATCTCGTGCGTCTGCGCTACACCACCAGCCATCCGCGCGACATGGATGACGGTTTGATTTCCGCCCATCGCGATCTGCCTGCGCTGATGCCGCATCTGCATCTTCCCGTTCAGTCGGGCTCCGACAGAATTCTCGCCGCCATGAATCGCCGCCACACTCGCGCGGATTATCTCAAGACCATCGACCGCTTGCGCACGGCGCGCCCCGACTTCGCCTTCTCGTCTGATTTCATTGTCGGCTTTCCGGGCGAAAGCGAAGATGATTTCCGCGACTCGTTAAGTCTGCTGGACGAAGTCGGCTTTGCCAGCGCGTATTCCTTCAAATATTCACCGCGGCCGGGAACGCCGGCGGCCGAATTGGAGCAGTTGCCGGACGAAGTGAAATCCGAACGCCTCGCGCGCCTGCAGCAGGCTATCGATCGCCATCTGGCCGCTTTCAACGCGCGCTGCCGTGGCCTCACCCTCGATGTGCTGTTCGAGAAGCATGGCCGCCGCGCTGGCCAACGCGTTGGCCGATCCCCATATCTTCAACCGGTACAGGTCATGGCACCGTCGGAATTGATCGGCGAGGTTCGTTCGGTGACAATCACCGATCTCGGCACCTATAGTCTGTTCGGAACGCTCGCACACACAGAAGCGCACATGCCGGCGCTAGCTCCCACTGGAGGCTGATTTTTGCGCACGCCTGGCCCTGACGAACTGATACCCGCCGCGGACAACGCAGCATCCCAGATCGTGCTGGCCTTCGACGACAATCGCCTCGCCTCGATGCTGTTCGGTCAATACGGCCAGAACCTTGCGCTGGTCGAGCGCCGGCTCAACGTGGTCGCCGAACAGCGCGGCAATCACGTTACCATCGCGGGCACGCGCGATGCCTGCGAGCAGGCGCGCCGCGTACTCGAAACCCTCTACGAACAGCTCAAGCGCGGCGACGATCTCGTCACCGGCGATGTCGAAGGCGCGATCCGGCTCGTCATCACGCAGGGCGCGCTGTTCGCTCTCGACCCGGCGACAAAACGGCCAAGCTTTGAGGAAATCAACCTGCGCAAGCGCCCCGTACGCTCGCGCACATCAATGCAGGACTCCTACATTCGCGCGCTGCGGCGCCATGCCCTGGTGTTCGGCACCGGTCCCGCCGGCACCGGCAAGACCTGGCTCGCGGTCGCGCACGCGGTCGCGCTGTTCGAGCGCAAGGAGGTTGACCGCATCGTTCTCTCGCGGCCGGCGGTCGAGGCCGGCGAACGCCTTGGTTTTCTGCCCGGCGACTTGCGCGAGAAGGTCGATCCGTACTTGCGGCCGGTCTACGATGCGCTGTTCGACCTGATGGATGCGCGCATCGTGGAGCGCGCCATGCAGACCGGCGAGATCGAGATTGCACCGCTCGCATTCATGCGCGGCCGCACGCTCTCGAACGCTGTTGTTATTCTTGACGAAGCGCAGAACACAACCGCGATGCAGATGAAGATGTTTCTGACCCGGCTCGGTGAGAACAGCCGCATGATCGTCACCGGCGATCCGAGCCAAGTCGATCTGCCGCCCGGTCAGACGTCGGGGCTCGCCGAGGCGACGGGGCTGCTCGCCAAGGTCGCGGGCATCGGCCATGTTGTTTTCACCGCGGAGGATGTCATTCGCCACGAGCTGGTTGCGCGAATTGTCGCAGCCTACGACCAGGCATCGGCCGCGCGCACCCGCAAGCGCGAGACCAAAGAATAACAAGGCAAGGAATAACAAGAATGACCCCGCCTAAAATTATTCTCGCCACCCGCGCAGGCGGCAACGATCGTCGGCCGCAGGCCGGCGGGAGGGGGCTCGTTTCTGAGCCCATGCTGTGAACAGCCCCCCCTCCCCAACCCTCTTCTCCAGGCGGAGGAGGGGGAAGCAGCTCAAATCGCGCATCGATGTCATCGTCCAATCGCCGCGGTGGAAAGCCCAGCCGCGCGCCGCCACGTTCGTACGAAAGGCCGTTGCGGCAGCGGCGAAAGCCGTCTCAACGCCGCATGCCGAGCTTGCTATCGTGCTGACCGATGATTCGGCGATCCGTGCGCTCAACCGCGAATGGCGAAAGCTCGACGCGCCGACCAACGTGCTATCGTTTCCGGCCAAGGTTACGCGTGCAAGCCGCGATTTGCCGCGACATCTTGGTGACATCGTCATTGCCTACGAAACCACGGCCCGCGAAGCCACAGTCGAGCGCAAGCCGTTTGGACATCATCTGGTCCATCTCGCCGTCCATGGCTATCTCCATCTCCTCGGCTACGATCATGCGACCGACCGCGAAGCGAAAAAAATGCAACGGCTGGAGGTCGACATTCTGGCGTGTCTCGGCGTGCCCGATCCCTATGTCACGCGCGATCGCGCGGGGTGATGTGCGCCATGGCTGAACCCGACAATCGGCGCGCCGAAATCTCCCCCGCGCAAGGCGAGCAACGCAACCTTCCCGTGCCGATGCCGCCGCTGATCGGGCCCTTGGCCGACCGCGAAGGGTTTTTTGTCCGCCTTGCGCGCGCGCTCTTCGGCCGTAAGAGCGGAACGACCCGCGCCGATATTCAGGTCGTGCTGGAAGCCGTAGTTCCCGGCGAGACCGGCGTCTCGCCGGAAGAGCGCACCATGCTCAGGAATATCCTGGGACTGCGCGAGCGCCGGATCGAGGACGTCATGGTCCCGCGCGCCGACATCGTCGCCGTGCACCAGGACATCCCGCTCGGAGAACTTCTGAAAATGTTTCAGATCGCGGCGCATTCGCGGCTCGTCGTCTATAACGACACGCTCGACGACCCCATTGGAATGATTCATATCCGCGATCTCATCGCCTTCATGATTGCGCAAGCGAAGGTAAACGCGGAAAAGCCGGCCAAGCGCAAGAAGCTTCTGCCCGCCGGCCTCGATCTCAAGGCCATCAATCTCTCGCTGCCGCTTTCCGCCGCAAGGATTACGCGGGAGTTGCTGTTTATCCCGCCATCGATGCCCACCATCGACCTGCTCGCCAAGATGCAGGCCACCCGTATTCATCTTGCGCTCGTGGTCGACGAATATGGCGGCACCGACGGCTTGGTCTCCATGGAAGATATCGTCGAACAGATTGTCGGCGAGATCGCCGACGAGCACGATGAGGCCGCACCCCCGACCGTGATCCGCCAGCCTGACGGCACCTTTCTTGCCGACGCACGCGCAAGTCTCGAAGACGTGACCGCGGTGGTTGGTCCGGAGTTCGATGCGAGCGTAGCGGCCAAGGACGTCGATACGCTCGGCGGCCTCTTGATGGCGCAGGTCGGTCGCCTGCCGCTGCGCGGCGAGCTGGTGCCTGGCCCCACTGGCTTCGAACTCGAGGTGCTCGATTCCGATCCGCGCCGTATTAAGAAGATCAAGATCCATCGCAGCAAAGACGGCCCCAAACGAACCCGCGACGGCATCCAGCGCGCCGGCGATTCCGCTGCGCGAACTGTGACCATCGTCCCCGCGCCGCAGGCTGCCCCGGCCGCCGATGAAACGGCCAAGCCCTCCGCCAGTTCAACCGCCTCAAAAAACCCGCCCCGCCCGTGACCATCATCCAATCCCGCCCGCAGCCAACCATCGTCACGCGGCTCGCCCACCCGATCATACTGGCATCGGGCGTCCGTCGTGCCGCCATCGCGTTCACGGCGGGCGCCATCTCGGTTCTCGGGCTGTCGCCGTTTGATTTCTGGCCACTGCTGTTCCTGACGTTTCCGGTCATGATCTGGCTGATCGACGGCGCGACATCCGGCCGCTGGGGCGGTGTGTTGAGCGCGGCCGCGGCCGGCTGGTGGTTCGGCTTCGGTTATTTTGTCGCCGGGCTTTATTGGATCGGCCATGCGTTCCTGGTCGATGCCAAAACGTTCGGCTGGCTGTTGCCGATTGCGGTCACGGCGCTGCCGGCATACCTTGCGCTCTACACCTCACTTGGATTTGCGCTTGCGCGCGCGTTATGGACGCGCGGGCCAATCCGCATTCTTACCCTCGCGCTAGCGCTCACCATCGCCGAATGGCTGCGCGGACATCTGCTCAGCGGCTTTCCATGGAATGCCTTCGGCTACACGCTGACCGGGCCGCTGGTGCTCGCGCAGGCCGCAGCGCTGTTTGGACTCTGGGGCCTCACATTTATAGCGCTTGCGATTTTCTCAAGTCCCGCAACGCTCGCCGACGAGAGCGCCGATACACGCCGGCCATGGCTTCCGCCTCTTCTTGCCATGGTCACGCTCGCGGCGCTCACGGCCTATGGCACGACGCGGCTCGCCCTGCAGCCAACCGGCTACGTCGACGGCGTTCGGTTGCGCATCATGCAGCCCAATCTACCGCAAGACGATAAGTTCAATTACGGCGCCAAACAGCAGGTCATGCGCCGCTACATCACGCTCTCGGACCGCAGCACCGGGCCGCAATCGGCTGGTCTGCGGGATGTGACCCACCTGATCTGGCCGGAATCAGCGTTTCCGTTCTTTCTCACGCGCGAACCGGATGCGCTCGCGCAGATTGCCGATCTGCTGCCCGAAGGCACGGTGCTCATCACCGGTGCCGTACGCGCCCCCGAGACCAACACCGGCGCAAAAGGGCCGCGCGCTTATAACGCGATTTACGTGATCGACCACGACGGCTCGATCCTTTCGATCTACGACAAGGTCCACCTAGTTCCGTTTGGCGAATATCTCCCATTTCAGGACCAGCTCGAGCGCCTGGGACTGACGCAGCTCACCAAGGTACAGGGCGGCTTCCTCGCCGGCGACCGGCGCCGCGCCCTCAACGTGCCGCGCGCGCCGCGTTTTCTGCCGCTCGTTTGCTACGAGATCATTTTTCCGGGCGCGGCGGTGCCGCGCGGCGAGCGGCCGGACTGGCTCCTCAATCTGACCAATGATGGCTGGTTCGGTACCAGCAGTGGTCCTTATCAGCATATGCAACAAGCGCGTGTGCGCGCGATCGAAGAGGGCCTGCCGCTGGTGCGCGCCGCCAATACTGGAATCAGCGCGGTGATCGATCCGCTCGGTCGCGTCATCAAGTCGCTGCCGCTCAATGTGCAGGGCGTGCTAGACGCTCCGCTGCCGCGCCGTATCGAACCACCGCTTTATGCCCGCGCTGGCGATGCATTTGCCGGTTTGATTTTAGGGGTCACCGCCGTGATCGTCATCCGCCGCCGCAGGCAATGACACTTGTTTTTTGATGTCGAGTCGCAATTTTACCATCATACATTGTGTTGTTTGTTGTCATGCGTTCGGTGCAGCTGCGCTATGCTTGATCGTTGAATACGTGTGACGAAATGTAGCGCGATGAATAACTCAATAACTACGAGTATAATCCGCAACGCGCTCAACGCCGCGACGCCAGGATTAACCTCAACAATTATTAGCGGATGAAAGTGGCACTCGGTGATTCGCGCATTGAGCGCAATTGGATTATGAGCTTTAGAAGTACGGAAGACGGGACAGGAGACCATGACCATGATCGCTAAGACCATGATCGCTAAGAAGGCGCCAAATCCGACCGACAGGCATGTCGGCGCGCGCGTCCGCATGCGTCGTATGATGCTTGGAATGAGTCAGGAAAAACTTGGTAACGCCCTCGGTCTCACCTTTCAGCAGGTTCAAAAGTACGAGAAGGGCGCCAACCGCATCGGTGCAAGTCGTCTGCAACAGATCGCCCACATCCTGCAGGTGTCCGTGTCGTTCCTCTTCGAAGGCGCCCCAAACGTTCCGGGGCACCATCCGACCGGAATGGCGGAAGCGCCCTCACCCGCTTATGTGTCCGACTTCCTGGCGACCTCCGATGGTCTCGCTCTCACCAAAGCCTTCATGCACATCAAGAACGCAAAACTGCGCCGCCGCATTGTCGAACTCGTGGAACAAATCGCCGACAGCAAATGAATACCCGGCCCATCCGGCCGCGAAATTACCACCAGAGCGATTGCCCACGATTGCCCACATCTTGACCGGGCGTCGGGACACTGTAACAAACACTCATCGCCATCGATCCGAGGCGGCTTTTGGCCCGCCATATTCAGGGGTGTGTCCCGGTGTCTCACGTGAATTACCTCTTCACCAGCGAGTCCGTATCCGAAGGTCACCCGGACAAGGTTTGCGATCAGATTTCCGACGCGATCCTCGACGCCTTCATCGAAAATGATCTCAAGCTCGGCATTGCCGACGACAGCAAGATCAACACCCGGCTCGGCTGCGAGACGCTCTGCACCACCAACAAGATTGTGATAGCCGGCGAAGGCCGCGGACAGGCGCCGCTGTTCAAAAAGTTTGGCAAGCTCGCGATCGTCAATCGCGAACTGCTGACCGAGATCGCGCGCGGCGTGGTCAAGAACATCGGCTACGATCAGGATGGGTTTTCCTATCACGGCGCCGACGTCGAGGTACTCTTGCATGGCCAGTCCCCGGACATTGCCATGGGAGTCGACGCCAAACAGAAGAAGGACGGCGAGGAGGAAGGCGCCGGCGACCAGGGCATGATGTTTGGCTTCGCCTGCACCGAGAGTGAAATTTACGAGAAGGGTTCGTTCATGCCGGCGCCGATTTACTTTGCGCACAAGATTCTGAAAGTGCTGGCGGAAAAACGGCGTTCTGGACAATTGTTCGATCTGCAGCCCGATGCCAAGAGCCAAGTGACAGTGAAATACGTCAACGGCCGTCCGGTCGGCTGCACCAAGGTCGTGGTGTCGACCCAGCATAATGCGCAGACGCGCAATGCCAAGAAATATACGCCCGGCATGGTCAAGGAGATGATCGCCGACACGGTGGCGTCCGCGCTGCCCGATGGCTGGATGCCGAAAAAGCCCTCGGACTTTCTGGTCAATCCAACCGGTAACTTCGTGGTCGGCGGCCCGGACGGCGACTGCGGGCTCACCGGCCGCAAGATCATCGTCGACACCTATGGCGGCTATGCCCCGCACGGCGGCGGCGCTTTCTCCGGCAAGGACCCGACCAAGGTCGACCGCTCCGCGGCCTACGCGGCGCGCTACCTCGCCAAGAACGTGGTCGCCGCGGGTCTGGCCGAGCGCTGCACCATCCAGATCGCGTATGCCATCGGCGTTGCCGATCCGATGTCACTGCTTATCGACACCCACGGCACCGGCAAGGTCGAGGAGCGCAAGCTTGAAAAGATTCTCCCCGAGATGTTCCGGCTCTCGCCGACCAACATTCGCCGCTCCCTCAAATTAAACCGGCCGATCTACCGGCGCACGGCGGCCTACGGCCATTTCGGCCGGGCGCCCGACAAGGATGGCGGTTTCTCGTGGGAGAAGACCGACCTCGTTAATGCCTTGAAAAGCGCCGTCCGCTAATACGCAACGGTTGAATTTTGCGGCGGCTGCGCCGACCATGGGTCGCGCCATGCCACTGCGCAAGCAACAGCACGACGACCAGCGCCGCCCGCGCCCGGGCGCCTTCTTTGGCCGGCGCAAGGGCCATAAATTGCGGCCGCGCCAAGCAGCACTCTTTGATTCTCTGCTCCCAAAGCTTGCGCTCAACCTCGCCAACCCACCGCCAGTCGACTTGCGCGAATTGTTCGACGGAGTCGAAGACGTCAGCTTTGAAATCGGCTTTGGCGGCGGCGAACACATGGCGGCCGAGGCCGAACGCAATCCGCGCACCGGATTTATCGGCAGCGAGCCGTTCGTCAACGGCATGGCCAAGGCGCTCGCGCAGATCCAAGAGCGCGGCCTTACGAATATCCGTCTGCATCATGGCGATGCGAGCGAGTTGATCGCCTGGCTGCCGCAAGCATCGCTCGCGCGCGTCGATCTGATCTACCCCGATCCCTGGCCAAAGCGGCGGCATTGGAAGCGCCGCTTCGTTCAAGCCGCGAGCATTGCCGAGATCGCGAGAATCCTGCGAACCGGCGGCGAGTTCCGCTTTGTCACCGATATTCCGGACTATGCCGCCTGGACGCTGCGCCATCTCGCGCGTGCGCCCGATTTTTTCTGGACGGCCGAATGCGCGGACGATTGGCGCCGCCCGTGGCCCGGCTTTTCCAGCACGCGCTATGAGATCAAGGCCAAACGTGCCGGCCGGGTCCCTTGCTATCTGGCCTTTCGGCGTCGTTGAGGAGATTGGTACGACGTCAGTAAGAACATGATCCCGAAAAAGCTTGCCCCCGGACATAGCCGTCCGAAGGACGGCGTCGCTTCGCTCGCCTATGATCCGGGGGTGGGAACCGGTTTCCCGCCTTCGCGAACCTACTCCGCCGAAGCAGCCGCTTCGGCTGCGAAGGCTGGAAGCCCGCTCCCGCCTTCGCGAAGCCCGCTTCGGCGGGCGAAGCAAGGTCGGCGGGCGAAGGAAGGTCGGAAAAGAATGTCCTCGGGCTTGACCCGAGGGATCATGCTAAAACAAAAAGCTAGGGCCTAGCTCCGATTCAACCAAAATGGATAAGGCCCTAGCGCATCTCTTCGTGCGCTTGCCGCACCTGCCAAAAACGCACCACGCGTTGCGCCGTCGAGGTCGAAAGGCGCTCGAAGTTGGAATAAGCTACATCAAGTGCCTGGTTAGACATGCTTTTCTCGCCAGGCCGCGCCATGATGATGGCGCGCACTGTGGGCCATCCGAAACCGATCGACTTGCACAGGATAAGCACGGGATCGGGCCGCTCACCATCCGTAAGCCGGTCCACAGCCTCGATTGGAACGCCGCACAACACCGAGAGCGATGCCACCGTCTCTTCGAATTTTTTCGATTTGGCGTAGTCGACAAGCTCGCTCTCGCCGAGCTTGCCTGCTTGATGCAAGGCCAGCACCGTGCGCTGTGCGGCAGTATAGTCGCGCGGCGAACTGGTGGTATGGAGCTCCTTGGAAATACTTGCGAGCACGCGCCGAATTTCAATCTGTGTTTCCGGCTTGGCGGTCGCAAGCAAGCGCCGCTGCACCACATCGGTCGCCCTCATCAGAAGTTCGCGAAAGTGATGGGCGGGAATATCCAGCCGCTGCCCGACCTTCTCGGCCAGGATGCCGTCTTTTCCCGCCCGAACGACCAGAGCTGAGAAGGCATCGTTGGACAGCCGCGCGCTTGCATTATCGGCGACGCGTCGTGCCACTTCCTGATCGCCGCGCCGCACCAGCACGTCGGTGACAGCTTCGCCGATCCCCTTGCGGCCGGAGATGGCCTGCAGATGCGCTTGACTCTTGGTCTCGGCTATATCGACCAGGTCGTCCTCATCCAATCGCGCCGATTGATTGAGCACCGGGCCGGCAACCGAAATATCATTGTCATGCGCAAGTTGACGCACCAGTGCCGGCGGCGCATTCGCGACCGGTGCCAGACGCCGCGAGAGTTCCTCGCGTGCCTTGGTCTCAATCTCAGTGACGAGTTCGCACAAGATATCGTCGAACAGACCGATATGGTCTTCGTTGAATCGGTTGGCGCTGCCGATGAATAAGGTGGTGATGCGCTGTAACGTATCGGCGCATTTTTCGGGCGAGCCGCGCTGGAGCATTTCTTCCAGTTCAGAGATCAGCGAGGCGGAGGCGGACATTGTGGAATCCGGAGCGCCGCCGGACGCCCAGCGGCTGAATCGTCACGCTAAGGCGGCTTCGTAAACGAATCGTTAGCCAAACCTTGCCCTTGCATGTGCCTGCCAAATCGCTATATTTGGGGCGTCTTTAGAGACATCTCATAACGGTTGGATGAATTCTGATCGGCTATTGGGAGTGGGCCCCCCGGGACCCGCTCTTTTTTGTTACCTAAAATCCCCGGCAACGGCCGGGGCTTCTGGGTATGGACCGCATAGCGTGACGACAGCGACAGGCGAATGACTGAGTGGATCGAGCCCGCCAACGGCGCCGAGCGGCGCCTTATCGTCGAACCCGGCGTCGCGGCCCGCGTTGCCGCGATCGCCGAGCCTGTGCTCATGAATTTAGGATTCCGGCTGGTGCGCGTGCGCGTTTCCGGCTTCGAGGGCTGCACCGTGCAAATCATGGCCGAGCGGCCGGACGGCACCATGACCATCGAGGATTGCGAGGCCGCATCGCGCGCGCTCTCGCCCGTGCTCGATGTCGCCGATCCAGTCGAAAGCGCTTATCGCCTTGAACTGTCGTCGCCCGGCATCGATCGCCCGTTGGTGCGGCGCTCGGATTTCGTGCGTTACGCCGGCCATGTGATCAAGGTGGAGATGGCGGTTGCGGTCGACGGCCGCCGGCGGTTTCGCGGCATGCTGCTCGGCGCCGAAGGCGAGGCGGCGCGCATCGGCCGCGATGATACGGCACCGGGGGAGCCGGCGGAAATACGGCTCCCGATCGAGGACATGATGGAAGCGAGACTCGTGCTGACCGATGAGCTGGTTGCGCAGGCGTTAAAGCGCAGCAAGAGCGCCGAACGCGAGATTCGCAACCTTGGCGCAAACCCGGCGGATGCGTCCCGCAGCAACCAGTTTCGGCGCGTGGCCGGCCAAGCCCGGCACAGCGCCCTCAATGAAGGAGAGTGAGTGATGGCAATCAGCGCCAACCGGCTCGAGCTATTACAGATCGCCGACGCGGTCGCCCGTGAAAAGGCCATCGACCGCGGCATTGTGATTGCCGCGATGGAGGACGCCATCGCCAAGGCCGCACGCTCGCGTTATGGCAGCGAAACCGAGGTGCGCGCCGAAATCAATTCCAAGACCGGAGAACTACGGCTCGCGCGACATCTGCTTGTTGTTGAGAATGTCGAAAACACGTCTAACCAGATCAATCTTGAAGGTGCCCGCCGGCATAATCCCGCAGCCCAGCTTGGCGACACCATTTCCGATGCGTTGCCTCCGCTCGAATACGGCCGCATCGCGGCGCAGTCGGCCAAACAGGTGATCGTGCAGAAAGTGCGTGAGGCCGAACGCGACCGGCAGTACCAGGAATACAAGGATCGCATCGGCGACATCGTCAACGGCATCGTCAAGCGGGTTGAATACGGCAATGTGGTCGTGGACCTCGGCCGCGGCGAGGCGATTATCCGCCGCGACGAAATGCTGCCGCGCGAAGTCTTCCGCAATGGCGACCGCGTCCGCGCCTATATCTACGACGTGCGCCGTGAGCCGCGCGGCCCGCAGATCTTTCTCTCCCGCACCCATCCGCAGTTCATGGCCAAGCTGTTCGCCCAGGAGGTGCCGGAGATTTACGACAGCATCGTGGAGGTAAAAGCGGTTGCGCGCGATCCCGGCTCGCGCGCCAAGATCGCCGTGATTTCACGCGACACTTCGGTTGATCCGGTCGGCGCCTGCGTCGGCATGCGCGGCTCGCGCGTGCAGGCCGTCGTCAACGAGCTCCAAGGCGAGAAGATCGACATCATTCCCTGGTCGGCGGACATCCCGACCTTCGTCGTCAACGCGCTTGCTCCCGCCGAAGTCGCCAAGGTGGTGCTCGACGAGGAGCGCGCCCGCATCGAGGTCGTCGTGCCCGATGCCCAGCTATCGCTTGCGATTGGCCGGCGCGGACAGAACGTACGGCTCGCCTCCCAGCTCACCGGCTGGGACATCGACATCTTGACCGAGCAGGAGGAGTCGGAGCGTCGCCAAGCCGAATTCCAGAACCGCACCAGGACTTTCATCGAGGCGCTCAACGTCGACGAGGTGGTTGCGCAATTGCTCGCCTCCGAGGGTTTCACCTCGGTTGAGGAACTGGCGCTGGTTGATGAAAAGGAACTCGCGGGCATCGAGGGCTTCGATGAGGATACCGCGCGCGAACTGCAGAACCGTGCGCGCGAACATCTCGCCAAGATCGAATCCGAACACGACGATAAGCGCAAGGAGCTCGGTGTGACCGATGAGCTCAAAGAGGTGCCTGGCGTCACCACCCAGATGATGGTCAAGTTTGGCGAGAACGGCATCAAGACGATTGAGGATCTTGCCGGTTGCGCCACCGACGACCTCTGCGGATGGAGCGAACGCAAGGACAACGAGACCACGCGCCATGCCGGAATACTCGATGGCTTCGACTTTTCGCGCGAGCAGGCCGAGGCGATGATCATGCAGGCGCGGCTCAAGGCCGGCTGGGTCACCGAGGCTGATCTTGCGCCGCCGCAACCCGCCGAAGCGGTGCCCGCGGAGACGGCGGAAACGCAAGCGTAAGGACGAGTGGATGCTCCCGCACGCATACGATAGCGAGGTCGATACTGGACCGCGGCGCTCTGGCCCGGAACGTTTTTGCGCCGCGACCCGTACGATCAGGCCGGTCGCTGAGATGATCCGCTTCGTCGTCGGCCCCGACGGCATCGTCCCCGACCTCAAGCGCAAGCTGCCCGGCCGTGGCATTTGGATCACGGCGACGCGTGCGGCGCTGACCGATGCGGTCGCGCACAAGTCCTTCGCCCGCGCATTGAAGCGCGAGGTGAGCATGACCCATGACCTCGTGGAGCTGACCGAGCGATTGCTCACACGCTCGGCCCTCGACGCGCTCGCCATCGCCGGCAAGGCCGGCGCGGTCGCGGCTGGCTTTGCCAAGACCGAGGCAGCGCTTGCCCACGATCAAGTCGTTGCCCTGCTGCAGGCCGCCGAAGCCGGGGCGGACGGCGTTTCCAAGCTCAAGGGGGCGCTCCGGCGGCGCCCCGATGCCGATCGTATCGCCGTAATTGCTGGATTTTCGTCGACCCAATTGGATTTGGCATTGGGCCGGTCAAATGTGATACATGCAGCCCTGCTGGCCGGTCCCGCGAGCACTACGTTTCTTGCGCGTTTTACGCGTCTTGAGCGCTTTCGGACCGGTGAATTGGACGCCGCGGGCAGCCGCCCTGCGGGTACCCTGGCGTAGTTTTTGGGACAAAAATTGGAATGACTGAGACCAATACACCTGGCGAAAAGAAGCTGAGTGTCGCCCCCACCAAGACTTTGACGCTCAAACGCGGCGTCGAGCAGGGAGTCGTGCGCCAGAGCTTCAGCCACGGCCGCAGCAAGCAGGTGGTGGTCGAGAAGGTCAAGCGCCGCGCCCTCGGCAGCGAGGGCAAGGCCGAGTCCGCGGCAGCGCCCGCGGCGGCCAAAACAGCACCCGCCCGGCGCACAGCCACACCCGCAGCCAAGGCGGCAACGCCCGCCGCAGCCCCTACCGCCGCGCCGGCACCCGCCGCGCCGTCGGCCAAACCTTCCGGCGTGGTGCTGCGCACTCTGACCGAAGAAGAACGCAGCCGGCGAGCGCACGCGCTCGGCGATGCTCGTCTGCGCGAGGCCGAGGAACGAAAAATCGCCGAGGAAGACGCCGCGCGCCGCGCCATCCGCGATCAGTCCGAGAAGGCCGAGCGCGACGCCGCGGTAAGCCGCAAGCGCGAGGAAGAGGACCGCCACAAACACGATGAGGAAACCAAACGCAAGGCCGAGCAGGAGGCCAAGAAGCGCTTCGGCGAAGTCGTGACGCCGGGCGCACGCTTGCCCGGTGGACGCATGGCGCTTGAGGCCGACGATGACGAGCCGCGTCCATTTCGCCGCGGCGCTGGCGGCGTCGCCCGTCCCGTTCCGCCGCCCAGGCCGACGCGAGCGCGCGCCGCCAAGCCGCGCGGCCGGCTCACCCTCGTAACCGCGCTCACCGCCGACGAGGAGCGCGAGCGCTCGCAGGCATCCTTCATCCGCCGCACCAAGCGCCGGATGAAGGAGCACGCGGTTGACGAGCCGAAGGAAAAGATCGTCCGCGAAGTTACCATCCCGGAATTCATCACCATTCAGGATCTGGCCAACCGCATGGCCGAGCGCGCGGTGGACGTCATCAAACTGCTGATGAAGCAGGGCCAGATGGCGCAGATCAACGACGTGATCGACGCCGACACCGCCCAACTCATCGCCGAGGAACTTGGCCACACCGTCAAACGCGTCGCCGAGTCCGACGTCGAGGAGGGCGTGTTCGATACCGCCGACGATCCGGCCGCACTCGTGCGGCGCGCGCCGGTGGTGACCATCATGGGCCATGTCGACCACGGCAAGACCTCGCTGCTCGACGCCATCCGCTCCACCAATGTCGCCGGCGGCGAGGCGGGCGGCATCACGCAGCACATCGGCGCCTATCAGGTAAGCTCCCCTTCGCATGGCAAAGTTACGTTCATCGACACGCCCGGCCATGCCGCGTTCACCGCCATGCGCGCCCGTGGCGCCAAGGTCACCGACATCGTGGTTCTGGTGGTCGCCGCCGATGACGGCGTCATGCCGCAGACGGTCGAAGCCATTCACCACGCCCGGGCGGCGAAAGTCCCGATGATCGTCGCTATCAACAAGATCGACAAACCCGACGCCAAGCCCGAGCGCGTGCGGACTGAATTGCTCCAACACGAGGTGCAGGTGGAATCGCTGGGCGGCGAAGTCGTCGACGTGGAAATCTCGGCGACCAAGAAACTTCATCTCGATCGGCTCTTGGAGATGATCGGGCTGCAGGCTGAAATTCTCGACCTCAAGGCCAATCCGAGTCGCCCCGCTGAAGGCACCGTGATCGAGGCCAAGCTCGACCGCGGTCGCGGGCCAGTAGCGACCGTGCTCGTGCAGCGCGGCGCGCTCCATGTCGGCGACATCATCGTCGCCGGCGCCGAATGGGGCCGCGTGCGCGCGCTGGTCAGCGACACCGGGGTCGCGATAAGCGAGGCCGGTCCCGCGGTTCCGGTCGAAGTGCTCGGCTTCACTGGCACGCCGGATGCCGGCGATCGCCTTGCCGTGGTGGAAACCGAAGCGCGCGCGCGCGAACTTACCAATTATCGTGCCCACCAGAAGCGCGAGAAGATGGCCGCGCGCGCCACCGGCATGCGCGGTTCGCTCGAACAGATGATGTCGCAGCTCAAGACCGCGGGCCGCAAGGAATTCCCGCTCATCATCAAGGCCGACGTGCAGGGCTCAATCGAGGCGATCGCCGGCGCGCTGGAGAAGCTCGGCACCGACGAGGTCGGGGCGCGCATGATCCTCTCCGGCGCCGGCGGCATCACTGAATCCGACATTACGCTCGCCAAATCATCGAATGCGGCCATAATTGGCTTCAACGTGCGCGCCCACAAGGAAGCGCGCGAGCTGGCCGAGCGCGACGGCATCGAGATCCGCTACTACAACATCATCTACGACCTGGTCGACGACGTGAAGAAGGCCATGTCCGGCCTGCTCACGCCGGAGCGGCGCGAGACCATGCTGGGCAACGCCCAGATCCTGGAAATCTTCAAGGTCTCCAAAGTCGGCAACATCGCCGGCTGCCGCGTCACCGACGGCAAGGTCGAGCGCGGCGCCGGCGTGCGCTTGATCCGCGACAACGTCGTCGTGCACGAAGGCAAGCTTTCGCAACTCAAGCGTTTCAAGGATGACGCGCGTGAAGTCGTCGCCGGCCAGGAATGCGGCATGGCGTTCGAAAACTATCAGGACATGCGAGTTGGCGACGTCATCGAATGCTACCGGGTGGAGACGGTGCAACGCAGTTTGTGAGTTCGACACCCGCGCCTGCGCGAAACGTCCCCCGTCAACTGGAATAACTTTGCATCCCCGAAGCCGGCACGTCTCCGGCTCACAGCGTTGTTTGATCATGGCCCACGGACGACATCGCGAAACGGCCGGCCCCTCCCAGCGCCAGTTGCGCGTGGGCGAGCTCGTGCGCCACACCATGTCTGAATTGCTCACGCGCGGCGACGTGCACGACCCCGTGATTCAGACCCACCTCATCACCGTGCCGGAAGTGCGCATGAGTCCGGATTTGCGGCTCGCCACCATCTACGTCATGCCGCTCGGCGGCCGCGACGCTCAAAAAGTTCTTGCCGCGCTCGAACACAACAAGCGCTATATACGGGGCGAGATTTCCCGCCACGTTAACCTGAAATTCGCACCTGAAATTCGATTTCTCATCGACGACCGATTCGACGAAGCGGAACGTATCGAGAAGCTTTTGCGAACATCGCGTGTTCGCCGCGACCTCAAGGACGGCGCGGACGAGCGATGAGCGATCCAGCACAGCTCGCAGTCGCTTCAGCTCCCCCGCCCGCGGGCGAGCGCAAGCAGCAATTCAAGCGCGAAAAGCGCGACATCCATGGCTGGGTCGTGCTCGACAAACCGGTTGGCATGACATCGACGCACGCGGTCGGCGCCATCAAACGCCTGTTTCAAGCCAAGCGCGTCGGCCACGCCGGTACGCTCGATCCGCTCGCCTCCGGCTGCCTGCCGGTCGCGCTTGGGGAAGCGACCAAGACCGTTCCTTTCGTGATGAACAGCCGCAAGATCTATCGCTTCACTGTGCGCTGGGGCGAGGAGCGCAACACCGACGACGCCGAAGGCCAAATCACTGCGAAAAGCGATCGGCGGCCCAGCCAAAATGAAATCGAACGCCTCATCCCGCGCTTTACCGGCACCATCGCGCAGGTGCCGCCGTGTTTCTCGGCGGTCAAGATCGAGGGCGAGCGCGCCTATGATCTTGCCCGCGACGGCACCGTGGTCGCGCTTGCGCCACGCCCGGTGGATATCCATCGGCTTGAGTTGATTGCTATGCCGGACCCAGACCATGCCGAATTCGAGGCCGAGTGCGGCAAGGGCACCTATGTCCGCGCGATCGCTCGCGATATGGGCCGTGTAC
>CAZNSG010000033.1:0-4177 GCA_964575715.1 uncultured Hyphomicrobiales bacterium | reverse complement strand
ATGGATCAATCATCGCAATGCCCACCCGAAACCCTTCATATGGACCGCAAAGGCCAAACCCATCATCCGCAAACACCGCCGCGCCACAATGGCCCTGGCTAATCTCGCCGCGGGATGCAAATGAATGAGTCAGAACACTAGCGACCCCCACCCGGTTTGCTGACGCAAACCGACCTCCCCCTTTCAGGGGGAGGTAAACAAAGTGGTCGCCGTGTACGCTCAAGCCTGATGTTGCTTTAATCTCGGTGCCTTCATCACAGGAGAGTCCACAAACTGAGCGCTCGCGCGAGCGCATCTATTTTGTTGTAGAATGATTTGATGTTCTCCTTCTTCGAACGGCTGCTGACCCCGACCGCCGCGCCCGAGCATCCGGAGCCGCCGGCCGGGCTGCTGGCATTCTTCTGGCACTTCGCGCGCCAGGCGAAATGGCTGTTCGCCGCGCTGTTCGTGGTGGAATTTTTCGTGGCGCTCACCGACAGCGCGATCCCGTGGTTCATCGGGCATATCGTCACGCAGGTGACGACGGTCGAGCCCGAGCGCTTTCTGGCGGTGAGCTGGCCCTGGCTCGCCGGCATGGGGTTCGTGGTGCTGATCATGCGCCCGGCCGTGACGCTGGCGCGTTATCTCATCACCAACCAGGCAATCGCCGCGCCGTTCACCGGGCTGATCCGCTGGCAGAGCCATTGGCATGTGGTGCGGCAGAGCTGGGCGTTCTTTCAGAACGATTTCGCCGGCCGCATTTCCACCCGCGTGATGCAGACCGGACCGGCGGTGCGCTCGACGCTGGTCGCCTCCGTCACCGCCGGCTGGTACATTTTGGTATACGGCACCACCGCCGCCATCATGACCGCCGCCGCGGACCCCTGGCTGACGGTGCCAATCTTGTTGTGGTTTGCGGGCTATAGCGCGCTGCTGTGGTACTTCGTGCCGCGCATGCGCGACCGCTCCAAGCGCAGCTCGGAGGCGCGCTCCGCGCTGATGGGGCGCATCGTCGACAGCTACACCAATATTCTCACGGTGAAATTGTTCGCGCGGCCGCGCGACGAGGACGAATATGTGCGCGACGCGGTCGATCGCCACACCGATTTGTTCCTGTCCTCGCAACGGCTGATCACGCTGTTCGGCACGCTGCTCGCCGTGCTCAACGCGCTACTGATGGCCGGCGCGGGCGCGCTGGCGATCCTGCTGTGGCAGCAAGGTTCGATCGAGGTCGGCGCCATTGCCATGGTGCTGCCGCTCACCTTCCAGCTCACCAACATGTCGCGCCAGATCGCGGTGCAGATCACCGACATCTTCGAAGAAATCGGCGTGGTGCAGGAAGGCATGCTGAGCATCGCGCGGCCGCTGCAACTGATCGATCCGCCCAATGCCAAGCCGCTCCTGGTGCGCGAGGGCCGCATCGCATTCGACGATGTGCGCTTTGGCTATGGGCGGGAGAGCGGCGCCGGCGTGCTGCAAGGGTTTTCGCTCAACGTCGCGCCGGGCGAGAAGATCGGACTGGTCGGCCGCTCGGGCGCCGGCAAGTCCACGGTGGTCAATTTGCTGTTGCGCTTCTTCGATCTCGAAGATGGCCGCATTTTGATCGATGGCCAGGACATCGGCGGCGTCACGCAGGAGAGTTTGCGCGCGGAGATTTCGGTGGTGACGCAGGACACTTCGCTGCTGCATCGCTCGATCGCAGAGAACATCCGCTACGGGCGGCCGGGGGCAAGCGATGCGGAGGTGATGATGGCGGCGAAACTCGCGCACGCGCACGAGTTCATTCTGGAATTGGAGGATTGGCGCGGCCGGCGTGGCTATGACGCGCATGTGGGCGAGCGCGGAGTAAAACTTTCCGGCGGCCAGCGCCAGCGCATCGCGATCGCGCGCGTGATCCTAAAAAATGCGCCCATCCTGGTGCTCGACGAGGCCACCTCCGCGCTCGACAGCGAGGTGGAAGCCGCCATCCAGTCGAGCCTGGATACGCTGATGGCGGGCAAGACCGTGATCGCGATCGCGCACCGGCTCTCCACCATCGCGCGCATGGACCGGCTGGTGGTGCTGGATCGAGGCCGCATCGCCGAGCAGGGAACGCACAACGAGCTGCTCGCGCACGGCGGTCATTACGCCGCGCTGTGGCGGCGGCAATCGGGCGGCTTTATCGATGCCGCGCCGGAGGTGGTGGCTGCGGAGTAGCGACAAGCACCGGTCAACATTATGGCCGGATGTCATACGGTTTCCGGATGAACACTACGGCGTCATTCCGGGACGGCCCGCCGGGCCGGGCCCGGAATCCATAATGCTGGTCTGGGGTTATGGATTCCGGGCTCGCCGCTGCGCGGCGCCCCGGAATGACGACGCCGAGTCGATCAGCCGGATTCCGTATCACCGCCCAAACAGCCGCGCCGGCGTCTCGACCAGGATGAGCCGGCGCTGCCGAACGTCCGGCGTCCAGTGCATGAACAGATCGACCAGGTGGCCGTCATCCGGCATCGCCGCGGCGTCGATCTGCGGGTGCGGCCAATCGGTGCCCCAGAGCAGACGCTCGGGGTTGGCGGCGAGCAGTGCATCGTGGAAGGCGCGCGCGTCGGGATAGTCAGGGAATTTTTCCGACAGCCGATAGGCGCCCGACAGTTTGACGTGCACGCAACCGTCACCGACGAGGCGCAGCAGCGCTTGGAACGATGGGTCGCCGACACCGCGCGCAGCCGGCATGCTCAGCATGTGGTCGATGACGACGGGCATCTCGGCCGCGATCGCGCGCAGCTTGCCGGCGATATCGGGCAGCAGGCGCCAGTCGCACCACACCTGCATGACCCAGCCGAGTTCGCGCATCACCGGCCGAAACACATCGAACACATCGAAACCGACGCCGCGCACGTAGCCCGGCTTGCCCGCTGTCGAAAACAAATGGAAGCGCAGGCCGCGCATGCCGCGCCCATGCCAGTCGCGCAACATCTCGGGAGCGATGCGCGTATCGGTGATGGCGACGCCGCGCAGGCGATCGCCATGGCGCGCAAGCGCGTCAAGCACGATGCTATTGTCGTAGCCGTGCGCGTTGCCCTGTACCAGCACGCCGCGCGCAAAGCCGAGGCGGTCGAGCAGCGCGCAATATTTTTCTACCGGCGCCGCGGGCGGGGTGTAGCCGCGGCCGGGCGCGAAGGGAAATTTTTCCGCCGGCCCGAAAATATGCGCGTGCGTATCCCAGGCGCCGGACGGGAGTATTTCGCGCGGCTTGCGCGGATTGGCGACGGGGGCTGCGATGCGGGGTGGGTCGGTTGGAGCAGCGGTCAAGACAACATTGTTCCGCTCATTACAGGGCAAGACTATACTCGGCGTCATTCCGGGGCGCGCGCAAAGCGCGCGAGCCCGGAATCCAGAAACACGGCCTACTTCAATTGCCATACTACGTCTATCTACTCGCCAGTCGAAAGAACGGAACGCTGTATTGCGGCGTGACGAGAGATCTCATTCGCCGTGTCTATGAGCACAGAACAAAGGCCACGCCAGGGTTTACGTCGCGCTATGGCGTGGATCGCCTTGTTTGGTTCGAATGTTATGATGATCCCGCAACGGCGATTGCGCGCGAGAAAGATATTAAAAAGTGGCGTCGCGCATGGAAGATTCGACTGATTGAGGAATCAAATCTTCATTGGTGCGACTTGTATGACGATATCACGCTGTGAGGCTTATAATGTTTCTGGATTCCGGGCTCGCGCACTTCGTGCGCGCCCCGGAATGACGAAAAATATTATCCCAGCTTGATGCCCGCTTCCTTCACCACGCGGCTCCACTTCTCCATTTCCGCCGCGACGAAGGCGCGAAATTCCTCCGGCGTGTTGGCACGGGTGTCGACGTTGAGCGATCTCAGCCGCGCCGCCACGTCCGGCTGGCGGATGGTCTCATTGAGGCCGGCATTGAGCTTGCGGATAATCTCGATCGATGTGCCGGCCGGCACGAACACGCCGTTCCATTCGTAGGCCTCGAAGCCGGACAGCGTGTCGGCGACCGCCGGCAAATCGGGCAGCGTGCCGAGCCGGCCGCGGCCGGTATGCGCGATGGCCTTGATCTGGCCGCCCTGCACCAGACCGATCGATGCCGCGCCATTCGAGAAGAAGAATTTCACCTGCCCGCCGACCACGTCGTTGAGCGCAGGCCCACCGCCGCGGTAGGGAATGTGGTTGATTTTCGTTCCGGT
>CAZNSG010000032.1:0-30058 GCA_964575715.1 uncultured Hyphomicrobiales bacterium | reverse complement strand
CGATTCCGGCATAATGTTCCATGGTCGTCCCTCGATGATGCTTGGAGCGGACCAAGTCCGACTCCGGTTTATTGACACCATCAGTTTGAGGGACGACCGCCCTGGCCGCTACCCGTCGGCCGGCCCGTTACCCCATCTACGCGCTGAATCAAACTCTAAGCCAATCCTTTTCGTTCCTTCAAATGCGGAAACCGCTCGGTGAGCAGCGAGCCGAAATAATACGTCGGCGCGTAGGCCTTGTGGGTGCGGATTGACTCGTGCCAACGCGCAATCGCGGGCAACTCGGCCCACATCCTGTCGAGGCCGAGATCGGCCATGCGCACGATGGCCGGCATGACCGCGATGTCGGCCAGCGTGGGCTTTTTTCCCATGAGCCATGGCCCGCCGCTGCTGGCGATGTCCGCGTTCATGCGATCGAGCGTGCGCGCGAGCCGGTCGAGCGCGGCCTTCATCTCCGACTCAGGAAACCCCTTGCGCCCCATCGCCAGCATGAATTCCTTGCGCAACGGTTTGCTTTCGGCGAAGGCATTAAACTCCTGCTCGCTCATGGCGCCAAAGTGCGGCAGGAAGGCGAGGTTGAAGGTCGGCACGCGGATCGCGGCCGCCGGCATCTCGTCGATGAAGCGCATGAGCGCGCGCATCCGCGCCCGCGCCACCGCATCGCGCGGCGTGAAATTTTCCGCCTCGGGTGCGATCTCGTCGAGATATTCGATGATGACCGAGGAATCGATCACGATATTACCATCGTGGTCGAGGGTGGGTACGACGCCGTTCGGATTGAGTTTCAAGTAATCGGGCTTGAGCTGGTCGCCTTCCATCAGATTGAGTTTGACTTCCGAGAACGGCAGCGATTTGGCGTTGAGCACAAAGCGGACCCGCTGGCTGCAGGTCGATTGCGGCGCGTTGTAGAGCTTAAACGACATGAGATGACTCCTCAGTTAGGTACATATTTTTTGATCCGCGCGGCAGACGAGAAATTAGAGCGGGATCGGCGTGACTGGAGATACGTGTCCCGGGCGCAGCGCAGCACGAAGCGAAGCGGAGTGATGCGCTGCAGACCCGGGATCGTTACAAACGCCGATCCCGCTCTAGCAGTCGCTGAAAAACTCTCGATCGTCATTCCGGGACGGCCGAAGGCCGGACCCGGAATCCAGAAACACCCGCAATATATGCATCTGGATATGCATCTGGATTCCGGGTTCGCGCCTTTGGCGCGCCCCGGAATGACAGCTGTAGGATTTTTCAGCAAACTGCTAGAAGGTTGATTTGAGCTTGAGGTGGTCGAGGCGATTGATCGATTTGACTTCAAACCGCCGCTTCTGTTGGTCTTGCAGCACGTCGATCGGAACCATCACGCCGGCGCCGCCCACCGCCCAGATCTTGCGGTAGAGATCGGCGAGATTTTCCGGCGCCGAACCTGCGATGCCGACGATGATATCGCCGCGCCGCAGCCCGGCTTTTTCGGCCGGGCCTTCCGGAACGACGCGGCTCAAAGTAAGGCGCCCGCGCACCTCCTCAGTGGTAATCCCAAGCCACGGACGCCCAGGTCCGGCGGCGCGTCCGTTCGAAATGAGGTCGGCCAGAATCGGCGGCAGAACGTCGATTGGAACGAACATGTTGCCGACGATGCCGTCGCCCTTGCCGGTGGTGTCGCCGACGATGAGCGAGCCGACGCCGACCAGCTTGCCTTCATGGTTGATCAGCGCAGCCCCGCTCCAGGCCGGGTGCGGCGGCGAAGTGAAGATCGCATCGTTGAGCATGTATTCCCAACTGCCGGCGAATTCGCGCCGGGCCATGACATTGGCCGGCCCCACCTGATCGCGGCCGCCGAAGCTGGCGACCAGGACCGGATCGCGCTCCTTCAAGTCAGCCGCTTTTCCCATCGCCAGCGGCCGTACCTTGAGCGGTACCAGCGCCCGCAACAGGCCTAAGCCGGTCTCGTGGTCGAAGCCAAGAACCTCCGCCGGCACGGTGCGGCCGTCATTGCTGGTCACCTCGACGGCATGCGCCTCGACCATGAGATAGCCGATGGTCAGCACCAGTCCGTTGCTGTCGATGACAATGCCGGAGCCTTCGCGCTCGCGGCCGAGATTTCGCAGCGTGCGTCCGTCCGGATTGATGAAGCTCTTGATCCGCACCACGCCGGAGACGAGTTCATCGAGCGAGAGGCTTTGCGCCACAGCCGCTCCGGCGTTGATCGCGACGGCGAACATCGCCGCCGAAAGGCACAGGACGGCGGCGATCAGAATTTTGCCAGTACGATGGGCATTGCGCATGCAGTAGCTCATGGGAGCCGATCTTTCGTAGGGCGCGGAAATGTTCACGGATAATATAGCATAATCGGTTCAAATCCAGCTTTGTCCCCTGCCGGGGCCCGAATTTTGTTCATAAATAACGGTATAAATAGCACCTGCCAGTCCTGAGGAAACCAATGCCCGCCCCCCGCCTGCTCGTCATGGAAGGCAATTCGCCGGAGACCCGCGCCGAGCACATTGCCGCCGGCGGTGTGGTGTCGAGCCAGGGCTATGCCGAACTGCTGAACGAGCTTTTGCCTAGTGCCATTGTCGATGTCTGTTTTCCCGGCGATCCGGGCGCGAATCTTCCGGACGGTCAAGCGCTCGAAGGCTATGACGGCGTCGCCATCACCGGCTCCTCGCTGCACGTCTACAACGGCGGCAGCGAGATCACGCAGCAGATCGAAATGGCGCGCGCGGTGCTCTCAGCCGGCACGCCGATCTTCGGCAGCTGCTGGGGCCTCCAAGTTCTAAACGTTGCCGCCGGTGGCAGCGTGCGGCGCAATCCCAAAGGCCGCGAGCTTGGCTTTGGCCGCAGCATCAAGCTGACCGAAGCGGGCCGCAAGCATCCGATGTACGCCGGCAAACCCGAAGTGTTCAACGCTCCGACGGTGCATCTTGATGAGGTCGAGACCATTGCGCCGGGCATGACCGTGCTCGCGACCAATGCCGTTTCGGAGGTGCAGAGCGCGGAAATCCGTTGCAACGGCGCCGTCGCCTGGGGCGTGCAATATCATCCCGAATATCCGCTGCGGGAAATCGCCGCGATCGTGCGCCGGATCGGACCGCGGCTGATCGGGGAAGGTTTCTTCCTGCATGAAGCGGACATTGAAATTTTCGCCAGCGATCTCGACGCGCTCGACCGCGATCCCACCGACAAGCGGCTCGCCTGGCGGTACGGCATCAGCCACAATGTGCTCAACAAAAAACTGCGCCTCGGCGAAATCGCCAACTGGGTCGAGTTTCAGGTATTGCCGACGCGCGCCAAGCGCGGTCGGGGGTGATCCGAACTATTTGCTCCGAGCCCGCATTGTGCCGTTTTTGGCGAAGGCGGGCAATGAAGTGCGCACGCGCCAAGCGTTAAAGGGGATCGTCGGCAAGCGTCTCATATATCGACGGTCTGAGCGCCCAGACTCAAACAATTATTTAGATCAATGACTTAGTGGCCCGCTAATCTTCACAGGCAAGTCATTGAATCTTAATAAAGAATCTCCTATATTTTTGCCAGGCAGCGCACGCGCCGGATTAACCCAGAGCAGTCCTTTGGATTGCAGGCGAGCAATCGCAATCATGGGCCGGGGGCGCTGCCGCTCTATGTGAACAGAGCTACAAAACGCAACTGTTCAGCGGATAATTCCATATCATTTAACTGCGGAACAATCTTTACGCCGTAACTCAGATAATTGGGCCCACGGCAATAAACTGTAGGCTTTAAAATTTCTGCATATCGGCACTCGCAATTTCCGTGGCGATTATGTTCCACCCCGCAAGCGAATGCAGAAGCAAAGGCATCTGCTAGCTGCAAGCCTGCACGCCGGGAGTGATCCTCGGCCTCAATCCCATCGATATCGATCACTGGCCAATGAATTCTGACCGATTCATCTAATCTAAGGCGTATCAAATATGCGCGGAAGTCTTCGTATGACATACTCCCGCGTCGCGAGAAGATGATTTTAACGCGCCCATCACCTTCCTTTACGAGGCCCCTGTAATCACGACACAGCCAAGATATGCGTTCAATAAGATATCTCGTCAGATAAAAATAAAGTTGGTTTCTGTTTTCGTATACTCCTTCGCCAATTGTTCGTTTGTTGGAGAGCACGCTAATGGATCGCAATGGCTTTTGCGCTAAACACTGGGTCGTGACAATTTTTTGGCTATGGTTCAGCTGAGAAAAATGCAGCGTTTTAACTTTCTTCTCCGGCATTTTCGCCAGAATCTCGTTCCGCCAAGCCACTGCTTGTAGATCGAATGTAAAGCGAAACACCGCTGCGGAAATGATGAGCCATGATGATTGTCCGCCATGCGCACCGGGTTGGCGAAAATTATTTAGACCATCATCGCCAGATTCGTCGATATATGCTATGAAACTGTGAGCCATGACCAAGAAAACTCAAATTCAGCAATTTCGTAAAAGCCGCTCGTTCTCTCGAATGTGACCAGAACGAGGGCCGATTTGATTCAGCGTTGCGAACCATAGCCCAGTCGAAACCAACGGCCCAAAGCCGAAAAAAAGCAGACGGGATGAAAAGAGCCGCTGATCCTTGGCAGCGGCTCTTTGCGCCATTTCTTATTCTAAGATGCCTTTTTGCGAGGCGGCAGTAACCTCGGCAAGTAGGTAAGGGCTTTTGGATCGCGCTCGGCGAAATACGCCTCACACCGCATTGGAAGCCATACCTCATGGAAGTGTGCCCGGAAATCCGCGATCAGCGCATTCGGATATAAACGCGCGTCCACGACTCGGCCGTCTTCATATCGATGTGGATAGGTGGGAAACATATTCGGCTCGATTCCCTTTTCTTCTCGCAGCCATTTGGAAAACATCCGGCCCTCAGAAATATCTGGGACCAATCTCTCCGGCAGCGTATAGCCCTGCGCCTCCATCGGAGCGATGAGACCATAAGTCAGCTCTTGGAGGATCGAAAAATGGGTGCGCGGAACTACCGTCATATTCGCCACGTACCTTCTAAGATGGTACGGCAAGCGTTCGACGATTTTGGGACCGCCAGAAATCCACTCAAACACCCATTGCGTAACTTGCACCGCGAATTGCGGGGATAACCATTGAGCTAAATGGATGGCGACCTGCGGATGGACCCAAGTTCCTTGCAGTTCTGGAATGCCTCCGCTAACCGACTGAATTAGTTCCGATATCGGTATGCCGAGGTCGGCCGAGAGCACATCGGCAAATTCTTTTGATGTTTTGACTTCCCAATAACGGCTCCAGGGACGATTGGCCGCCTTGCACATAGCGGTTGCGTTTATGTAGCCGTCCTTAGCGCGCTGAGTAATGAGCGTATTCGCGTGCTTCCGCTGAATGAGCGGAAGCGGCAGTTGTTTTTTCTGATCTGTCACGGTCGCAATCCTTCTATGTTGCGACCACGATGGTATGGACAGACTTCAGCGAATCCTTATTGTGCCGTCTTGCAACTGACGGGAGCCGTCCACATTCCAACCGTGGTCGAGTTGCCCAAATACTGAGGGGCACGCCGCATCAACGGCGTGCCCCTTATGCGTATGGAGTCGCGCGCCCCACGCAATGGGAAGCTTCTTACTTCAAAAAAACCAATGGGAATCAATAGGATAGGATTTCTGTTTCTTAACAAATGGTTAACACTTGCGAGTCCTTACGGACGCTTCCTATTTAACCCATTGATCTAACTTGAAGAATCAAAACCAGAAATGCAAGGAAGCCCTCCCCCACTCCTATGGAGTGCGAAGTATATAGACGCCACGATCACCCCACCCGGGCTCGCATCTCACTTCGTTCGATGCTTCGCCGACCCTCCCCCTCCAGGGGAGAGTGAAGCGCGCGCAGCGCGGCCCAGCACGAACCCGCGTCTACTGCGCCGCTTTGATGCCGAGAATTTTCCCGACCGCCGCAGCCTGCGCGCGCTGCTCAGCGATCGCCGCGCTAAATTCGGCCGGCGTGCCGGGATTGAGCACCTGGCCGGTCGCACCGAGACGCTCGGAGATCAATGGATCGGAGGCTACTTCCTTGATATCGGCCGCGATGCGGTTGCGAATATCGGCGGGTAATTCCTTTGTACTGAACAAACCGACGAGGCCTTCGGTCGCGAGTTGGGGGTAGCCCGCCTCGGTGGTGGTGGGCACATTCGGATAGGCCGGCGCGCGCGCCTTGCCTGTGACGGCGATCATCCTGACCTTGCCCGCCTCCAAATGCGGCCGCACGATGGCCAACGCGCCAATGTAGAAATTAATGCGGCCTTCGGCTAAATCGGTCGCCGCCTGCACCGGATTGCGATACGGCACGCGCGTGAATTCGATGCCGGCGCCCTTGAGATAACCCAACAGCACGAAATCGAGCATTCCGGTGGCGCCAGCCCAGTTGATCTTGCCGGGGTCCGCTTTCGCGCGGGCGAACAACTCCGGCACCGTGTTGATGTTCGACGTTACGGGCACAGAGTAACCGACGATCGTATTGGATACGCGGGCGATCGGGATCATGTCGTTTGGGTTATAGGGCAGTTTGTCGTGCTGGTATGGATGCGCCGTGAATGAGGAGGCGGGCGCCATCAGCAGCACGTGACTGTCGTTGGCAGTCAGGAAGGCGGAAATTGCAACGATGCCGTCGCCGCCGGGTTGGTTTTCGACCACCACCGATTGACCCCATTTCTTGGAAAGCCGGTCGGCGAACAGCCGCGAACCGATATCGACGCCCGAGCCGGGTCCCAGCGTCACGATGAACTTGACGCTTCGAGTAGGCCAGCTTTGGGCTTGCACCGAGGCCGGCAGCAGGAGTGCTGACAAAGCAACAACAGCAGCGCCGACGCGGGCGAGATTTTTCATCTTGAACACAACTTCCTCCTCGATTTTTCCAACGAGACCACCGATTGCGATATTTACGTTTCGAACCGCGACATGTGATCAAAGATACATCATTTGCCGTTCCTTGATAAGGCGAATCCAAGGCATGGAAACTTCACGAATCTCATAAGATTCGGCACACCTCGTCAAAAGCGAAACGATCGCCGCGCGGGGCCATATGCGACGGATCGCCACGGCCGAGGCAGCACAGGAAATTCGACTTCCATCGCCCGTCGGGGAAAAACTCGGCATCGACCTTGCGATTATCAAAGCCCGACATCGGCCCGCAATCGAGTCCCAACGCGCGCGCGGCGAGCATGAGATAGGCGCCCTGCAGCGTGGCATTGCGCAGCGCGGTCGTGAAAATATGGTCCGGCGTCGTCTCGTACCAGCTGCGCGCACGCTGATCGTGGAACATGCGCGGCAGGTGCTCGAAGAAATACAGATCGTAGGCGAGCAAGGCGACCACCGGCGCGTGCATGGATTTCTTGGCATTGCTTGACGAGAGCGCCGGGCGCAGCCGCTCCTTGGCCGGCGCGCTGCGCACAAACAAAATCCGCTGCGGCTGCGAGTTCGCCGTCGTCGGCCCCCATTTCGCGAGTTCGTAAATGGCGCGCAATTGCTCGTCGCTGACCGGCTCCGGCCGGAAATTGTCGTAGCTGCGCGCCTTGCGCAAGATCACGTCGAGCGCCGGCTCGGGAAGGAGCGGCATGACGTTGGTTTGAGCGCTCATCATTCGCACTCCCCGCAGCAAACTGTTTAATTGGTCGTCACGAGATCATGGCTCGCCTTGGGAACGAGCCGCTTCACCGCGCTCGCTGCCACGACGGTGCGACCCTCGGCATAGGCCTCGTGGTTCCTTTCGATATCGTCGATCTCGTAGCGGTAATTCACCATCAGGCCGTAACACTGGCCGATCCCCTTTTCGCTGCTATCGGCCAGGAAATTGAGCCGCTCAAGCCGCGCTCCATTGCCAAGGTGAAAACGCGCAACCGAATCGACCGGCGAGCCGCGCGCATTGCGCGCCTGCAGAAAATACCAGGCCGCGGCGCGCAGAAGAGCATCACGCATCGCTTCACGCACAGGCGGCGATTGCCACCAATGCGCGCGATCGAGGCCGGCAAGCGCGACCCGATCAATATCGGTGAGAGCGCGTGAGCTTTCCAATTTTCGTTCGCGGTCGAGCCAGACCGCGAAATCGGGCGCCGGCGAAAGCGTGACGTAGCTCGACAACCGGCGGTTCTCCTGCGAAATTTCATCCACCACCTGCTTGATCAGAAAATGACCGAAGGAAACACCGGATAGCCCGCGCTGGCAGTTGGAGATCGAGTAGAACACCGCCGTGGTTGCCTGCTCCGGATCGAGGATAGCGCGATCAACCGCGAGAACCGGAGCGATCGCGCTTGGAATTTCGCGCGTGAGCGCGACCTCGACGAAAATCAGCGGCTCGTCGATCAGCGCGGGGTGAAAGAAGGCATAGCAGCAGCGGTCGGGCGGATCGATGCGGCTGCGCAGGTCGTCCCAGCTGTTGATTTTATGCACCGCCTCGTAGCGGATGATTTTTTCCAAGATGACGGCCGGCGTCGACCAGTCGATCCGGCGCAGCACCAGGAAGCCGCGGTTGAACCAGGACGCGAACAGGTGGCCGAAATCGGCGTCGACCGCTGCAAGATCCGCCCGGCGATCGAGCGCATCGAGCAATTGTTCACGCATATGTACGAGCGCCGCAGTGCCGCCGGGTGCGAGATTGAGGCGGCGAAACAACTCCTGCCGGCGCGGCTCGGCGGCCAGATGAACTTCGGCCGCGGTTTCGTCGGTGGGGTTCACGCGCCAGGCGGCGATGGCGGCTTCGAGTCTGGCGCGGATTGGGCCAAAGCGCTGCGCGAGCTCCTCGAAGAATGCGATGCGCGGCCCGATGGTCAGCGTCTCGTACTGGGCGAGGATTTCGCCTGCGAGCGCCGCACCCGAGGCCTCGCCGCGGACTGACAGCAGCGCCTCGCAAGTTTCGGCCAGATTTTCCGAGCGCACCCTGGGCGCATCGCGCCGCCCGCGCGGGATCAGCGCACGGCCACGCTCCACAATGGTCTGCAAGAGTTCGCCAAAAAAAGAAGTGTTCATCGCGGTGGGGCTCCGGGCCGGCTCTCTCAACCCAAGGCTTCGTGGTCAAGGCTTCGTGGTCAAGGCTTCATGGTCAAGGCTACATGGTCAAGGCTACATGGCAATTCTGTCGCAAAGGTTCAAGCAATCGCAATCCTCAATAGGGCTTGCAAGGCCTAGACAAATCTGCGTGAGACGGTCACAGGTTCCCCCAGCAGTCGCCCACGCGCGGCCGCTGCAATAGGAGTAGCCATGTCGCGTCCGTTGGCTGGTCTGCGTGTGCTCGAACTTGCCCGTATCCTTGCCGGACCCTGGGCCGGTCAGATGCTGGCCGATCTCGGTGCCGATGTCGTCAAGGTCGAGCGCAAGGGCGCGGGCGATGACACCCGCGGCTGGGGGCCGCCTTTCGTCGAGGCCGAGAGCGGAGAGCACCTCGGCGCCGCCTATTTCCATTCGACCAATCGTGGCAAGCGCTCGATCGAGCTCGACTTCGAGAGCGATGAGGGCCGTCGCATCGTGAAAAAGCTCGCCGCGCGCTCCGATGTCCTGATCGAGAATTTCAAGGTCGGCGGGCTCGCCAAGTTCGGGCTCGATTACAAGAGTCTCGGCAAGGAAAACCCGCGCCTGATCTATTGCTCGGTCACCGGCTTCGGCCAGGACGGGCCCTATGCCGCGCGCGCCGGCTACGATCTCATGGCGCAAGGCATGGGCGGGATCATGGATCTCACCGGCATGCCGGACGGCGAGCCGACGCGCGCCGGGGTGCCGATCGCCGACATCATGACCGGGATGTATTCGGTGGTCGGCATTCTTGCCGCGCTCACGCAACGCGAAAAGACCGGCCGCGGCGGCTATATCGACACCGCGCTGGTCGATACCCAGGTCGGCGTACTCTCCAACCAGGCGATGAACTATCTTATCTCCGGCAAGGTGCCCAAGCGCGCGGGCAACACGCACCCCAATATCGTTCCCTATCAGGTATTCCCGGTCGCCGACGGCCACGTCATTGTCGCCACCGGCAACGACCGCCAATTTCAGAAATTTTGCGCAGCACTGGGGCAGCCGCAACTCGGCGAGGACCCGGCCTATCGCACCAACACCGATCGGTTGGCCAGGCGCGATGAACTGATCGCCAAGCTGACCGCGCTTACGAGCCGCATCAAGCGCGATGCGCTCCTGGAAATGCTCGAAGCCGTGCAGGTCCCGGCCGGGCCGATCAACAATATCGCGCAGGTGTTCGCCGACCCGCAGGTGATCCATCGCCAGATGCGGCTCGACCTGCCAAGCCCCGCCGCCAAGGGCGGGGCCATCCCGGGCGTGCGTACGCCGATCGTGCTCGACGGCGAACCGATGGCATCGCCCCGCCCCGCGCCAAGGCTGGGAGAGCATACGGCGGAAATTTTACGGGAGATCGGAGAAGCTTAGGCAGGGGTTATGAAGCAATACGGTCGCTATTCACCGAAAGCAACGAATTGCGCTGCGACGCAATGTGCCAACAACAGACGCCGGTTCGTTCATCTCGATCCGGCGGTGCATCGATTCTCGGGCTAGGACGTTTTGTCTCGAAGCGTCATCGCTTTGCGCACCAGTTCGGCAATATTACTCGCGCCCATCTTCTCCATCACCCAAGCGCGATAGTTTTCTACGGTCCGCGGGCTAATGTTGAGACGTTGCGCGATCTCCTTGTTCGCGAGCCCCTGGACCACGAGGTCCATTACTTCCCGTTGACGGGGGGAGAGCTCCGATAGGCGGGCTTCGAGGTCGGCGCGCTCACTCTGCTCGATACGTACCTTCTGTCCCATCTCGATTGCGGTCGCGATGCTCGCCACGAGACGTTCTTCGTCGAAGGGTTTCTCGATGAAGTCGAAAGCGCCCTCCTTAATGGCATTTACCGCCATGCCAATGTCACCGTGGCCCGTAATGAGGATGACTGGCACGGCGGCGTCTCTCTTCTTGAGTTCTTGCTGCAGTTCCATGCCGGTGAGACCGGGCATGCGCACGTCCGACACGATGCACTTCGGCATCTCCTCGCCGATACCCTGAAGGAAGCTCTCGGCCGATGAGAAGCATCGAACCTGCATTCCTCGGCCCTCCAAGAGCAGCCGGAGCGATCGCAGTACCGCGTTGTCGTCGTCAATCAAAGCTACGGTCATGCCGCTGTCTCTTCGCTTGGGGCGCTCTGCAATGTGAAGGAAACAGTGGCGCCACGGGGGCTGCTTTCGATCCGCAGCTTTCCGCCATGCGCTTCCACGATCGAACGGGTTAGCGAAAGACCTAGCCCCAGTCCGTCATGCTTGGTGGTCGCGAAGGGCGTAATCGGTTGCTCAGCTAAGTCGACATCAAATCCGGGCCCATTATCGCGAACGCGAACCTCGACCCTCCCGGGCGCGTCACTCTCGGCCTCGATGGTCACCCGTCCGTCGAGCCGCCCGGCCTGCGACAGGGCCTCGACCGCGTTGCGCACCAAATTCACGATGACTTGCTCGATTTGCAGTGCATCGACTATGACCTTGGGCAAGTTATGCGCGAGCCTCGTATCGAGTTCAACGCCGTGTCGCTCAAGTTCGGGACGGCAAAATGACTGAGCCTCGTGGACAAGTTGATCCACAGTCAGCGGTCCCGTCTCGCTGCGCCCTAGACGAATGAACTCCCGGAACCGACGGACGACCTCGGCTGCTCTGTCCACTTGTTCGATGGCACTGCCTGTAGCCTCGATTGCAGCAGCGGTATCCGGAGGCTGTTTTTCGACAGCTCGTTTGGCGAGCCGCGCATAATTGGCAATGGCGGTCAGCGGTTGATTGATCTCATGAGCAACCGCAGCAGCAAACTCGCCCATGGTTCCGAGCCGCGAGGCTCGGTGTAGAGCTTCCTGCTGAAGTCGTAGCTGCTGTAGCGTGCGTTGTTGCGCATCAACAAGCACGCCAAGCGCTAGGCCGGTGACCGCGAGCACCACCATGAGAGCTTGGTACGCGGTCACATCGATAGCACTCTGGCCGGAAATCTGAATCGCGCCGATGAGCCCGATCTGCGTCACGACGAGACCGGCGGTCACACCTTCGAGACCGAAACGCACTGCGGTCCAGATAATCGGGATGAAGAGCACGTAGAACAATTGGAAACGATAGGCATCGACAAAGCCGAATACCGCCCATAGAGCCACGACGATGACGAGCAAGAGCAGAGGCGCTTCCCAGGAGATCGTCGGAAAACGCCGGCGCGTGAAGAAAATGAGGAGGAACGGAGTAACGACCGTCACGCCGATAACGTCGCCGATAAACGCGCGCAGCGCGGCTTGTCCGAAATCATTCGACGCCAGAATGCTGAATGTGACGAGAACGCCGGCGTGACCGACTGCTACGATCGCAATGCTCATCAATGCGACGGCCATGAGCAACAATAAGGCTCGCATCGACTTCAATGTCGGGTCGAAGCCGACGCGCGGCAACAACAGGAGCGCGGTCGCTCCGCCGTATCCGAACCCGATCAAGAGGACGACCAATGACTCGGCAGCGAGCGGCAACGGCAGCTGCCGCACGAGCACGTCTGCGACGAATGGCGCTACAAACAACCACGGCATGAACTCCGACCCAAGAAGAACGATCAGCGCGAAGCTCAGTCCTGTCTGCGGATTCCATGGGGTGATACCCGAGACTGCGAAGGGATGAACGTAGCTCACCCAATCGAGCAGCACGTATCCTGCGACATAGCTCAACGCGATCGTCAAGTGCGACCGCGACAGCAAGCGAGCAATGGGCATGCTTGCGGCAACCGTTTCCCTGGAGCGTCTCCTCATTCCTTCCTACTCCTGTGGGGGGCCTGCGACGATTGCGTAGTTCTACGCTGGTGTCGGCCACCTAGCATAACACCGGACGGGCGCGTACCGAATTGCCCCTAGAGCCGTCTGGTGAACAGCCTCCTTACCGATCGCGCAAGGGAGGCACCGCCAATGGCGACCACGTCGCCCAGTCTCTTTGAGTTCGCGGCAGCCGCGATCTTCGCCATTGCGGTGATCCATACTTTTTCGACGCGGAAATTCGAGCATCTCGCGCGCATTCAGCCCCGGCACGCCGGCCTTTGGCATCTGCTCGGCGAGGTCGAAGTCGTATTCGGCTTCTGGGCCATGGTGTTACTTATCTTCATGGCCATCCATCTCGGCACGAAGAACGCGCTGAATTATCTCGAAAGCAGCAACTTCACGGAGCCAGCATTCGTCCTGGTGATCATGGTGGTCGCCGCAAGCCGGCCGGTCATCGACATCGTGGCGGCATTTCTTCAATACGTATCGCGAATTTTTCCGATCAAGGAACCGATCGCCTACTACGTCACTGTGCTCTCGGTCGGGCCCCTGTTGGGCTCCTTTATCACCGAGCCGGCGGCGATGACACTCTCGGCCCTGCTGCTGCGCGACAAATTTCTCAGCCAGAACACGCCCAAGCCCTTCATGTACACCACGGTCGGCGTGCTGTTCGTCAATATTTCGATCGGCGGCACGCTGACGCCGTTCGCCGCGCCACCGGTGCTGATGGTCGCCGACCGCTGGGGCTGGGACATCGGCTTCATGCTCAGCACCTTCGGCTGGAAAGCCGCGGTGGCGGTCGCGATCAATGCCGTGGGCGCGGCCTACATCTTCCGCGCCTATCTCCGCGAGCAACCGGCAGGACCCGCCGGATTGGCCCGGCTTGACGTGCCCTTATGGGTGATCGCGATCCATCTGGCGTTTCTCACCGGCGTCGTTGTGTTCAGCCACCACCCGCTCGTGTTCGGCGCGTTGTTTCTGTTCTTCCTCGGCTTCTGCGAGGCTTACAAGCGCTACCAGAAGCGGCTCATGCTGCGCGAAGCGCTGATGGTGGCGTTCTTCTTGGCTGGGCTCGTTGTGCTCGGCGGCCAGCAGAAATGGTGGTTGCAGCCTCTGCTGGCTGAGATGAACGCGAATACGCTTTTTGTCGGCGCGACGCTGCTCACGGCAATCGTCGACAATGCCGCGCTCACCTATCTCGGCTCGCTCGTCGATGGGATAACCGACGAGTTGAAATATTCGCTGGTGGCGGGCGCCGTTACCGGCGGCGGGCTGACGGTGATCGCCAACGCCCCCAATCCGGCTGGATTCGCGATTCTCAAGGGAAACTTTGAGGACGGCGCGATCAGTGCCGTCGGCCTTGCCGCCGCCGCGACCGTGCCCACCCTCGTGGCTGCGGCCGCATTCTGGCTTCTGCCCGGCTGAAAATGAAACGGAGAGTGTTCCGATGACCCCAGTTCACACCAAGGCAATCGGAGAACGGAACGGGGAGGCTCGGCCTACCCGACGCGCGGCTGAAACCAAGCCGCGCACGCAGAAAATCCTAGCCGCGGTCGACGGCTCCGAGCGCACAGGCCGTATTCTGGAGTACTTGATCAGCTTGGCCGAGAGCGGAATTTCGATCGAAGTTATCGTACTCAATGTCCAACCCAAACCCGAGGACTGGCGGCTGCGCGGATACGGCTCCTTTAAGCAGGACGAGGTCCATGACAGGCTGGTGAACGATCTCGGCAAGCCGATTGTCAGTAGCGCCGGGCGTACACTCGATCAAAGCGGCATTGCCCACAAGGACCTCATCGAACTCGGCGAGCCAGCTGAGACCATCCTTAGGTGCGCTCATGAGGAACGCTGTGATCTGATCGTTGTCAGTGAACCGCGCCCCGGTGCTATCCACCGCTGGCTCACGCGGACGGTCGGCCTGTCATTCGGCTCTGTGGCGAGCAATGTGGTGCAACTCGCTGAAATGCCGGTCATGGTAATGAAGTGAGCTTGATGTTTGCTTTGGGTCATTTTTGACCTGTTAGCGGTGCGGGATGTCAGAGATACTCCGAAAGCGGGCACGCGAAATCGGCGAGGGCTGAGCGGGGGCGAATTGATCCACGTCAAATCGAGGAAGTCGACCCTGCGGTGAGCTTGCAAGGTCGTTATAAGAAAGTGGTGGCCCACTTTCCAATCGGCTATAGCTGCCACCCGAGAGCAACAAAATATCCCAGCAACTGTTGGAGTTCAGGGTGGACGCACGGACCCAGATAATATCCCAATCGGCGAGTGCGTCGGCGCCTTTGCTCGCGGTTGAGGATCTTTACGTGCATTTCGAGACCTCGCACGGCATCGTGCGCGCGGTCGAGGGCTTGAGTTTCACTGTCGCTCGCGGCGAAGTCGTCGCCATCGTGGGCGAGTCCGGCTCGGGGAAATCGGTATCGGCGCTCTCCATCATGCGATTGCTGCCGCGTCATACCGGCCGTATTCCTAAGGGTCGCGTCGTATTCGACGGCAGAAATCTGCTCGAACTCAGCGACGAGGAAATGCGCGAGATTCGCGGCCGCGACATCTCGATGATCTTCCAAGAGCCGATGACGTCGCTCAATCCGCTGCTCACGATCGGGCTGCAAATCATGGAGCCGCTCGTCATTCATCTCAACATGAGTCAGGAGCAAGCACGGGCACGAGCGATTGAATTGCTCAACCTGGTCGGCATTCCCGATGCGGAAGGCCGCCTCGGGCAGTACCCGCATCAGTTTTCCGGCGGCATGCGCCAGCGTGTGATGATCGCGATCGGTCTCGCCTGCAATCCTAAGCTCGTCATCGCCGACGAGCCGACCACCGCGCTCGACGTGACCATCCAGGCGCAAATCCTCGAGCTGATGAAGGATCTGTCGCGCAAGCTCGACATCGCGCTCATCCTCATTACCCACAATCTCGGCGTGGTCGCGCGCTACGCCGACCGCGTCATTGTCATGTACGCCGCGCGCATGGTCGAGCAGGGCTCGGCCGAAGCGATATTCCATCGCCCGCGCCATCCCTATTCGATGGGTCTTTTGCGCTCGGTGCCGCGGCTCGACCGCCCGCGCGGCAAGCGGCTCGCCACCATTGAAGGGCTGGTGCCGAATCTCGCGAGCGACCTCTCCGGCTGCCGGTTTGCCCCGCGCTGCCCGTTCCGTCTGCCCGTCTGCGACCAGGAGCCGGCGCTGTTTTCGGCCGACACCGGCGCCATATCGCGCTGCCATCGCCATGTTGAGATCGCCGAGGGCAAGCTCGCCTGGCCCGCGAGCGACGCCGGCACGGAGCGGAGTGAGGAGCAGCCAACCAAGCCTTTGCTGTCGGTGCGCGGCCTCACTAAGTATTTCCCTGTGCGCGCCAAGCTCGGGCACAAGCGCACGCTCGTGCGTGCGGTCGAGAATGTGAGCTTCGATATCTACCCGGGCGAGACACTGGGGCTGGTGGGAGAATCCGGCTGTGGCAAGACTACAGTCGGCCGGCTGATCCTGCGGCTGGAACAGCCGACCGCCGGTGAAATCGAGTTCGCCGGCACCAATCTCCTCACCGCCTCGCCGGGCGAGATGCAAACGATCCGCCGCAAGATTCAGGTGATCTTCCAGGACCCTTATTCATCGCTCAACCCGCGCATGACGCTCGGGCAGATCGTCGGTGAACCCCTTCATGTTTACAAGCTGGCGCCCGACGCCAAGGCCGCAGCCGCGCGCGTGGCCGAACTGCTCGCCCAGGTCGGCCTGCGTCCCGAGCTTGCCGAACGCTATCCGCACCAGCTCTCCGGCGGCCAGCGCCAGCGTGTCGGCATCGCCCGCGCGCTCGCCATGGAGCCCTCCTTCATCGTGTGCGACGAGGCGGTGTCCGCGCTCGATGTGTCGATCCAGAGCCAAATCATCAATCTGCTCGAAGACTTGCAGCGCCGGCTGGGCCTTGCCTACCTCTTCATCGCGCACGATCTCGCCGTGGTGCGTCATATCTCAATGCGCGTGGTGGTGATGTATTTTGGCCGCGTGATGGAGATTACCGACCGCGATACGCTGTACCGCGAGCCGTTGCACCCCTATACCAAGGTCCTGCTCGACGCTGCCCCGATACCCGACCCGAGCATTGAAAAAGCCCGCGCGCCGCGCCTGATCACCGGCGAACTCCCAAGCCATATGGCGCCGCCGACCGGATGCGTGTTTAATACCCGCTGCGCGCTGGCCAGCGCGGAATGCCGCCAAGTTGTTCCGCCGCTTGAGGAAAAAAAGCCGGGGCATTTCGCCGCGTGCATTAAGGTATAGTGACCATCGGCAATATGTAAGAATGATAATCAATGTAAGAATGATAATCATGGGAGAGAGTGCGATGACAACAAGACGGACGGCTTTAAAGCATATGGCCGGGGCCTTTGCCCTCGGCATGGGCGGGGTTCATTGGGACGTCGCAAGAGTGAAGGCGCAGACGCCCAAGCGCGGCGGCACATTGATCTTCGCGATCAGCGCCGAAGCCCCGCACTATGACCCCCATGCCAGCGACACCTATGCGACGCTGCATCTCGCGGGCCCGTTTTATTCGACGCTGCTGCGCTTCAACCTCTCGAAGTTTCCCGAAGTGGAAAGCGATCTCGCCGAATCCTGGACGGTCGCTCCCGACTTGCTGACCTACACGTTCAAGCTTCGCTCCGACGTGAAGTTCCATGACGGCTCGACACTCTCCTCAGCCGACGTCAAGGCGACCTACGACCGCCTGCGCAGCCCGCCGGCCGGCGTGGTGTCGACCCGCCGGGCGACCTTCGCGGACATCGGCAGCATCGAGACGCCCGACCCGCTTACCGTCGTCTTCAAGATGAAGGCCCTGAACGCGTCGATGCTCGAGCACTTTGCCTCGCCTTGGAACGTGATCTATGCCGCCAAGGACCTCGCCGCCGATCCGGCATCGCCGCGCACCAAAATCAACGGCACCGGCCCGTTCACTTTCGTCGAGCACATCAAGGGCAGCCACGTCGCCGGCAAGAAGAACGACAATTACTTCAAGAAGGGCTTGCCCTATCTCGAGGGCTGGAAGGGCGTGTTCACGCTGCAGGCGGCGGCCATGCTCAACGCGCTGCAGGGCGGCCAGGTGCTGGCCGAATACCGCGGCATCTCACCGGCCGAGCGCGATCGCCTGGTGCAAGCCATGGGCGACAAGATCCGCATCGAGGAATCGAGCTGGACGCTCAATCTGCTGGTCGCCTTCAACGTGGAGAAGAAACCGTTCGACGACGTGCGCGTGCGCAAGGCGCTCCTGCTCGCCATCGACCGCTGGGGCGGCAGCCAGGGCCTCTCGCGCATCTCCACGCTGCGCGCGGTCGGCGGCGTGATTCGTCCCGGCTCGCCGTTCGCGACGCCCGAAGCTGAACTCGTCAAGCTTCCCGGTTTCTCCAAGGACATCGCCGCCTCGCGCGCCGAGGCGAAGAAGCTCCTGGCGGATGCCGGCGCGCCGAATCTGAAGTTCACGCTGTGGAACCGCAACCTGGCCATGCCCTATACGCCGGCCGGCGTCTTCCTGGTCGACCAGTGGCGGCAGATCGGGGTCGAGGTCGAGCACAAACAGTCCGACACCGGGCCGTATCTCGCGACCATGAACGCGGGCAACCACGACGTGGCGATCGACTTCTCCAACCTGTTCATGGACGACTCGAGCCTGGGTCTTGCCAAATACCTCTCCGTCGACCGGGCGCCCGAGAACCGTTCGCGCTCGAAGGACCCCGAACTCGACAAGCTCTACGATGACCACCTGCGCGAGCGCGACCCGGAGAAGCGCAAAGCACTGATCCGCGCGTTCGAAAAGCGTTTGTTCGAGCAGGCCTATCAGCAGCCGCTGTTGTGGTGGCATCGCATCGTGCCGAGCCACAAGGTGGTGATGGGCTGGAAAATGTCGCCTAGCCACAATCTAGGCGCCGACCTATCCGAAGTCTGGCTCGACACGTAGCCGAGTCGCTTTGCGGCCTGGCGAATGGCCAGGCCGCAGCCCTTCCACACAATGCTCCGATACACCGCCAATCGTATCCTCTTGATGATCCCCACGCTGATCGGCGTGGCGGTGCTGGTATTTTTCCTGCTGCGCATCGTGCCGGGCGATATCGTGGAGGTAAAACTTCGCGGCGACGGCGGCAGCGTTTCGCAGGAAACTATCGAGTTGGAACGCAAGCGGCTCGGCTTGGACCGGCCGCTGTACATCCAATTCAGCGACTGGATGGTCGGCATGGCGACGCTCGACTTCGGCAAGTCGATGTGGACCGAGCGGCCGGTGATGGAAGAGATCGCCATTCGCCTCGAACTGTCGCTGCAGGTAGCCATCATGGCGACCCTCATCGCCGTACTGATCGCCATACCCTTAGGGACACTAGCCGCATTGTTCCGCGACAGTTGGATCGATTACCTAATGCGCATTGTAACGATCGGCGGGCTTTCGATTCCCTCGTTCTGGCTCGGCATGATGATCATGCTGACGCTGCTTGCGCTGTTCAACTGGCTGCCGCCGATCACGTTCACGCCGATCTACGTCGATCCGATCGCCAATCTCACGCAGCTCATCTGGCCGGCCATGGCCGTGGGCTACCGCTATTGCGCCGTGACCGCACGGATGATCCGCTCTTCGCTGCTCGAAGTGCTCAACGAGGACTATATCCGTACCGCCCGCGCCAAGGGCGTATTCGAGAGACTCGTGATCACACGTCACGCGCTGCGCAACGCTCTGCTGCCGGCGGTCACCGTCATCGGACTCGAATTCGCATTCCTGATCGGCGGTCTGGTGGTGACCGAGCAGGTGTTCAATCTCAACGGCATCGGCATGCTGTTCGTGCAAAGCGTGTCGCGCAACGACTTCACCCTGATCCAGGGCATGGTGATGCTGATTGCCGCGTTCTACGTCCTCATCAATCTTGTCGTCGACCTGCTTTATGCGGTGTTCGACCCGCGCATCCGCTACGGCAACCCATGAAGATCGCGTCATGACAATCGCCGCGTCCGCCATCCCCGCTCCCGAGACGCGCCAGCCAGGCGTGATCGTGGATTTTTGCCGCCAGCAGCCGCTGGGCGGCGTGAGCTTCGTCATCATCTTCGTCATGATGTTCGCGAGCGTGTTTTCGGGACTGGTAGCGCCCCACGATCCTCTCAAGATCGACTTTGGTTCGATCCTCGCGCGGCCCTCGGCGGAGCACTGGTTCGGCACCGACGCCTACGGCCGCGATATCCTCTCGCGCATCATTTACGGATCGCGCACGGCACTGGTGATCGGTTTTACCTCCTCGTTCCTCGGCTCCACCCTGGGCGCCATCCTCGGCGTCGCCTCGGCCTATTTTGGCGGCAAGATCGACGACTGGATTCAGCGCTTCATCGACGTGTTGCTGGCGTTTCCGATTATCGTACTGGCACTCGTCGTCGTTGCCGCATTCCGCAAGTTCGTGATCGGCGGCATCGACGTGAACCTGATCATCGCCATCGCCATCCCGATCCTGCCGCGGGTGTCGCGCGTGGTGCGGGCGGCGGCGCTCTCCGTGCGGGTGATGCCTTATGTGGATGCCGCGCGCGCCGCGGGCTATTCGCACACCCGCATCATCTTCCGCCACATGGCGCCGAACGTGGTCGCACCCTATCTGATCATGCTCACCGCGTTCATCGCGCAGGCGATCCTGGCTGAGGCCTCGCTGTCGTTTCTCGGCCTCGGCGTGACCGAACCGACCGCCGCCTGGGGTCTCATGCTGTCGGGCAACGCCGCCGACTTCTATCGCGAGGCGCCGTGGATGGTCTTGTTCCCGGGAGCCGCCATCAGCCTTGCGGTTTTCGCATTCAACCTGTTCGGCGACAGCCTGCGTGATTATCTCGATCCCCGATTCAAGGTCTAAGCGCCCTCGCCCAGATTTTCACGACGCCTCAAATCCCCCGACATCGCTGGAATCTCGGCTATGCACTTATACGGTGGGACCCGGAGGCATATCGACTGCGGCCGAATTTATGACGAGGTGCGAACAGCCGCGACCGATCCAGTTCGTCTATGCTATACTCATTATCGGGAGCCGAGCGATGAGGACAGTGTACGATTCCGACGCGGATGCGCTTTATGTGCGCTTTGCCGACGCGCCCGTGGTCGAAAGTGAAGAAGTTGCAGACGGCGTCGTGCTCGACTTTGACGCCGAAGGTCGAATCGTGGCCATCGAAGTGCTGGACGCAAGCAAACATCTTGCCGCCGGGACGAGATTTCCAACCGCCGCGGAATGAGCGCGAGCTATCGCCGATTCGACTTACATTCCAATTCAATAGACTCGAAGCGGTGCTGTCCTGGGAACAATATGGCCGAGACTCACCTCGTTTTCACGAAACATGCTCGGGATATGTTGATCGAGCGCCGCATCGAGCGCGCATGGGTCGAACTCACCGTCCGTACGCCTGACGCCGCCGAACCGGACCCGACCCGTCCAGGTGTCACGCGTGTATTTCGGCGCATACCCGAACGGGACGGCCGCATCCTGCGCGTCGCATATGTTTCGGTAGGAGACGCCATCAGAGTCCTCACCGTGTTCTTCGACCGGGCACGGCGCCAGTGAGCCGGTGAAATGCAATACCTGTCGTTTGGGATGACGGATCGGCCGCAAGCTTGCTAAGAGAAGGCAGCCAACCTCGTGAAAGGCCCCCGCGATGCCATCGACTGTGCTCGACTCCGTCATCTTCCGCGACATTTTTGGCACCGAAGCCATGCGGAATGTGTTTTCCGACACTAACCGCATCCAAAAGTATCTGGATTTCGAGGCCGCGCTGGCGCGCGCGCAGGCCCGGCTGGGCATTATCCCGCAGGCGGCCTGCGACGAAATCTTGCGCCATTGCAAGGTTGACCAATTCGACTTCGAAAAGTTGAAAGCCGAGACTGAGCGGATCGGCTATCCGGTCTTGCCGGTGGTGCAGCAGCTGGTTGCCCTTTGCAAGGACGGCCTGGGTGAATGGTGCCATTGGGGCGCCACGACGCAAGACGTCACCGACACCGCGACCATCTTGCAGATTCGCGAGGGACTCATATTGATCGAGCAGGACATCGCGGCGATCTCGGATTCGCTCGCTGAGCTGGCTCGCAAATACCGCGATACGCCGATGGCGGGGCGCAGCAACCTGCAGCAGGCCGTGCCGATCACATTTGGTTACAAAGTCGCGACCTATCTCGCCGCGTTTGAGCGCCACAAGCAGCGGCTCAAGGAGCTGCGCGAGCGCGTATTCGTATTCGAGTTCGGCGGCGCGGCCGGCACGCTCTCATCGCTCGGCAAGCAAGGACTTGCCGTGCAGGCCGAGCTTGCCAAGGAGATCAACCTGCGCCAGCCCGAGATCGCCTGGCATACTGTGCGCGACCGCATTGCCGAGGTCGGCTGCTTCCTCGGTCTCGTCACCGGCATCTGCGGAAAAATCGCCTTTGACGTGAAGCTGATGATGCAGACCGAAGTCGAGGAAGTGTACGAGCCGTTCCACGCAGGCCGCGGTTCATCCAGCACCATGCCGCAAAAGCGCAATCCGATTTCGTCGGTCTACATCACCGCGCAAAACTCCGTGGTGCGCCAGCACGTGGCGGCGCTGCTCGACGCCATGGTCGAGGACCACGAGCGCTCGACCGGCCCGTGGGAAATCGAATGGATCGTGCTGCCGGAAATCTTCGTGCTTTCGGCCGGCGCTCTGGCGCAGACCCGCTTCCTGGTCGGCGGCTTGCAGGTGGACGAGAACAAGATGCGCGCGAACCTCGACATCACCAAGGGGATGATCGTTTCCGAGGCGGTGATGATGGGGCTGGGACCGAGCCTGGGGCGGCAGCGCGCCCACGATCTGGTCTATGACATCTGCCGCAAGGTGATTGCCACCGGCCGGCCGCTGGCCGATCTGCTGGCGGAGGACGCGGAAATATCCAAGCACATGAACCGCGCGGAACTGGCCAAGCTGTGCGATCCGGCGAATTATCTCGGCCAGGCCGGCGAAATGGTCGACCGCGTACTCGCCATGCGCGGGAGTAATTCTTAGTCCACCTCATCCTTCGAGACGCCCTCGCTCCGCTCGGGCTCCTCAAGATGAGGTGGAGGAGGCGACCTCACCCTGAGGAGCGAGGCCACCGATCTCGGGTTTACCCGAGATCGGCGCTATGGATGCGCAAGTCGGCAATAGCCGACTTGCGTGGCCGAGCGTCTCGAAGGGCGAGGTCGCCGTCCGCCGAAAGGTTTTGACGCCGCCGCCGCGATGCGCTTTGTTTGCGCCTCTTGAGGATTAAGCACAATCCATGAACGTTTCCGGGCAATTCACGGTGCAGGCGCCACGAGCGGTTGTGTTCGACACGATCCGCGATGCGCGCAAGTTTGTCGGCTTCATCGACGGCGTGAGCGAGCTCAAAGAGATCGACGCCACGCATTATACGGCGGTGTTCGAGACCAGGGTCGCCTACATGAAATTCAAGTTCAATGTGACGGTTGAAGTCACCCGCATCGAGGCCCCGGGCGAGATCGAGGCCAAGATCGAGGGCACGCCGCTCGGCATCGTCGGCCGGCTGACTGCGATTTCGCTCACCCGGCTCAGTGAATCCGGCAACGAGACCAAGGTGGATTATTCAGTGGACGCAACCCTCGCCGGCAAGCTCGGCAGCATCGGCCAACCGGTGCTGCGCTCCAAAGCCAAGGACATGGAAAAGCAATTCGCCGACAATCTGCGCGCGGCATTCGCACCGGCCGCGCCGGAGGTCGCACGATGATGTACGCGACCCGGCCACAAACCGAATCCGTCATCCTGAGGCGCCCGCGCGTAGCGCGGGCCTCGAAGGATGAACGGCCTCAGATCACAGGCCGTCGCCCTTCGAGGCTCGCTTCGCTCGCACCTCAGGGTGACGGCGAGAGTTCGAGGACTCTCATATGACTCCGTTCGATCTGACTGAGCCGAAATCGCTCGCCGAGGCGATCAAGCTGCTCGATCCCGATGACGCGGCGGTGCGCCCGTTCGCCGGCGGCACCGCGCTGATGCTGATGATGAAGGCGGGTGTATTCAGGCCCGCGCGGCTGGTGAGCCTCGCCAAGATCGAGAAGAAATATTCCGCCATCGCGGCCGGCAAGGACGGCCTTCGCATTGGCGCCATGACCACGCTCTCTGTGCTTGAGCATTCGTCGGACGTTAGCAAGCATGCGCCGGTCATCACGCGCACGCTGCTCACGCTTTCGAACGTACGCGTGCGCAATGTGGCGACCGTCGGCGGCGCGCTGGCGCATGCCGATCCTCACATGGACCTTCCCCCGGTGCTGATCGCGCTCGGCGCCAGCATTTCGGTCGCCGGGCCGAACGGCGTGCGTGAGCTCGCGGTCGAAGACTTGTTCACCGGCTATTTCGAAACCGTGCTGAAGAAAAACGAGCTGATTTCCGAACTGCACGTACCGCCGCAGGGCGGCAAGCGCGCCGCTTACTGCAAGGTCACCACCGGCTCGGCCGACGACTGGCCGGCGCTTGGCATTGCGGTCGCCCTCGAAGGCGATAGTGGTTCGGTAAAATCCGCGCGCGTCGTTGTCAGTGCTGCCACTTCAAAAGCCATGCGACTGCCTGCAGCGGAAGCTGCGCTTTTAGGCCAGCGTATCGACGACAAAGCGCTGGCGCGCGCGGGCGATGCCGCGGCTGAAGAAGCCGACATCATCGCCGACGTGCGCGGCTCCATGGCGTACAAGCGCGAGCTCATCCGCGTCTATGTGCGGCGCGCGGTGCGGCAGGCCCTGCAAGACAGCGGAGCCCCCTGATGGCCACGACCATGACGCCAAGCACTCTGGGAACCGCGAAGGCTGGCGCGCAGGTCGGCCGCTCGGTGGCGCGGCTTGAGGGGCGCGACAAGGTCACCGGTCGCGCCGAATACACCCACACCATGCGCCTGCCGGGGATGCTGCATGCCAAACTCTTCCGCAGCACGGTCGCGCATGGCCGTATCAAGTCGATCGATGTCAGCGCCGCGAGGAAGCTGCCCGGCGTCGCCCATATCGTCACCATCGACGACATAAAAAAGGTCATCCCCGATCCCTATTACGGGCCGGCGTTCCACGACCAGCCGATCCTGGCGGACGGCAAAGTGCGCTTCGTCGGCGAGCCGATCGCCGCCGTACTCGCCGCCGATCCGCATGTGGCGGAGCAAGCCGTCCAGCTCATAGTCGCCGAATATGAGGAACTGCCCGCGGTCTATGACGAGGTCGAGGCGCTCACGTCTAAAGTTTACGTGCACGAAGAGCTCAAACCGGCCGGCACCTTCGCCGATCTAAAGCACCTCAAGGACGCCAAGAACACCAACGTCGCGCTGGATTATCGGCTCCGGCGCGGCGACGTGGACAAGGCCTTTGCCTCCGCCGCACACGTTTTCGAGCACGAATTTCGCACCCAGAAGGTGCTGCACCTGTCATTCGAGCCGCACGCCACCATCGCCGACTACAAGGACTCAGGCGTCACGCTCCACACCGCCTCGCAAGGCCCCTCGTTCGTGCGCACCGAGATTGCGCGCCTGCTCGGCTGGCCGGAAAACAAAGTTCGCATCAAGGTGCCGTATCTCGGCAGCGGCTACGGCTCAAAACTCTACATCAAGCTCGAAGCGCTTGCGCTCGCGCTCTCCATGATTGCGCGGCGGCCGGTAAAGGTCGCGCTCACCATGGAGGAAATGTTCTACCAGATCACCAAGCACCCCAGCACATTCCGCATCAAGAGCGGCGTGGACAAGGACGGCAGAATCGTCGCGCGCAAGTGCGAAGTGTTTTGGAACGGCGGCGCCTATGCCGACGTCGGTCCGCGCGTGACGCAGAAGTCGGGGCTCACCGCGTCCGGCCCCTACGACATCGACAACGTCTGGATCGATTCCTACGCGATGTACACCAATCTCACGCCGGCCGGCGCGCTGCGCGGCTTCGGAGTGCCGCAACTGGTGTGGGCTTATGAGAGCCACACCGACATGATCGCACGCGCGCTCAAAATCGATGCGGTCGCGTTCCGGCGCAAGAACCTGCTGCGCGAGGGCCGTCCGCATCCCACCGGCACGATCCTCAAGGACGCCGCCATCGAGAAAGTGCTCGACAAGGTCGCCGAGCGGATGAACTGGTCAACCCCGATCGATCGCGGCCAGGGCGTGATCCGGCGCGGGCGCGGGCTCGGCATCGCGATCAAGGCGGTGATCTCGCCCACCACCTCGGTCGCCATCGTCAATGTCAGCGCCGACGGCTCGGTCGCGCTCTATTGCGGCACCATCGACATGGGCCAGGGCTCCGACACCGCCATGGCGCAGATGGTGGGCGAGGTGCTCAACATGCCTGCCGAATCCGTGCGGGTGGTGCAGCGCGACACCGATGTGACGCCCTACGACATGGGCACGCTCGGCTCGCGCTCGCTGTTTCACATGGGCCACGCCGTGCGCCGCGCGGCCGAAGATGCAAGCGAGAAACTCAAAGCTCTTGCGCGCGAGGTCGGCGAGCCCGAGGGCTCCAACACCCCGATCCCGGCGTTGTTCGTGAAAAAATATGGCATGCAGGCTGGCAACGTCATCGGCACCGGTATCTACAAGCCGGATTATGTGCCGCCCGCACCCGGAACCGGCTTATCAAGCAACGTGACGCCGTTCTGGATGATTTCCGGCGCCGGTGCCGAGGTCGAGGTCGATACCGAGACCGGCCATGTAAAGATCGCCAAGCTGATCAGCGTGCTGGATATCGGCAAGGCGATCAATCCGAAGATTGTTGATACGCAAATTTCCGGCGCGGCGCTGATGCAGCTCGGCTTCACCATGTTCGAGAAGATGCACATCGACGGGGGACAAGTGACCAACGCCTCGCTCGCCGACTATAAGATACCCGGATTTCACGATGTTCCTGTGGCGATGGAGAACCTCTGCGTCGATACTTATCAGTCGAACGGGCCGTTCGGCGCCAAGGGCGTGGGCGAAGTCGCGACCTTCTGCGTTTCGCCCGCGATCGCCAACGCCATCGACGATGCGGTGGGCGTGCGGCTCTTTGAATTGCCGCTCAATCCGGAAACGGTGTTCCGCGCCCTGCGCGCCAAGGCCGGCAAGCCGTTGGGAGACAAATAAATGACCGCCGCCCGCACAATCAATTTCACCCTCAACGGCGCGGCAGTGAGTGCCGACGTCATGCCGCATCACAATCTGGTTGAGCTCTTGCAGACACACTTCGGGCTCACCGGCGCGCGCGAGAGCTGCGGCCAGGGCCTGTGCGGATGCTGTACGGTGCTGGTCAATGGCCGCGCGGTGTCGGGATGTCTCTATTTGGCAATCCTGGTCGATGGCGCCACGTTGGTCACTATCGAGGGCCTGGATGCGCGCGGCAAGCTCGATCCGGTGCAAGAAGCGTTCATCGAGACCGGCGCATTCCAGTGCGGCTATTGCACGCCCGGTTTCATCTTGATGGCGAACCAGCTGCTCGACGCGTATCCCGATCCGGACGACAATCAGATTCGGCACTACCTGACCGGGAATCTGTGCCGTTGCGCCGCCTATCCGCAGATCATCGAAGCGGTGAAGCTGGCCGTAAAGAAGCGTCAAGCACGATTGTCCGCGTGATAGAGTTTGATGCAGTAGCGCAGATTCAATCCGCCTCATCCTGAGGAGCCCGCCGTAGCCCGAAGGGCGAAGGCGTGGCGTCTCGAAGGATGGGGGCGGCCAACCGATCTCGGGTTTACCCGAGATCGGTAATATTTAGTGCGCAAGTCGGCTATAGCCGACTTGCGATGGTTCGAGACGCGCGCTTTCAGCGCGCTCCTCACCATGAGGTCCGAGCGAGTCGGAATCCTGGGCATGTCCGCTGAAGCGACCCATATCGACACCGACGTCCTAATCATCGGCTCCGGCGCGGCCGGCATGTATGCCGCGATCGAAGCGGCGCGGCTGGGCGCTCGCGTGCAGCTCGTCGACCGCAGCCTGATCGGACGCGGCGGGGCAACTGTCATGGCGCAGATGACGGTGGCGGTTGCGCTTGGCTCGGAAGTGCCGGACCATTGGAGCCATCATTACAACGACACCCTCGCCGCGGGGCGCGGGCTGTGCAACGAGCCGCTGGCGCAATTGCTGTGCGAGGAAGGACCGGAATGCATTCTGGAAATGGAGGACTGGGGCGTGGGCTGGGCGCGCAAGGATGGCCGCATCACGCAAGCCCTGGCGCCCGGCCATGACCGGCCGCGCTGTGTCTATGTGGATTTTCTTGCCACCGGGCCAGCGGTGTCGAAGACCCTGCGCGCCGCGCTTTATAAGTCCGCCGATGTTCGCCGCGCCGGCGATCTGTGCGTCGTCGACCTGCTCAAAGTCGATGGCGCGGTCACCGGCGCGGTGGCCTGGCATGTGGGCACCGGCGCGCCGGTGATCATTTCCGCCAAGGCGACAATCGTTGCGACCGGCGGGCTCACGCGGCTTTATCGGCGCAACAGCGCCTCGGCCAACATGGGCGGCGACGGTTATGCGCTGGCGCTGCGCGCCGGCGCGCCGCTCGCGGACATGGAGTTCGTGCAGTTCTTCCCCATCGGCCATCTGGCGCCAAGATTGATCGGCATGGACCCGATCATGTGGGACCCGTTCCGCTACAAGCTCGGCGGCAAGCTGCTCAACAATCGCGGCGAGGAGTTCACGCAAAGTTACGGCGTGCCGGAGGACGGCAATTATGTGATCACGCGCGACGTCGGCACCTATGCGATTTTGAAAGAGGTCGAGGCCGGACGCGGCTCGCCCCATGGCGGAGCGTACTTGAGTTTCCAGCATTGCTCTGAAGGCGCGCTGCGCGCAGCCTTCGGCCCGGTGATCGATCGGCTCGCCAAGAACGGCATCGATCTCACCAAGATGCCGGTCGAAGTCGCGCCCATCGCGCATTATCACATGGGAGGCGTCGTCGCCGACGCACGCATGCAGACCGAGGTGCCCGGGCTCCTGGCTGCGGGCGAAGCGGTGGGCGGCGCCAACGGCGCCAACCGGCTCTCCGGCAATGCCATCACCGAGGCTTTGGTGTTCGGCCGGCGCGCGGGCCGCAGCGCCGCCGAGCTCGTCAAAGACATTCACACTCAGCCATCAAGCTCCAAGGCAGCGCACGAAATTCTCGATCTGCTTAAGCGCGATGCGAACCGATCGAAAGAATCCCCCAACAGCGCGGCAATGGTGCAGGAGCTGCAAGCCATCATGGCGGACGACGTCGGCCCGCTGCGCACGCAAGTCAAACTCGAGCGCGCGCTCGCCCGCATCGACGCGCTCACTGGCATGCTCGGCGATTGTACGTTCGGCGATCATCGCTCGTTCGATCTGCCGCGGCTGGAATGGTTCGACCTGCGCAACATGCTACTGGTGGCGCGCACGGTCGCGCTATCGGCGCTGGCGCGGACCGAGAGCCGCGGCGCGCATCAGCGCGAGGATTTTCCCGGCATGCTTGCGCAATGGCGGGCCAATCAGGTTATTCGGCTGCGTAACCAGCGCCTCGACATTGCGCAGGCGCCCGCCTCAGCCGTGGAGGCCGTCGCGCAATGAGTGAGACCGCCACACACCTTTCTTCACCTCCCCCGCTTGCGGGGGAGCAGAGGCGGCCTTCGGCCGCCGTTCTTTACGCAAAGAACGCCGATGCGAGGCATCGGCTATGCCGCCGAAGCTCGCGAACAGCGAGCGAAGGCGTGACGGGAGGGGGAATTTCAGAAGCACCGAGCAAGCGTCTGCCCCCTCCCCAACCCTCCCCCGTCGCCGCGCCGCCGAGCGAAGCGAGGGCCCGGCGCGGCCAACTCCTCAAATGTTCGCGCTGGCCGCTCGCCCTTTGGGCTCGCCAGCGCGAATGCGGGGGAGGGAGAAGAGAGGCCGCGCAATGAGCGAGATCGCGACGTTAAAGGTGTGGCGCGGCGAAGACGTTAAAGCGGGCCGCTGGGAAAGCTTTGAGGTGCCGTTCGAGCGCGGCCAATCGGTGCTCGATGGTCTGCGCTGGATCCGCGCCAATCGCGATCCGACGCTGGCGATCCGCTTTTCCTGCATCAATGCCAATGCCTGCAAGGAATGCATGATGGAGCTGGACGGCAAGACCGTCTATGCCTGCACCGCGCGACTCGAACCACGCGCCATGAGCTTAGGCCCGCTGTCCAACAAGCAGCTCGTGCGCGATCTCGTTACCGAGATCGCACCGCCGGGAGAACGCGGGCCGTTAACCCGCAATGAAGCTCGCAAGTAAATCCAAGCACTGCCCGCTTGCGTCTTTGGTCCACCGGTGCGACTTTCCCTGCGCGGCAAGGACGCGGCATGGACGTGGCTTGGGTGAGAGCATGACGATTGAACGTAAACCGGTCGCCTATGGCGACATGCGCGGCTGGATGCGGGCGCT
>CAZNSG010000031.1:0-40965 GCA_964575715.1 uncultured Hyphomicrobiales bacterium | reverse complement strand
CAGACGGGCTTTCCGAGTTGCTGAAGCAGCAGTTCGTCGTCGAGAACAGAGTCGGCGCCGGCGGCACCATTGCTGGCGGTGCAGTCAAGCAGTCGCCGAATGATGGCTACACGATGCTGTCAATCAGCATGGGTCACGCGGTATCGGCGGTCATGGTCAAGAATGTGCCGTACGATCCGGTGAACGATTTTACGACAGTCGGAATTTTCACCAACTCGGCGTTCGTCGTTGCGGTGCCCAAGAACTCGCCGGCGACCGATCTCAAGAGTTTGATCGAATACGTCAACAAGCAGCCGGGCAAGCTGAACTATTCTACCGTCGGCCTTGGTTCGACCCAGCATCTCATCGCCGAGGACCTGCGTCAGCGCACCAAAATGAATGCACAAGCGGTCTCCTACCGCACCACCGGTGACGTCGTCAGTGCACTGCTTCGAGGAGATGCTGCCTTCGCAGTGGAACTCTATCACGCCATCCGTGGCCAGGTGGATTCTGGTGATCTCAGGCTCGTCGCCGTGGCGACACCCATGCGCTGGCCGGGAATCACGAATGTGCCTACGGTTGCGGAGAGCGGCGTTTCCGGCATTGGCTATCTCGGCTGGTACGGACTCGTATTCCCCGCCGGCACGTCCCAGCCGATCGTCGACAAGATGCATAAGTCGCTGCAAACGGTGCTGGCCGGTGATTCCGTCAAGAAGCGGCTCGAAGGCGTGGGCGCAGTAGCCAATCTGTCGACGCCGGCGGAGTTCAAGAAGGTCATCGAGTCCGACATCAAAGGCTTCGGCGAGGTCGCCAAGAACGCGGGCCTCGAAGCAAAATAGAATGTCTGCAGGCAGCCGCCCGCATATTTGATCGACGGCATTCCGGTTCGCGCTGCCACCGCCCTCGCCATGGCGGCATTGCCCATGCTATTGACCCTGCTTCAATCCAACAAAAACCCAATCGAGGAACAAAATGGCCGACAAGACACTCAACGTGCTCAGCATTTGCGGCAGTCTGCGCAAGGGCTCCTTCAATCGGATGCTGATGAACACTTCGATCGGCCTGGCCCCGCCGGGCATGACCATCAAGGAAGCGCCGTCGTTTGCGAGCTTCCCAATCTACAATTTCGACGATCAGCAGGCGACCGGCTTTCCGCAAGGCGTGAACGCGCTCAACGATGCGGTCAAGGCCGCCGACGCGGTGCTGATTGTTTCCTCGGAATACAATTGGTCGATCCCGGGCGGTCTGAAGAACGCCATCGACTGGCTCTCGCGCTACAAGGAAGTTTCATTCAAGGACAAGCCGTGCGCGATCCAATCGGCGGCGCCGGGCCTGCTCGGCGGCTCGCGCATGCAGTACCATTTGCGCATGTCGCTCACGTCCATCGACGCGATCCTGTTCGGCAAGCCGGAAGTGATCGTCAATCTCGCCGCGCAAAAATTCGACGTGCCGACCGGCACGCTCAAGGACCAGGCCGCGCTCGATCTGATCAAGCAGCAGCTCGCCGCCTTTGCCCAGTTCATCGAACGCGTGCGGAATTAGATTTCCGATTGCGGCAAGACAAGCGATGCAAGACAAGCGATGCAAGACAAGCGATAGTGCTATCGCAAAATAATTATCCACAAAATGAAGGAAGCAGTGCAATGATTGCGGTCTTCGGCGCGACAGGAAACACGGGACGGGCCACCGTCAAGGAGTTGAGGGCGCTGGGCGAAAACCCGCTTTGCGTCGTGCGCAACCCGGACAAGGCGCGCGAGGTGCTGGGCGCGGACGCCAAGATCGCCGTTGCCGAGGTTACCGACCGCGCCGCGATGGAGAAGGCGCTCAAAGGCATAAAGAGCGTGTTCGTGGTCACCGGGCACAATCCGCAGGCGGGCGAACAGCAGATCAACATTCTCGAAGCCGCCAAGGCGGCGGGCGCGGACTACTTCGTCAAGGTCTCCGGCGGCAAGGCAATTGTCGGCCCGGCGGCGGAATCGGTCGTCGGGCGCGGCCATCACGCCGTCGAGGAGGCAATGAAGAACAGCGGCCTGCGCTGGACTATCTTGCGTCCCGGACTGTTCATGCAGAACACGCTCACGCAGGCTGCCTTGATCAAGAGCGAAAGCAAAATGGTGCTGCCGTTCGGAAAGAACCTGCCGCTCGCATTCATCGATGTGCGCGATACCGGCGCACTCGGCGCGCGCGTCATTCGCGATCCGGCCAAGCATGCGGGAAAGACCCATGAGTTCACCGGCGCGCTGACCAATTTCGAGGACTTCGCCAAAGTGTTTTCGCAAGTGCTGGGCAAGACCATCACTTATTTCGCGGCAACCCTCGAACAGGCCGAGCAGGGCATGCGGGCGCGCAACATGCCCGACTGGCTGGTCACCCATCTGCTCGCCGTATCGCGCGCCGCCGAAAATGGCGCGTTCTCGACCGAGAACACGCAGCCGGTCAGCGATATTGTCGGCCGCGCTCCGCTGACCACAAAACAGTTCGTCGAGGCCCACAAGGGCGCGTTCGCCTGAGCTACGCGCGAGCGTTCTGCCAATCGTTTGCCGTCCGCTTGCAGTATTTTGGCTATGCCGTGCCGGCGCACCGGATGAAAAATTTCGAAAAGACACGATTGTAAGCGCCGGCCATTTCTTGGGTTGAGGGGTCTGAAATGACCATGGCTTTACTGCCCGGAGATGATTTTACCGACGCGGTCAAGATCGTGAGTAAAGTGCGCAAGGGTCTTCGCAACTTTCTGTATGCGGCCCGCCAGGACGGACGATTCTCATTGCCGTTGATTTTGAGCGTCGGCGCGGTCGTGTCCGGCCTCATCGGCTGGTCGAACCTAGCTACCGAATTTTCAATTAAGTCGATTGCGACTATCGTAATTAATACCATCCTCGCCTTCATTCCATCGCTTGACCGGCTGGAAGGCGGAAATCCGATGACTCATCTGAGCGCGCTGCTCGGCGCGCTCACGACATTCATCGGCGCGATCTTGATCGCGTATGCCAAACTGTATGAGCAAATCCTATGCATGAGAGCACGCTACCTGTGGTCTAACCACGTCGCGGTCATCGGCGATACCGAGGTGGCGCGCAGGCTCGCCGCGGATTTCCAGCGCGTGGAAAAGCGGATTTTCCATGTCGTGCCGACCGACGCGCCGCAGGTGCTGTCCAGCGGTCCCATCCGCGTCCGCCTCGGCACGGATGTCGCCTATCTTGTGGATTCTTACGGCCTTCGGTTCGCAAAGCGAATCATCATTGACCTCGGATCAGACACGGCGACGCTGTCCGCGGGCCGCATCCTGATACAAAGGCTATCGAAACCATTCTCGGCGTCTTGGCTTGTTCATTCCATGCGTTGGCTTGTTCGTTTTATGCGTTACGTTCGTTCCTTCAAGCACCGGCGGCACCGGCCGGATACGGTCGCGCTGCGCGTGGTCGATCCATTGTTCGCAGATCAGTTCTTCGAGGTGATGGGCTTTGGCGCGGCCGCTGCGCCGGGAGAGATTGCCCCGCTTCGCCCGGCCGTATTCGACGACAACAGGCTTATTGCCCGTCATACACTGTCGCAGCATCCGCTTTTCGTGCTGGCGGATTCGCGCGGACAAAAGCGCGTGCACGCGGTGATCGTCGGTTTCGGTGACCTGGGAGAAAAAGTTCTCGACCAGATTATATTGACGAGCATCGCCGGCAAACTTGATGCCCCGCGGGTCACCGTAATCGATCGCCACGGCTCGCGTCGTGAGCGCGAATTCCGCGCGCGTCGGCCGGCGGTACTCGATACCCTCGACATTTGCATTCTCGAATGTGACATCGGAATCGACTCGCTGGAGGACGGATCGGACCAGGGTCCGGTGGCAAAGTTGCGGGAGCTGGAAAAAGCAGATGGCGTCACGGCGATTTTCGTTGCATTGCCGAGCGACGCGGAGACCGCGCGCGCCGCGCTGCTGCTGCGCCGTACATTTCTTCGGACCGGCATGCTTGCCGCTCCGATCTTTTACCGATGGCGGACCGCGGAGGCGACCGGCGATCTGCTTGAAGCCGGGAAACAGGACTCGGGCAAGTTCGACACCATTCGGATGAGCATGCCGGCCGGTGCCCTGCTCAAGGAGGTCGCTGATCCGGACGGCCGTGAGGCGCTCGCCCGCGCCCTGCACGAGAATTACCGGCAAGGAGAGAACGTCTCGCCAGAAGCAGATAAGCCGTGGGAACAGCTGCCGGATACACTGCACCGGGCAAATATTCGTGCCGCCGACCATCTGCCGGCAAAATTATGGAGCCTCGGACTCAACACTTGGCGCCTCGATCCTGGGGCAATTCCGGCGATTGATGTCGCCACCATAAACCACCTGCTGCATACGCCGCGATCGCCCGATGTTGAGGCCAAGTTCGAAGATTTGGCCCGGCTTGAGCACGAGCGATGGATGATCGAGCGCAAGCTTGACGGCTGGACCCATGGAACCACACGCGACAATGCCAAGCGTCAGCACCATCTGCTGATGCCATGGGAGGAACTTAAGAAATCGCCGCAGGAACGCGCCAAGGACGTCGACCAGGTGCTCAAGGCCTTGCAGTTCGTGGTGGCGCGCTCCCAGCCCAAGCCGGAAGACTCATAGACACTGCGCCATTAAACGGCGCCCAGGTTTGTTGCCCCGCTTATGCCAGCCCGCTGGCGCGCGCCTGTTCGAGCGCCATCACCGCCCAGTCCTTGTCGCCGTCTCCGTGCGCCACCGCGCCGACCAGCCGATCGCGCCAGACGTTGCCGCTCGGCAGCGGCACGCCGACCGCGCCGCCGGCCGCGAGCGCGAGATCGGCATCCTTGAGCCCGAGCACCGCCATCTGGCCGACCTTGGCGTAGCTCTCGTCCACCATGATCTTGCCGTAGACTTTATAGGCGGAGCAGTTGAACAATCCGTCGGTCATCACTTCGAAAAAGACCTGTGGCACGACGCCATATTTTCGCACTAGCGAAAATCCTTCGCCCATCGCCTCGATCGCGCAGCCGAGCACGAAATTGTTGGCGATCTTGATCGCCGCCGCCGCCTCCGGATCGTTACCGGCCTCGAACGTGCGCCGTCCGATGGCGTCAAACAGCGGCTTGCAGCGCGCGAGCGCGTCCGTGGGTCCCGACGCGACGATCCCGGCTTGGCCTGCGGCCACCACCTCGGGGCGCCCGAGCATCGGTGCGGTGACCAGAATCTGTCCGCGCTCCGCATGCCATGCGATGAGCTTGCGAATGATCGCAACACCGTGCGTGCCGGAGCAAATGTGGATGCCGCCCTTGGGCAGCGATTGCAGCAGTCCGCCTTTCTGCTCGGCGACATCGACGAGCGCCGCGTCGTCGGCGAGCATGGTGAAGACCGCTGCGCCATAACGGCAGGCCTGCTCGATCGAGCCCATGACCTCGGCGCCCGAGGCGACCAGTGCTTTGATTTTTTCAGGGCTGCGGTTGTAGACCGCGAGATCGTGACTGGCATCGAGCAGGCGCCGAGCCATGGCCTGGCCCATACGGCCGAGCCCGATAAATCCGACCTTCATGGCGCACTCCTCTCTAAGCCGTCATTCCGGGGCGCGCCCATAAGCGCGTTTACGCGCGTCTTCGACGCGCTATGGGCGCGAACCCGGAATCCAGAAACAACTTCAGAATCTACATCTGGATTCCGGGTCCGCCGCATCCAAGTCGGCTTTAGCCGACTTGGCCACTTTGTAAGTGCCGATCTCGGGTAAACCCGAGATCGGTGCGACGTCCCGGAATGACGATTGTTAATCATAACAACTGACCGCGAACCCATTCGATTTCGCGGCAGACATAGTCGACGATATCACCGGTCTTCAGATGATCGGGCAGCACGTCCCAGGTGTAGGTTTCGATTTCCAGCTGGCGCGAGAGCGGCCGCGGCTTGTGGAACTTGAGCGCGTCCTCGATGGCAAAGCGCGTGGTGCCGAATTCGCCCAAATCGTCGAGAAACACCGGCACATGGAAATGCGTGCGCCATTCGCGCGGGCCCGGGTTCGTTTCCCAGGCTTTGAATGCATCTTCGAGATTGAGGAATCGCGTGAGCTTGCCGTCCTTCTTTTCCACGGTCTGCGTCAGATAGATCGTCTTGGCGTAGCGCTTGAGCGTATCGACGATCTTCTGCGTCACATTCGGAATCCGCATGGCGGCGGCTTCCTGCAGCTTGAAGATTGGAATGCCGGCATCCACCAATTTTTGCAGCGATACGGTGATGTCTTCGTACACCACCGCCTGATGGCAGATGTCGAACACGGTGCCGATGAACCGGCGCTGCGCAACGATCGCTTCCGAGATTGGCAACCCGGAAAGCTTCGCCAGCATCTCAGCGGATTTTCCAGTGTAGAGATGGTTGGTGAAGTAATCGACGGTCTCGTCGGTGGTCTCAAGAAAGCAGAATGGCTCGGGTTCGAGCGCGAGCGTCACCGTACGCCCGGTGCGCTGTTCCAACTTGATGAGCTCGGCCGCGACCCGCATCACATGCTGCGTATAGCTTGCGACCACATCGGCCCCGGTGACGCGCGGCTTGAACCCGAGCGGCGCGCTTTGGATCGAGGGCGAAATGCCTTCGGGCACCACGTCGGCGAGCACATTGGCGACATTGATGGTGTATTGGGTGCGCTCCTCCGAGCGCCAATCCGGTTCGTAAACCTGTTCCTTGACGATCTGGTTCTTGAACGGCCCGTATGGAAACGCGTTGACCGTGTAGAGATACATGTTGTTGTCGGCGAGAAATTTTTTCAGCTTGTCACGCTCGGCGCGGCTGTTGACCAGCGTTTCCGCCGATTTTGCCGAGAGCCGCAGCGACACGCCAAATGGCGCATTCGGACAGACGCGCGTCTTCACCTTGGGAACGTAAGTGGTCAGGCTCGTCCACATATCCTCCCAGGTGTCGCCGGGATGCACGAGCGTCGAATAGGTCAGGTGGCCAAGGCCGTTTCCGAGATCCATGTGATGTTTTTCCGTTTGATGTGCACGTCGGCAGAGGTTAAGGCACGATTTCCGCTTTTCCGCTTTCGGCCGAACGCACGATCGCTTCGGTCACCGCCGCGCCGTGGATCATATCCTCCAGCGATATCGGGTAAGCCGGCCCGCCTTGCGCCGCATTCGCGAATGCCTCGATCGCCGCGCGGCACACATCGTGGGTCGCGGCTTGCCAGATTTCCGCGCCGCCCTTCACCGGCTGAAACTTGCAGGTGCCGAACAGGCGCGTGCGCCGTTCCTCCGACGACGCGCCGGCGACATGGGTCATGCCCTCGAGCCGCACCCAGCCTTTGGAGCCGAACACCTGAAAGCTGAATCCCGGCCCGGTCGCAGTCATCGTTCCGAGATAGCCCGACATCCCATCCTTCATGCGGAACAGAATCGAGGTGGTGTCGTCGGCATCGATCGCCACCACGCGGCGAAAGCTCTGGCAGTACACGTGATCGACGGCGCCGCATAGATCGATCATGCCATCGACGGCATGTACGCCCATCGGAGTTAGCCCGCCTGCCGGAGTTTCATCCTTGTTGGCACGCCATTGATCCCCCATGAGAGTGAGTGCGTTCGGAAACGTCATGGTCGCTTCGACATGCATGATGGTGCCGAGCCCGCCCGTGCGGATGCGCTCGCGCAAGCGCACCATTTCGGGATGAAACCGGCGATTGTAGCCAAGGCCGAGCGTAACACCGGCTTTGCGCGTGGCCGCCACTGCGGCTTCGGCCTCGTTCTTGGTCAGCGTGAACGGCTTTTCGCAAAACACATGCTTGCCCGCGGTCGCTGCAACGATCACTTGCCGTGCGTGCATGGAATGCGGAGTGGCGAGCACTACCGCGTCGATCTTCGGATCGGCCAGCAGCGCTTCGTAGCTTTCGGCCAGGCGAAACTTGTGCGCTTCGGCAAACGCCTTGACCTCGGGCGAGACCGTACGCGTTGCGCCGGCCGTGAAGCGGATTACCTCACTGCCTTGCGCCGCCTCAACGAGGGTCTTGCCCCACCAGCCCAATCCTACGATCGCCGCGTTGATCATGCGCCTACCCCCGAACTCTTCCCTGACGGCTATGGCTTGGCAAAAACAATCATCCCTGCAGCGCGACGGCAACGCAAGCGAGCGCCCAGAATACGCAATACTCGTAGCCGCCGATGTTCCAAAGCCACTTGCCGCCGGTGACGCGATAAACCGCAACTGCCGCAACGCCGAGATGGAATGCCGCCACCCAAGCGACCAGAGTCGTATAGATTCCAAAGATCAGGCCAATCGCCAGCACCGTCTCGATCGCGCCAGCGGTATACATCCAGGTTCCCGGCGGGTTGAACTGGGCTGCAACGAAGAAGCCGCGCGCCTCGGGCACGAAGAACTTGGCATAGATGTGCGGAATGAAAAACGCGCCGCAAATGATGCGCAGAATATTAAAGCCATTCAGCAGATTGAATTTCTCGACGATTGACATCTGGCCCCCTCATGACCGACGTTGCGAGCTTATATCAATGGATCGCGCCGATCTGTGCAAGTGCCGCTGATCCGCCCTCATCCTGAGGAGCGTCGCCATAGCAGGCGTAGCCTGCGTACACTTGGCTACGATGCGACGCGTCTCGAAGGATGAGGCGGCCACATGCTTCGAGACGCGTTGCTTCGCAACGCTCCTCACCATGAGGCTGGCATAGTTACGACTCACAGCCTCTTGCCCTTGAGCCAATCCGCGCCCTTGCCATAGAGCGCCGCGACCTCCGGACCATCGAGGCCGGGCATGTCGTCCTTGACCTTGTAGCCGATCTTGGTTTGCAGATACGCCAGATGGCGATAGCCGGCCGGAAAGCGATCGAGCAATTTCTGATCGAGTTTGAGCGCGGCCGAAGGATCGATCGGGTCGAGGCGGTCTTTCTCGTAGATCAGCCGGCGCAGCACGATGCCCCAGCGGCCTTTACGTTTCTCCAGGAAGTCGTAGAAGCGGCCGGTGCAAACCACATCGCACTGTACCCCGTCCACGCTGGCGCGCTGCGAAATCGTCATCTTGGTCTGAACAATGGCGCGCTTACCCTTGATGTCGATCGACGAACCTCCGAGGAAATGCAGAATCCTGACACCGCGTGCAAAACCTTCCTGGCTCACTTTGATGAACTCACTAGCGGTGCCCTGGAACCAGGTCGCCCACATCTGCCCTTCCGGATGCCAGACGGTGCGGAAGCGGTCCCACATCAGGCCATCCCGCCACACCGCCCAATTTTCGATGAGTTCCCGGATCGCCAACCGGTCGAGGACATCGCTTTTCATGGCCGGCATTTCGTCAACCCCCGCATCAATGCTGCACTGGCGTGCGGCGCCACACTGCACTAACGTTTCGGTTTGATACAGCACGGCGGAGGGGACATGTCGAGACTGGCGGGACGCACGGCGATCGTGACCGGCGGCGCGGTGGGCATTGGCCGGCACTATTGCGAGGCGCTTGCCGCTCAAGGCGCCGAGGTCATGGTGGCGGATATTGTGGATGGCGCCGCGGTCGCGGCCGACATCGCCGCCAAATATGGCCGCAACGCCACCACCAGCATGACTTTCAATGTGAGCGACGAAGGACAGGTCAAGGCGCTGGTCGCCAAGACGCTGGAGCGGTTTGGCAAGATTGACATTCTGGTCAACAACGCCGCGCTCTACGCGCCGCTGCCGACGCTCAAGGTCGAGGACATCGATGTCGAATTGTGGGACCAGGTGATGGCGGTCAACATCCGCGGGCCGTTCCTGATGGTCAAGCACGTGGTCCCGCACATGATCGCGCGCAAGTACGGCAAGATCGTCAACATCGGGTCAGGGACCGTGGCACGCGGAATTCCCAACTTCTCGCACTATGTGACCTCAAAAGGCGCGGTGACGTCCTTCACCCGCGCCATCAGCCGCGAGCTCGGCGAGCACGGCATCTGCGTCAATACCCTCGCGCCGGGTTATACGTTAAGCGAAACCGGATTGCAGAATGCCGCCCATGTCGCACAGTCAAAGACAGCAGCGGTCCAGCGCCGCGCGATCAAGCGCGATGAGTATCCCGAGGACCTGCTCGGAACGTTGATTTACCTATGCTCCAGCGACAGCGACTTCGTCACCGGCCAGGTGCTGGCGGTCGATGGCGGCACCAACAACACTTGAAGACGCCCCCTGCGAAAATCGTATGGCGGATGCGTCTTTCAGCCCCTGTATTTGATCCGCGCCAGTCGCTATCGTGCGGGGCCAGCCGATCTTGTTTGGAATGGAGATAAAGATGGATAGCCCAGCGCAGACATTAGCGAAAGCGAAGCCGGGCAAGACCAAGGTCAAGGCCAAGGATGCCAAAAGTTCGGCCCGTGAAGCCTATTACGAGCGCATGTCCAAGTTCGACATGGCCCCACTGTGGGTGGTGCTCAATAGCATTATTCCGGACGAGCCGAAGACGATCTGCGCGCCCGCGATCTGGCATTTCAAGGACGTCAAACCGATCGTGATGGAAGCCGGCGACCTGATCACCGCCAAGGAAGCGACCCGGCGGGTGATCATCCTGGAAAATCCCCAGTTGCGTGGCCAATCGCGCATCACCCAGTCGCTCTATGCCGGCTTACAACTGATAATGCCGGGAGAGATCGCGCCAGTGCACCGCCACTCGCCCTCGGCGATCCGTTTTATCCTTGACGGCGAAGGCGCCTACACACAGGTCGAGGGCGAAAAGACCATCATGTCGCCCGGCGACTTCGTGCTCACGCCAAATTGGGCCGCGCACGATCACGGCAACGAGTCCAAGCACCCGATGATCTGGCTCGATGTCCTCGATGTGCCGACTGTAAATTTCTTCGAAACCTGTTTCTACCAGCATAACGACGAAGAGAAGCAAAATACCCGGCTTGACCACGAGGATTCGCTTGCGCGTTACGGCTCGGGCGTGCTGCCCGACGGCATGGACGTGACACTCAATCGCAGCCCGATCATCAATTACCCTTACGTGCGCATGCGCCCGATCCTGGAGCGTCTGGCGCGTGCCGGCGATATCGATCCGCGCCATGGCGCGCGGTTCCGCTATGCCAATCCGCTCACCGGCGGCTGGTCGATGCCGACCATGGGCGCGCACCTCGCGCTGCTGCCGAAGAATTTCAAGGGCAAGAATTATCGCGCGACCGACGGCACCATCTTCGTCTGCGTCGAGGGCAGGGGCGCGACCAAGGTTGCCGGCAAGCTGCTCGAATGGGGCCCGCGCGACGTGTTCGTGGTTCCCTCCTGGCAGATCTATAGCCACACCGCCGCGCAGGAAACCGTGCTGTTCTCGATCTCCGACCGGCCGGCGCAGGAGGCTTTGGGCATCTGGCGCGAGGACAAGAATTCGTCCCGCGTCTAGCCGTGCAAAGACCGGCTCGATCTGCTAAGTTGCGCGAATGACGAAACAACAAATCGACGCTATCTTGGAAGCTGTGCGCTCCTGGCCGCCCGAGGATCAGGAGGAGCTTGCCGAAATCGCGCGCGCGATCGAGGCGCGGCGCACCGGCGTCTATCGGCTGAGCGAAGCCGAGCGCCAGGGAATCGAACGCGGGCTCAAGGCGATGCGCGAAGGCAAGTTCGCGAGCGATGAGCGCGTGGCGGAAATTTTCCAGAAAGCGCGTTCCTCACGTGCATGAAGATACGCTACACAGAGTCCGCCGCCGACGAGCTTGAGCAGAGCATCTCCTACTTTCGAGACCAAGCTCCGTCGCTTGTCGCCGATTTTGCGGGCAGTATCGACGATGCCGTGGCTCAGCTGCTTGATAATCCATATTTGGCTCAGGAATCGGAAATGCCCGGCGTGCGCCGCTGGTACATTCGGCGATTCAGACATTCCATTTTTTATGCAGTCGAGGGCGACGCGATCGTGATTCTGCTCATCCGGCACGCCACACGCCGCTGGCCGTGGGAACCGGAGGGCAGTGGCTAGCAACGACTTCTCTATCGAGTGCCGACTAACGCGATTCCGATAACGGATTCTATGGAAGCGCCGCCGCTGGGGCGCTCTACTCCACCTTGATTTTGGCGGCCCGAACCACCTTGCCCCACTTTTCGGATTCTTCGGCGAGGAGCCGGCCGTAGGCGGCGGGCGGGCCTGTCAGCACCTCGCCGCCGAGTTCGGCAATGCGGGCCTTGACCTTGGGGTCGGCCAGCACTGCGTTGATTTCCCTGTTGAGCTTCTCGACGATCTCGGCGGGGGTGTTGCGGGGCGCACCGAAACCGAACAAGCCGCTTGCCTCGTAGCCCGGCACGAAATCGCCGATCGTCGGCAAGTCCGGCAGCAGCTCCGAGCGCGCCGCCGTGGTCACCGCCAGCGCGCGGACCTTGCCGGCCTTGATGTGCGGAATCGAGGCCTGAGTGGTGTCGAACATGAGCTGCACTTGGCCGCCGATCAGGTCTATCATTGCGTTGCCGGCGCCGCGATACGGCACATGCACCATGTTCACGCCAGCCATCATCTTGAACAATTCGCCGGACATGTGGATGCCGGTGCCGACGCCGGCCGAAGCGAAGTTTAGCTTTCCGGGATTGGTTTTCGCGTGGGCGATGAACTCGGGAACGGTCGTGATCGGGACCGACTGGTTCACCACCAGGACGTACGGCACGCGGACCATGCCCGCGACCGGCGCGATGTCGCGAATGAAATTGAAGCTCAGCTTGTCGTAGAGCGTGTCGTTGACCGTGTTCGCCGGAACCACCTTGAGCAGCGTGTAGCCGTCCGGCGGCGCCTTCACCACCGCCTCGGTCCCGACATTGCCGCCGGCGCCCGGCCGGTTCTCGACGAGGATTGGCTGACCGAGCCGCTCCGTCAGCCATTGCGCCATCAGACGGGCCAAGATGTCAGACCCGCTGCCGGCGGCAAAGCCGACGATGATGCGCACTGGCTGCGTCGGATAGGCCTGCGCGCTTGCAGCCCACGACAGCGTCGGAAGAGCGGCGGCACCGGCTGCCAGATGGAGAAATTGACGGCGTGGAAGTTTCATGGCGTTTCCTCCTCTCCGAAATGCCTGTGACAAACCCAGGCAATGAGCTGACAATTACCATAGCATGCGGAGGGAGCTACCCCAATCGAAGGCAGTCCAACGATCGGAATGCCGTTTTGCGCGACCGATGGCACCATCTTCGTCTGCGTCGAGGGCAGAGGTGCCACCAAGATTGCCGGCAAGCTGCTCGAATGGGGCCCGCGCGACGTGTTCGTGGTTCCCTCCTGGCAGCCCTATAGCCACACCTCCGCTCAGGAAACCGTGCTGTTCTCGATCTCCGACCGGCCGGCGCAGGAAGCGCTCGGTATCTGGCGCGAGGATAAATAAGCGCTAGGACGCGGTTTTCGGCGCGGCCATCGTCCGTCGGCGCAGGTGATCGACGACCAGCAGAATTGTACCCGCGGCTATTCCTAAGAAATTGACGTAGTAGCCGCCGGCAAACGTCTCCGGCGGCAGCGCGATCGGCAACGCAACAAAACCATAGAGCAAGCGCGCCGGCAGCGACAGCGGCGTCAGTGCGTATCCGACAATGCCCGCGGTGCCGATAAACAGCGCAAACAGGATGCGGCAGAAATTCCAAACGATCAGGTAGGTGGGGCCGTCCATCAGAAGACTTGGCGTGAGCACGAACAGAAATGGCAGGATGAAAGTGCTCCAGCCGACCAGACATGCGATCCAGCCCGTGGTCCAGCCGTCGGTGCGCGCGATATTCGCCGCCGCATAGGCGGCAAACGCAACCGGCGGCGTGATCATGGAGAGCATGCCGTTGTACATCACGAACATGTGGGCGGCCATCGGCGTCACCCCGAGCTTGATCAGCGCCGGCGCGAGTAAGGTCGCAGTGAGGATGTAAACGCTCACCGTCGGCAAGCCGATGCCCAGCACAAAGGCGAGCACGGCGATCAGCAGCAGCAGCAGGTAGACGTTTTCGCCCGAGAGCGTGACCAGCTGTAGCGTCATGCTAAACGCCAAACCGGAAATGCTGAGGATCCCGACCATGATCCCCGCCGCCGCGCCAATCAGGATAATGTCGAGCGAGATGCGGCCGGTTTCGATGATAGCCATCAGCATTTCGCCGATGCTGATGCGTTGGCCGCGATAGCCGAACACGAACGCCAGCACGATCAGCAGACCGGTAGAGGCGACTGCGGCTTTTTCCGGCGTCGAGGTGAGCGGAAAGACACCGGGATAGATCAGAGCGTAGACCAGGAACGCGATCGGAATCACGAAGTGCCAACCGGCCTTGAGCACTTCGGCAAGCGGAGGGGCATTCGCAATCTGCGCGGCGCCGATTTTGCTCTTTGCCGAATCGAGGTCGACGTGGATGAACAGGCAGGCGTAGTAGAGGATCGCAGGAATGGCGGCTGCGATGCAGACCGCGCCGTAGGACACCTGCAAAAATTCCGCCATGATGAAGGCAGAGGCACCCATCACCGGCGGCATCAACTGGCCGCCGGTCGAGCCGACCGATTCGATCGCCGCCGACTTGTGGCGGGAGAAGCCCGACTTGATCATAGCAGGGATCGTCACGATTCCAACGGCGACCACATTGGAGACCGCGCTGCCGGAGATCATGCCAAACAGCGCCGAGCCAACCACCGCAATCTTCGCGGAGCCGCCGCGGAAACTTCCCATGGCCGACATGGCGAGATCGGAGAAGAAGACAGCGCCGCCGGTTTTCGCCAGCACCTGGCCCATGATCGTGAAGGGAATGACGATCAGTACTGCAACCGCCAGAATGGCGCCGATGATGCTGTTGGTATCGAGTCCGACATAGGCGACCAGCCGCTCCGGCGACACCGGACGGGTCTGGAAATCGCCGGAAAAGTGCGGGCTGATAAAAATGTACACCGCCATCGCAAGAATGATGCCGACGAATCCGAAGCCGGACGCTCGCCGGCTGCCCTCCAGCACCAGGAACGTCAGGACGGCGCTGCCAACGATTCCTTCGACGGGAAGCAGCGCGAGCTCGGTCGTCAATGCCTCATACCGGACGGCGACGTAGGCGCAGATCAGCAGTGAGACTGTGGCGCACGTCCAGTCGAACCAGCGCGCCGCCCATGGCCGCCCGCCGATCAGGGTCCAGACCAGCGCCAAAGCGAGACTTCCGGTCAAACCCGGAGGAATATCTTTCAGCGTCGGATGGCGATAGGCGATGTAGGCACAGATGGCGGCCGACGCGATGACGCCGCTCCATTCGAAGCGGGCCGGTTTCTGCGCGCTCTCGACCACAAAGGCGAGCGCCAGCGTCAGCCCAAGACAAACTACGAGAAATTGCTCGGTATAGAGAGATAGGTCGAATATTTGACGTGGGACATCGAGCACCCACAACACGACGCAGGCAACCAAGAGCGCCTGCAGGACATTCGTGCAAAGCAATGTCGCCCGCGACGCAGCGGAGGCGAACTCCGCCGCGGTCGGGACGATACGCTCTTCGCTCACGGCAGCGCGGCGGGCTTGATATTACGCTCGTTAAAGTATTTCAGCGCACCGGGATGATAGGGAATGTTGTACTGCTTGTGACCGAACGCCGGCGTGTACTCTCTTAACACCGGCTGCACCGCCACGAGATCGGCTTTGTTTTTCTCCAGCGCGTCGAGGATCTTGTAGACAAAATCGTCCGTCACCTTGGCGTTGGTGAATATGATATTGTCGAAGGTATAGACCGCCATCGGTTTTTCGACACCGATGAAAACCGGCCCCGGCGCGACCTCGGTCGCATAGCCATACGGCATGATTTTACGGGCCTCCGGCATGCGACTCACATCCATGTCGAGCACACGGATGCCGCCTACGGTGGCGTCGACTTCCCGCACCTTCGGCGCGCCGAAGGCAAAGTAGAACATGTCTGCGGCGCCGGCGATGAAGTCATCGGCGCTGCGGATCACATTGGGCACCAGCACCGGCTTCACGTCGTTCTCGGTCAATCCGCCGGTCGCGAGCATGGCGCGCGCGGCCTTGTCGATATTACGCATGGCGGAATAGCCCATGGCGACGCGCTTGCCTTTGAGGTCGGCAATCGTCCGCATCGGCGAGTCCTTGCGCACGAAGAAGGGTGTGCGCAGGGCGTGGACTGCCGCGATGATGCGGATATCCTTTTGCGCGCCCGCGATTCCATCCGCGACTTCCATGATGTTTGAAATGCCGAGCTCGGCCTCCCCGCGGCCGACCATGGGTATGATGATCTGGTCACCGGCCGTGGGCTGCACGAGCACGTTCAATCCGGCCTTCTCCTTGAGCACTTTGGCAATGGCCGTGGCGGACGTGTGATTGAGCGTAGCGGGCGGTAGTGTGGCGAATCCATAGGTTTGCGCCGCCGCCGTACCGGCGGCAAAGGCGAAGACCGCCGCCACCGCACCGGCGCGGATCATGTGTGTCCGCACCTGCGCGTGAAATTCATGAAGTCCGATGGGCATGACGCATCCTCCCTGTTTTCGTTCTGCCCCATCATTACATAAGGCCGCAGGCAAGGCGAGACGCGGCAAACGCACCGTTGGCAATTTTCGCGTTAAGCCGTGTACTCATAAAATACGCTACACGGTACGTCCGCTATGTCCACCTCCTCCCCCCAAAAGCAGACATTTGCCATCGCGTTTGGCACGTCCGCTTAGTGCCAGGAACGACATTTTGCGCCGCAGAAAACAGCGAGCCTTACTCAACCACCGCGTTCGCGCGGGCTAGCAAGGTTAGTATAGGGCGCCTCATACGCTTGGAACGCCTCAGCAAGTGGTATCTGGGGTTGAAGTGAGGTTGCCTTTAGATTTATTGTTCTATGGGGAGATTATTGCCGTGTCCCGCCGATTTTCTGAAATGTTTGCCGTGTTGCTCATTTCACTTACGTCGATCGCGGCGCAAGCACAGAGCTTTGATTGTCGCACTAATACCAAGCCCGATGAAGTGGCAATTTGTCAGAGCAGCCGCCTTTCGGAGCTTGATCAGCGTATGTCGAATCTTTATTTCAATCGGCTGAGTAATCTTGCGGGATTAGAACGCCGGTCTCTTGTGGCAAGCCAGGTTCAGTGGCTGCAATCTCGCAATATTTGCAGACAAGACATCCGTTGCATACAGGAGCTTTACGAGCGACGAATTTCCGAACTCTCGGCGCCCACAGGACTAACGTCGCCAATCGGGCAGTCATCGAGCGCTCTTGTCAGAGCGAATCCCGGGGCACATTACGAGATATTTAAAAGTATGATCGCTGATATTTACAAAATCCCTGGTCGACCCAACCCAAATAAAAAATATTATATCTTCGGTGACATATGTACGGAGAATTGGAAGACCATAAGATCTTATACCCCAGATGAACTCACAAACGCATTGTCGAGTCTTGCTGAGCGGGTCGAGAAGGCATCTCGACAGCTGACGTGGATGGGCTATCCCCAGTCAATCTGGCAATCCCTCTTGGCTAATTATGAGCGCGCCGAATTTTCTAAGATTCTCCGTGGAGGAATTGAAGAAGGGCCGGAAATAAAAATACTCCTTGAGGCTATGGATGATTTTCGGCGCAAGTCCAATGCGGCTTTGCCAGAGGTAGACTATACTTGGGGATGTGGAGGTCCTGGTGTCCTACTTAAGATCAAGACAGTGCCATCGGGAGGACAGGTTTGGGTGATACCTAAATTTTTTCATACTCTCTGCTCGAAGCAACACCTGGATGCCGATGACCCTGATCAATGTAACCACGGTCAAGACTATTCGGACGGAGCAGACACAGGGTTAATTGGCACCTATCGCTATGTTGTAACATGGCCTGGTGGCCTTCGGAAAAAGGGCACTCAGACCTTCGGTGATGGAGTGTATAATCAGTCGGCCCCAATAATTTGGACCATTAGATATTCCGGACAATAGTGCAATGACGCAGAGCGTCAGGGACCATCAATATCGCATCAGATTTGTAGCGCGAGTAGACAAGTCACGACTATCGCAAGCGAGACGAAGCTAAGTGTCCAAAGTGTCAGTAGCCCGACGTTGACAATTGCAATCGATTGAGCCGTCCATAATCGTTCTGCGACATATTCAGCCTCTCTAAGGTCGTCGTCCCCAAGACTCGGGCACTTATTCCCATAGACAATGAGAGCATTAGTGGAGCACACGAACCCCTTTGACTGTCGCTCCTTTGACGTAGGTATTTCGAATGTATAGGCGGATAATGCCCACAGGTACACAAGACTAGCCAACGCAAGCACGATTATTCCGCCGACCATGAGGCGATTGATATTCCTTCGCATGGTGGATGCTAGGTGGCGAGCTGCAATCAATAATGAGACTATTTGGCCAAAAATAGCGATAGCAATGGCCACTGAAGTTGATGGAGCAGGAGGTGCGAGCGATGCGTATGATGCTGCGAGGGGCAGAGCCAGCATTCCGCCAGTTGTCAAAGTTGATGGCTTGGTCAGTAGCCCTGAAACCATCGGAAATAGTTTTGGCTGGTTACCGTGCTTGAGCGGCGGCGGTGTTTTTCCTATTTCGGCTAAGATCTGATTAATTGATTTGATCAAGCGATCCACATGATGATGAAAATCTCGTCCGCTATCAACGAACGCTGCATTGATATTCGAGAATTTTTTTATGGCATCGGGAAGTTCAGAAGCGTTTGGCATAGTCGCACCATCGATAAGGACAGGCATAATCGTGACACGAGCTTGCATTGCTAACTCGATTTCAGCTCGCACCACATCATCGTCGTTCTCGATACGAGTATGTCCGTCTGTAAGTCTGCCTATCCAGTCAGGACCAACAATTGCGAGAACTACGTCACATCCTTGCATTGTGTCACTGATCACAGTCCGAAAATCGGAGCCAATAGGGATATTGTCTATGTCACGAAATATTTGTTCCCGACCGTATTGTTCAACCAGCCGGTCATCGATGCGTCCGGTAATTGCGCCAGTATCAGCGCGTCGGTAGCTCAGTACTATTTTTGGCGTCATTGCAGTTCAAAAAAGCCCTCTGCAATGCATGGCGAACTTATGCGCCGAAGCATTGCCTCCCCCAGGCTCGGGACTGCCCCGACCCTGTTCATAAATACAGGAATTTTCGATCCCCGAAATGGGGGTGCAATGGTCAATTTGCACTGCGGCAAATCCTGGACCGCATCTGTCGAAATGGGTCAAACGCGCTGATTCCGCCATGTAATTGCGATGTCTGCTCTTACCCCGAAACCAGACATTGATCGGCTGTTCATGCACGTCAGTTTTTGCACGTCAGTTTTTGGCTGCGCGTTTATGAGTCCACGCCTTACGGCGGCTCGACCCCAAATCCTTCCGAGCGGTCAAGCACGATGCGCTCTACCGCGGCCGCCCCGGCCCAGCGCGCGGTCGCCCCGAGGCCGCCGAACGAGTAGAAATGTGCCGCAACCTTGCCGAGCTGACCGCCAGATTCTGCAAGCGCTCGGATAATGCCATCCGGCGCACTGGTCCCGACGAGATGCTTAAGCAAGCCACCCTGCCGCGTCAGCCCCTGCGCTGACGCCACAACACCGCAGCGCCGGGCATAACGCAGGAGCGTTGCGAGATTGGTCAGGCCGGCCAAGCCGATATGGACCGGATGCTCGTACCCTTGATCGCGCAGGCGGGAAACCCAGCTCACGATTCGCTCCGCGGAAAAGCCAAACTGGGTAACGATGTGAATATTGAGCCCGGTCTGTTCGGCCGCTTCGATCTTGGCGGCGAGCGCGCGATCGAGCACATCGGTGGTGATCCGCGGATGACCTTCCGGGTAGCCGGCAATACCCACATCGATGATGCCGTGGCGTTGCAACGATCCGCTCTCGATCACCTCAATGGCGTTGGTGAATGGACCGCGCGGCGGGTTATGATCGCCGGCGATGATTAAGAGACGACGGACATTGGCCTCCTTCGAGAGTTGCGCAAGCAAAGTGTCGAGCGCCTCGGCGCTCGCGAGACTACGCGCGGCCAGATGTGGAACCGGCTCGAAGCCAGCCGCTCGCACATTGCCCGCAAAATAAACCAGGTCGGACAGCGGGTGCGCCGGAACTGCGGAGAGATAAACCTGACGGACCATCGGCGCGGCCGATTTCAGCTCATTAAGATCAGCATGCGTAGGACGCATCGCCTCGATCGAAAAGTCGCGCAGGAAATCCGCAATCCGCCGCGTTGTTATGGCAGGACTTGCAGATGAAATGCGGGGCACAACGGTCGATGTCATCATTATTCCCTCCGTCGAGAGATGACGTAGGATTCATCGTAGAACCACAAGCCGCCATGCTCGCGCAGCACATCGCGGGTGGCATGGAGATAGCTGCCATCGGCAACCACCGCGGCCAGCCGGTCGTCTTCGATTTGCGCCACATAAATCGCCGCGTTCCAGGCGGCAAACAGCGTCGAAGTGCCGATCGATTCCGAAATTTCCGATGGCAGCGTGTGCATGTCGTAGCGGAACAGCGAACGATTATCCGCATAGGCGTTGAAGTTAAGATCGCGACCCGCAGGCCCGAGCTCTTGCTTGACGGCTTTGAGGATTTGATGGCGGTCGGTAATGAACGGATTGTCGTTTGGCCAGATCTTTCGAATAATCTCCATCCCGGGATCATGGCCGTGCGAATGAATGGCGATGAGCCGGCCGCCAGGGCCGAGTGCGCGCGCCAGCGGAGCGATCACGCGCTTGGCCTTGAAATCAAGCGAGGAACGCGCGCGATAGGGCTGCGAGGCGATCACGAGATCATAATTGGCGACTGTCCCACCGGGTTTCGGAATGATCGGGTCGAGCAGGAATTTGTGGTCCTGGCGATAGATCACGAGCACGACCGGGCGCTCATACACCGGGTTGCCGGTCTTGGCGCTCACGCGCGCCTTCCAGTTCTCGGCCAGGAACGGTACGAGATCGGTGATCTGCTCTTGAAAGCGGTAGGCTGTATTGCCGCTCAGCGGCAGCTCGTGCCACACCAGGCTCGTCGCCGCGGTCACTGACTTGACGGCAAGCCACGGCGCGTCGGCATAGGCGAGATTGGTAAGCACCAATACGGTCGCCGGGTGTTCGAGGAACCGGTCGGCCATTTTCTGCAGCGTGAGCCGAATATCCTCGAGGCTGATCTCCTTGCCGACCACATAGAACGGCATGGTCGGTGCGCGGTCATGCATGGCGCGCAGCACGCGCGCGAGCACGGTGCCGTCGCCGACGCCGGCATCGAACATTCGCACCGCCGGCGGACGCGGATGGATGTTGGCAAGCTCAAGCCCCACGCGCTCGCCGATCACCCATTTCTCGCTACACGTGTTGACGAAGAGGAGATATTTCTGCCGGTTGTCGAAGAAGCGGAAATTGCGCTGCGGATCGTCCGCCTTGCCGCCGACTGTGGCCACAGCCTTAGCCGGTGCGCTCGGCGCGGGCGGCTGCGGCGCGTGACTCCGCGTGATGACAGCCGGGCGGGTGGAGGTGCGGTTGTTCGACATGAACATGATGATGCGATCGAGCGTTTCGGTGGTGATGCGGCCGCCGTGGCGCAGCCGGCTTGCCAGCTTGCCGTCGTTGACCGCGCGTCGGCCAAAGGTCGATTCCGCAAGCCCCGTTTGCCGGCAATAGTTGGAAATTTCTTGCAATAGCTCTTGAGCGTTCATAGGCAATTCCCGGGGCGCTCTTCGTCTTGCCGGCGCAGCGATTGCCGTCAATTACGGCACCCGACCATGCCAAGCGAACCAATGTCGCGGGCTGCGGTCAACCACAAACTATCCCATCAAATATGTGGGACAACAATTGGGCAATATCCCATATATTTAAGCCATTGAAGTATTGAATATATTTAAATATCATACGATAGGTTGCCATTGTGTAACTGTGGGCAGAACGTCAAAAAGTGGGCAGTATCCCACAATCCACTCAAATTAGACTGCGAAAGCGATTGCGAACCAATGGATTACGCTGCACGCGCATCGAGCGATCGCAACACCGCGCTGGCGATTGCGTTGGTGCCGTCGCGCCCACCGAACTCGACCGGAGTAAGGCCAGTTTCATAAGCGCGATCCACCGCCCGCTCGATTCGCAGCGCGGCCTCGCTGGCGGGTGCATGGTCGTGCCGCATGCCAAGCCAGTCCAGCATCATCGCCGCCGAGAGGATCATGGCGGTTGGATTGGCCAGCGCCTTCCCCATGATGTCGGGCGCCGTGCCGTGGCAGGGTTGGAACACCGCGTGGGCATCGCCAATGTCGGCGGAGGGCGCCATGCCCATTCCGCCGATCAGCCCGGCAGTCAAATCGGACAGGATGTCGCCGAACATGTTTTCCATCACCAGCACGTCGAAGTCCCATGGCCGGCGCACCAGCATGGCCGCGCACGCATCGACATAGAATCGATCGGTGACAACGCCGGGATGGCGCGCCGCGCATTCGTCGAACAGCTTGCGAAAGAACGCGTATGCTTTGAACGCATTGGCCTTGTCCACGCAAGCCAGCCGCCCGGGGCGCTGGCGCGTCTTGCGCCGCTCCGCCAAACGAAATGAGAATTCGAACAGGCGCTCGGAAGTCTTGCGGGTGATGACCAGCGTCTCGCGCGCCTCGTTCTCGGTCACTACGCCCTTGCCCATGGAGGCGAACAGCCCCTCGGTCGACTCGCGGATCAGCACGAGATCGATACCGCGCTCGGCCGCGCCCACGATCGGGCTCGGCACGCCGCCGATCAGCCGGCAGGGTCGCACGCCGGCGTAGAGGTCGAAGATAAAGCGCAGCTCGACCTGCGGCATAATCTCGGTATTGTCGGGATAGCGCACGGAAGGCAGCCCGCAGGCGCCGAGCAGGATGGCGTCGGCCTGCTCGCACAGCTTTATGGTGCTCTCCGGCATCGATTTGCCATGCGCGCGATAATAGCCCGCTCCGGCCAGTGCCTCCTCGAAACGGAACTTCAGGCCCGGAGTCATCGCCTCGACCTTGCGAAGAATCTCGAGCGCAGGAGCCATGACCTCCGGCCCAATGCCGTCTCCGGCAAGCACGGCGATGTGGAAGGCGTCGTTGACGAGCATATTGAACAAGGTGGTGCAGGAGGGCGGGTTTGCGCTAATGAATACCGAACGCCGCATTTGCGCAAGCTCGACCCAAGAAGGACATATGCCCCGTCTCGCCGCCAATCTCGCTTATCTGTTCACCGAGCGCCCGCTGCTCGAACGCTTTGGCGCCGCAGCCAGAGCCGGATTCAAGACGGTGGAACTGCAGTTCCCCTACGATCACGCGCCCTCCGCCGTGAAAGCGGAGATCGATCGCCATGGCCTCACTCAGCTTGGCCTCAACACCGCGCAAGGCCGCAGCGGCGAGTTCGGGCTTGCCGCTGTGCCGGGGCGCGAGCGCGATTGGGAGACGCTGTTCAAGCAGGCGCTCGACTATGTGGTGGCGATCGGTGGCAGCCAGATTCATTGCCTTGCCGGCAAGGTGCCGCCCGAGCAGCGCCCCGCCGCCGAACGCGTCTTCATCGCCAATCTCACGCGCGCAGCCGACGCGGCGCTTAAGAACAGCATCACGCTCCTGATCGAGCCGATCAATCCGCGCGACCGCCCGGATTATTTCCTCAATCGCGTCGAGCACGCCGCCGATGTCATCGCAAAAATCGGCAAGCCGAACGTGAAGATGCAGTTTGATTTCTACCACGCGCAAATTCTCGGCGGCGATCTCATCACGCGGTTCGAGAAGCATTTGCCGGTGGTCGGTCACGTGCAGATCGCCTCGGTGCCCGCGCGCGCGGAGCCCGACGAAGGCGAGATTAACTATCCCGCCGTGCTCGCGGCCGTGGACCGCCTTGGTTACCAAGGCTACGTCGCCTGCGAATACCGGCCGCGCGGCCGCACGGAAGAAGGCTTGGGCTGGGCACGCGCCTATGGCGTGATGCCGCAGGTCAAGTAATTCGGCCACGTAAGCGGTGCAATTATCGATAATATGATCGGCAATACATATTAATCTTGCGTCAGCCGGCGCCGCTGCTAACGTGGAAACATTATGTGGGGACGTAATCGTAGCGATAGTGAGCCGGCCGAATACACGCCTGTGCTTTCCGGTACTTTGAAAGAGGCGATGCGGCAGGCGCGGATCGATAACGCGGAACAATCCGGCGTCGTCGTCGATTTACGCGATGCGGAGCTTGCCCGGCTCGAACTGCTCAACGAGGCGCTTGATCCGCTGTTCGCCGAAATTCCCGCCGACGTCGAACTGTTCGACCGTGGCATCAGCCGAGGCGACACGCCGCGGCTGTGGCTCGACGCGGTCGCCCATGTCGTCATGGGACGCGACAAGCGTCACTATCGGTTCGTGCTGGACGGCCGCTACGGCCGCAAGATGCTCGCCGAGTCGACCGAGATGGCCGATATCGTCGAGGCAATTACCCGTTACGTCGCAGGCCGCCTGATCGAGCGCGAGCGCGCGCTTTCCGACAAATCGATCCCGCTTGCCGGCAAGTCGCACTTAAATCTTAGGAGCCATCGCATTCATCGCCGCTGGCGCATGATACGCGCCTTCATCCTCGGCCTGATCTTGGGATGCCTGGTGCTGTTCGCGGTGCTCTGGGTTGTGGCCTGGCAGGCGAACGCCTAGCGCACGAGTTCATCTCGTCTCTGTTCGCTCATCGTTCCATCGTGCGACAGGCCACGCGAAATCGCCGTGCAGCGCCACGCACCCGGCGTGCCGTCGATTTCAAACAGATTGTAGCCCGCGGGTTCATGGCCTCCATCCGGCGCGGCGGAAGCCGAGGGCAAGCCGATCGCGGGAATTCGACCATTCGGCCCTTCGAGCCAGACCAGGCTGCGCACATGATCGTGGCCATGAATAACAAGTTCGGCGCCATGCTTTCGCAGCACCTCGCGTAACGCCCTCGAGTCGGTCAGCCGCTTGAAATAGCGTGCGGGCGTGCTGACCGGCGGATGATGGATCAGCACAATGCGAAACAATCCTTCGCGGCCAAGCGCGAAGAGCACCGCTTCCAGCCCCGCCAATTGCGCGCCGCCGAGGCGCCCGGTCGCCATGAACGGCGGCGTCGGCTGCGCGCTGGAGAGTCCGATCAACGCCGCCGGACCGCGTCGGCGCACGAATGGGAATAATTCAAGTTCATCGCCGCGCATATAGGCGCCCCATGCCCGTTGCGCTTGTTCCGCGGTCGCACGCACATAGGCGTCATGGTTGCCGGGCACGAGCGTGACCTCATCGGGCGCGCCGAGATTTTCCAGCCACGCGCGCGCCGGTGCAAACTCCGCCGCAAGCGCGATGTTGACAACGTCGCCGGTGACCGCGAGATGATCATAGGTGCGCGCTTTGAGATCGCGCACGAGCAGTTCCAAGACATCGGCGCGATGGATGGCGGCCCGCTTGCGCAGCCAATTGAGAAATCCAAGACCGCGTTTGCCGACGAGGTCCGCCGGGCGCGGTGTGGGTAATGGAGCAAGATGCGGGTCCGACAGATGCGCCAGCACGAACATTACGAGCTGCCGATCAATATTCCGGCCAGAAACACCAGCGCACCGCCGACCCCGACCTGGAACGCCGCGGCGAGGAACGGGGTATCCATATAGCGGTAACGGATCCAGGAAATGACGGCGAGTTCGACGATCACGACGGCCACCGCAACAACGGTGGCGGTCCAGAAATCGGGAATGAGATAGGGCAGTGTGTGGCCGACCCCGCCAATCATCGTCATGAGCCCTGTGATGCTGCCACGGACCCACGGCGTTCCACGCCCGGTCAGCGAGCCGTCGTCGGACAAGGCTTCGGCAAATCCCATGGAAATGCCGGCGCCTACCGATGCGGCCATCCCGACCAGGAACGTATTCCAGGTATTATGTGTGGCGAACGCGGCGGCGAACAGCGGCGCCAGCGTCGATACCGAGCCATCCATCAACCCGATGAGACCCGGCTGCACATATTGCAGCAGAAACATGCGCCGCTCGGTTTCGGCCTCTTCCTCGCGCGCGCTCGGAGTAAGAATGCGCTGGCCCAGCTTGTGGGCAAGATTTTCATGCGCAACTTCAGCTTCGGCGAGTTCAACCAGGAGCTTGCGCACGGAGGCATCGCGGCTGATTTCCGCCGCCCGCCGGTAAAAACGCGCGGCCTCGAATTCCATGTTCTCGGCATATTTGCGCGCGTCTTCGATACCAAGCGGGCGCATGAGCCAGAGTGGCTTCTTCTGGATGAATCCCTTGACGTCTTGGCGGCGGATCAGCGGCAGATATTCGCCAAACTTTCTGCGGTAGAGGTCGAACAGCATGCTGCGGTGCCGGACCTCCTCGTCCGCCATCTCTTCGAATACTTTGGCGGAGGCCGGGAAGGCGGCACGCAGGCCCTCGGCGAAGCCACGAAAGATGCGGCTATCCTCATCTTCATTGGATATCGCGAGCGCGATGATTTCTTGTTCGGAGAGATCGGAAAAGCGCTTCACATCGGCCTCGTATGTGAGTGGATATCGGTTCTTGATATATTGGAAAGATTCCGTACCCGAAAGGGGGCTAGCCGGTCAGTATGACGCGGAGCCGGACCTCGGGAAACGCCAGTGAAGGACGAGATGCAGAAAAAGCGCTGGATGCAGGAGATGCAGGAAAAAGGCTGGCGCGGCGCAATACTGTCCACCATCCCGCACCTGATTCATGTCTACTGGCGCTTTGCGCGCGGCCTAACCATGGGCGTGCGCGCCTTGGTGATCGACGGCGAGGGGCGCATTTTCCTGGTCAAGCACAGCTACGCCGATGGCTGGCATCTGCCGGGCGGCGGGGTCGAACGCGGTGAGACGCTGCTCGCAGCGATCACGCGCGAGCTTGCCGAGGAGGGCAACATTGAGCTTGTCGCGCCGCCCGCTCTGCATGGCATCTTCTTCCACCCGATGTATTCAAATCGCGATCATATCGCGCTCTTCGTCGTGCGTACTTTCCGCCAGCCGTCCAAACCCGTGCCAAACTATGAGATCATCGAGCACGGATTTTTTCCGCCCGACGCGCTGCCTTCCGACACGACGATCGGCACCCGCGCGCGAATCGCTGAAGTTTTAAACGGCGCGCCGGCTCCGCAGCAGTGGTGAATATCGCGATCGGGGCCGATGTCAGTTAGCGAAGCGTCCCCGGTCGTGCCGCGCGGTGAAATCGAGCTCCGGTCCGAGCGGCACGATGCCGGTCGGGTTCACTTTGCGCTGGCTGCCGTAATAGTGCCGCTTGAATTGATCGATATCCACGGTCTCCGCCACGCCCGGCACATGATAGAGGTCGCGCACATAGTTCGACAGGTTCGGGTAGTCGGCGATGCGCCGCAGATTGCACTTGAAATGGCCGACATAGACCGCATCGAACCGGATCAGGGTGGGAAACAGCCGCCAGTCGGCCTCGGTCAGCCGGCTGCCGGCGAGATAGCGTTGCCGTGAAAGCCTCAGCTCCAGCTCGTCGAGCGTCTTGAACAAGGCTCGGAACGCTTCTTCGTAAGCCTCCTGCGTGATCGCAAAGCCGGTGCGGTAGACGCCATTATTGACGTTTGCATAAACCACGGCGTTGATGCGATCGATCTCATCGCGTAGTTCCGGCGGATAATAGTCGGTACGCTCGTTGGTGAACGCATCGAACGACGAATTAAGCATCCGGATGATTTCCGACGATTCATTATTGACGATGGTGCGGCGTTGCCTGTCCCAAAGCACGGGCACGCTCACGCGGCCGGTGTAGCGCGCATCCGCAAGCAAATAGATTTCCGACAGCTTGCTCTTGCCGTTGACCTCGTCTCCGCTCGATCCTCCGTTGCGATCGAAAGTCCAGCCCTCTTCCCCCATGTACCAGGACACCGTCGACATCGTGATCACGCCTTCGAGCTCCTTGAGTCGGCGGAAAATGATGGTGCGATGCGCCCACGGGCAGGTGGGAGAGACATAGAGGTGATAACGGCCCTTCTCGGCTGGAAAACCGCCATCGCCGGTGGGGCCGGGGCTGCCGTCGGCCGTGACGAAGTTGCGGTAACGCGTCGACGGCCGCACAAAGGTACCGCCCTGCATGCGCGACTTGTCGTAACTATCGTCCCGCCATACGCCGTCGACCAAAAGTCCCATCGATTTCTCCGTCTTGTCGAGTGCATCTAATCATGCTTTGCGGCTGGTGACACAGCGGATGCGAGGAAATCGTACAACCGCGGCGGATGGATTTTGCCAAGCCTAAATGCTAGAGCGTGATCCCGAAAAAGCACGCCCCCGGACATAGCCGTCCGAAGGACGGCGTCGCTTCGCTCGCCTATGATACCGGAAGTCGGGTTTACCCGACTTCCGGCATGCTGTACTTCGGAACTCGGGCAAGCCCGAGTTCCTGTGGTGGGAACCGGTTTCCCGCCTTCGCGAAGCCCGCTTCGGCGGGCGAAGGAAGGTCGGAAAAGATCACGCTAAAACAAAAAGATAGAGCCTGCCTCTGATTCCATCAAAACGGATAAGGCTCGAACAGGCGGGCTGGGGAGCCGATGAACGATTTGTCGTTGAGTATTCTGCAGGAGACCGCCGACGATGCCCTTGCGATCGAGCGGCTGCACGAGCGCACTTTCGGCCCCGGCCGTTACGCGCGCACCGCCTATCGCATCCGCGAGCGCATCGGACACCAGCTCGAATTGTCGTTCACCGCGTGCATTGGGACGTTGCTGGTCGGTTCGGTGCGGCTTTCGCCGGTGCTCATCGGGGAGGCACCGGCGCTGCTGCTCGGGCCCCTCACTGTCGAGCCGCCGTTTCGCGAGCATGGCATCGGCGGGGCGCTGATCGAACGCGCGCTTGCCGAGGCCAAGGCCCAGGGCCATCGCCTGGTCGTGCTGGTGGGCGACGAGCCCTACTACGTTAAGGCCGGTTTCAAACGAATCCCCAAGGGCCGCGCGACCATGCCGGGGCCGGTCGATCCGGAGCGGCTGCTGGTGGCCGAACTGGTTTCCGGCGCCTTCGAGGGCGTGACCGGACAAATCCGCCCCGATCGCAGACCACGCTGAATTTTCGAGCTGTCCGCGGCCGTCGCGCGCCCCCCCCAAAAGCCGCGTCAGCGGCGTCTTGCGCATCAAGAGCCGCGTCAGAGCGGGATCGGCTTGACTGAATACACGTGTTCCGGGGCGCAGCGCGCAGACAAGTTTACGCAGTCTGCGCAAGCTAGACTGCGTTGCGAAACCATAAGCGCGATAACGCGCGACTTCGACGCGCTATGGTGCAGCGGTGCGCTGCAGACCCGGGATCGTTTCAGTCTGTGGCGGTCACGGATCAGTGGTGCACCGCATCGCAAGTCGGATATATCCGACTTGCGACACCTAAATCGGGTAGCCCGAAGTCGGGTATACCCGACTTCGGGTGCGCTGCACCGCATCCGGGACACGGTGCCGTACCAGTGTCGCAGAGATTCCAGTCAGCGCGACACCGCTCTAACGGCGTCTTGAGCGTAGCGGACGCGTCCGCCCTACGAGCTCCGCATGCCGTCACTGATCGCTATTGACCGCGTCGCGCTCGCATACCAGCTGCTCGACTTGAATATCGCTCGCCGCCGTGTAGCCTTCGCTTTTCGGCTTGCCCGTTCGTCGGATTGCGATCGGCGCGATTTCTTTACCTTTTTCTTTGACATTTTTCCCCCTCACTAAAGAACTCGTTCGGTATCACTACGCCACATCTTCCTCACTCTATCACCTTAGCGGCGCGGCTCAACAGCGGCCGCTTTAGCGGCCTTCCCGCGCCCACGTCGCCGCCAGGCTACCTACCAATAGCAAGAGTCCGAGCAATCCGGCAAATACCGGCAGCACGCCGATGCCGCGCACGACGCTGGCCTCGCGCAGCTTCAATCCGATCCAGTCTTCGCCCCGGTAGGTATCGCTCGATCGCATGGCGACAACACGCGGCATGGCAAGCTCCGCCCCCGTGGTCAGCCGCCGCGCGGCTCCGCCGGTCGCCGTCGCCAGCGGGCCGAGCACGTCGGTGGTCGAAGTCACCTCGGCATATTCGCGCGGATTGGCGGGGCCGACATTGATCAGCGCCGACAGCTTGCCGTCGGTCGCGCGCCAAAGGCCGAGTTCGTTCGCGCGGACCGTGCCGCGCCATAATCCCGGCTCCCCCGACGCTAACGTGAGCACACGGGTGGCGCCCGATGGCGTGGTCAGCGTCACTTCGCCCACGTTGTCCGCCATGGTCTGTCGCTCGACCAGCAAGTCGCGCCCGCGCACCAGCAGACGCAGCGCCTCCTCCTCGAGATCGGGCTGCTTCATCAGCCAATGCGAGAGCCGGCGCAGCAGATCGAGATGCGGTCCGCCGCCTTCATAGCCGCGCGCCCAAAGCCAGATATGGTCGGAGAGCAGGAGCGCAACCCGGCCTTCGCCCTCGCGCGATAGCACCAAGAGCGGCTTGTTGTCGGGGCCATCCATCACCGTGGTGCCGCTGGCGCTCCTGGTATCGACCAGGCGGAACCAGCGGCTCCAATGCGGCGGGCTGCTGTCGGCCCCGTCGAGGCCGCGCGTAACTGGATGGCGTCTGCCCAAGGCGGTGAGCTGGGCATGGAACGGCTGCTCGATGGTCCGGCCGCTGGGCTCGGCCGGCAGGATGGCATCGAGCGGCGTGCGCCAGAGGCTGGTGGGACTGGCGTAATCGGGCCCAGCCGCGATCAGCACCGCGCCGCCCTCGCGTACATAGCGCGCGATATTGTCGAAATAGATGATGGGCAGCACGCCCTGGCGCGCGTAGCGATCGAAGATGATGAGATGGAATTCGCCGATCTTCTGCTGAAACAGCTCGCGGGTCGGAAACGCGATCAATGAAAGCTCATTGATCGGCGTGCCGTCCTGCTTTTCCGGCGGACGCAGAATGGTGAAGTGCACGAGATCGACGCTGGCGTCGGATTTCAACAGATTACGCCACGTCCGCTCGCCTGCATGCGGCTCGCCCGAGACCAGCAGCACGCGCAGCTTGTCGCGCACGCCGTCGATCGAGACGACGACGCGGTTGTTGAGCGTCGTCAATTCGCCTTCCAGCGGCGAGGCTTCGATCTCGACAATATTCGGTCCGGCGTGCGGGATCGGTATCTGCACGCTCACAATATTGCCGACGACCACGTTGCGGTTTTCCACCGTCTCGCCGTCGCGGCGCACTGTGATCCGCGCCGGTGCCGACCGCGCGCCCTGATCCTCGACGCGGAAGACGACCGTCTGCGATTGCCCGACGATGCCGAAACGCGGCGCCGTTATCAGCGCCACCCGGCGATCGCGTTCGTCGCGCCGGCCGGTAATCAGCGCATGGACCGGGGCGGTAAAACCGAGCGCCGCGACTTCGGCCGGCACGTCGTGCACGCGGCCATCGGTGATGAAAATCGCGCCGGCCACGCGATCGGGCGGCACGTCGGCCAGCGCCGCGCTCAGCGCCGAGAACAACCGCGTGCCGTCGGTCTCGCCGTCGGCCTCGCCCGCCTCGACGAAGCGCACTTCCAGGCCCGCAATTTTGCCAAGCCGCTCCGCCAGCGCCGCGCGCGCGGCTTCGGTCTGCGCCGCGCGCTCGCCGAGTGTCTGGCTCGGGCTCTTGTCGATCACGACCACGACGACGGACGTGAGCGGTTCGCGGTCCTCCTTGGTGAACGACGGATTGGCCAGCGCCAGCACGACCAGCGCCAGCGTCACCGCGCGCACGGCCGCGCCGCGGCTGCGCACGAAAAACAGCATCGTCGCGATGGCGATCGCGACCGCACACGCCGCCCACAGCACATAAGAAGGCACCAGTGGCGCGAATGCGATGCCGAGGTTCATGGTCAACATACCAAGGTGCGTACGTGGCCGGTGCGCGCGTACTCAAGGATCTGCTTATCGCGAGTCACCACCGTCATGTCAGACTCGCGCGCCGTGGCGATGATAATCCGGTCGGCTGGGTCGCCCGGCGGCGAGCCCGGCAAAGCGCACGAATCCGCAAGAATCTCGATGGTCAATTGCGGCGTGACCGCGGCCATCTTGCCGACCGTTTGCCGGAACCAGGTCGCGACCGGCAAGGTGAAGGCGATGCGGTTCTTGCGTACCAAATTGGCAATCTCCCATGCGGTGATAGGAGAGACGTGCAGATTTCGATCAGCGATTTCCGCGCGCGCTTCCGGCGTCATTTCGGCGCCTTTGGCCAGCCAAAGCACAGCGCAGGTGTCGAGCAAAAGATCACTCATTGAGCTGCCGCCCTTCCTCCGCGTTCCACGTGTCGCCGGTTGGCGCGGTCAGGTCGACGCCGGGCATGATGGTTATAGTATCGGCCATGCAACCCCAAGGATCGCCCTTAGGCGACGGCGTTGCGGGGAGCGATGACTGCACCCAACGCTGGAATGTGACCTTACGTCCAGCGAGGTCCAAGTCCTGAGTGCGCCACCCGGCCTTAAGCCAAGCGCGCGCATGCGAGTGGCCGGTCGTGTTGTTGCTCCACCAAGCTTCATGTTTATACGCGCTTTTCGGCAGCTTGAACCCCAAAACCCGTTCGATCTCGGCAAAGTTCAGCCGCTTTATCGACCCGTGAGCCGACGCAAGGAATTGGGGAAGCGCTTCGTATTTGCTCATAACGGTTTCCTATCGCTTCGAGGCGATAGTAATTTTCCATAGTACTTTACTATTGTCAATAGTAATTCCTTACTGTCCGAGCCGCTCAAGCAGTGCCGGCACGTGCACCTGATCGGCCTTGTAGTTGCCGGTCAGCGTATACATGACGATGTTGACGCCCGCGCGGAACGCATATTCGCGCTGGCGCGGCTCGCCCGGCACCAGCGGCAGCATGGCCTGGCCGTCGGGACGCGTTGCCCAGGCGCCGGCAAGATCGTTCGACGTGATCAGGATCGAGGACACACCGTCGCCCGCGCGCGCCGGCCGTTTCTCCTCTTCGTTTTCGTTGTCGGTTGGCGTCGCTTCCACCCAAAGCTGCCCGGTGTTGAAGCGGCCGGGAAAATCGCGCAACAGGAAGAACGTCTTGGTCAGCACATGGTCGCGCGGCACCGGTTCGAGTTCCGGGATATCGAGCGACGACAATATCCCGCGCAGCGCCAGCATCCCCGGCGAGCGGCTCTCGCCACCGGGACCCGGCGGCGCCATGATGGCATCGCGCGTGTCGAACAGCACCGTCCCGCCGCGTTTCATGTAAGCGTCGATGCGTGCAAGCGCGGCGGGCGAGGGCTTGGCCGCGCCCGGAACAATCGGCCAGTAGATCAGCGGGAAGAAGGTGAGTTCATCGCGCGCGATATCGACGCCGACCGGCGCGCCGGCTTCGAGCGCGGTGCGTTGCGCCAGGAATATGGTCAGTCCCTTCAGGCCGGATTCGCTGATGGCATCGATCTCGGCATCGCCGGTGAGCACATAGGCGAGCCGCGTCTCCAGCGTCGCCTTCATGGCGAAGTCCGGATTCTGATCCTGCAGCGCTTGTCGCGCGCGCTGTTGGGTCGTGTCCATTTTCGGCACGATCTGCATCTCAACCGGCGGTCTTAGTTGCGGCGGCTGTTGCGCCGATGCGCCTGGGCCGAACGAGAGTGCCGCAAGCACGCCGACGAGTACCGTCGCCACCGCCGGCCTGCGCTGGCGCAACAGCCGCGCAATCCCGCCGGAGAGCCAGAATACGACCAGTGCATCGATCATGAGCAACACAAAGGCTGTGAGCAGGATCGGGCCGCGCAGATCATGCGGTTCACCCAACCGGAAGGGCTCCACACGCGCGTTGAGCGGCGCGAAGTCAAGCGCGGCGAGCCGATCGGCCGGCGTGAGTGTATTGACCGCTAGCAGGCCCTCGGGCGGACCGTAATACCCCGGCGGATGATCGGCGCTCGCGCGCCCGGCATAGTCCGCCGGCACTGGTCTTGCGGTCGACGGTGGCGGGCCGAAGGCGCCGAAGCCGTCGAGCAATCGGCTGGGCGAGACCATTTCGCGCACTTGGCGGGTGCTGGCGCCAGCGTCGGTCACGGTGGTCGAGCCCGCCATCGCCACGATACGCTTGAGCATCTCGACGAAGGTGCCGGACAGCGGCAGATCCGACCAGCGCGTATCGGCGGTGACATGGAACAGTACGATGACGCCCTTGCCGCGGCGCACCGCGGTCACCAGCGGTGTGCCGTCGGCAAGCGAGACCCAGGTCCGGTCGGTCAGCCCGGCTTCCGGCTCCGCCAGCACCTGACGCGAGACTTTGACGTCATCGGGCACCGCCATGCCATTGAACGGGCTTTCGCGCGCGAATGACGCGAGCTGCTGCGGCTTCTCCCAGCTCAAGCTACCACCGAGAATGCGCCCGCCGCGCCGCAGCTTGACCGGCACCAGATCGTCGTCGCCCGCCGCCAGCCGCGGGCCTGCAAAGCGCAGCAGCACACCGCCGCCCTCGATCCAACTCGCGAGCCGCTCGCGCGCCTCACCGGTGACATTGCCCACATCGGCCAGCACCAGCATCGGCAGGTTCTGGTCGAGGAAACGCTTGACCGCTTCCGCGGGTGAAGCGCCCTCGGCCAGGCGCACATCGGCAAATGGATTGAGCGCGCGCGCGAGATAATAGGTGGAAGCCAGCAGTGGCTGCGCGGTCTCTGCCGTGGCCCCGGATATCACGCCGACCGTGCGCCGGCGCCAGCGCTTGTCGAGCAGTTGCACCGCGCCGGCCGATTGTTCGGACACAATTTCAAGCCGCGCGATATCGTTGCGGATCTCGACTGGTAAATTAATCTCCGCATCGGTTTCAATCGCATTCGCATTAAAGGAAAAACGCGACGCGCCCAACGGCAGGCCCTTGAGATCGAGCGCGCGAATGATACCCTCCTCGGCGTTTGCAGCTTGCGCGCGCAAGACCTTGACGGTCAGCGCACCGGCCGCGTTGTCGGCGCCAACCAGTGCATGCGCGCTCGGCAGGCCGCCCGCGATCACGGTGATCGACCGGCCTTCGATCGCGCGCGCGAGCGCGGCGATGAAATCCGCGCCGCGGCCGAGATCGACGCCGTCGGACAGCCACAGCAGATCGATCGCGGGCGTGGCGGCAAGCAAACGCGCGATTGCCGGCAGCATGTCCATTCGTTCGATCGCATGCGGCTTCGGCTTGAGCTGCTTGAGGCGCACCCGCGCCGCGGCAGGAGTGGCCAGCGAAAGGTCGCGGGCCGGTTCCGAGAGCGGCACGATGGCAACGCCGCGATTGTCTGCCTCCGCGCGCGCAATGATGTCGTCGGCGGTACGCATGCGGGCATCCCAGCTCGCCGCCGCCGCCCATCCGTCATCAATCAGGAGCGCGATGGCCGAAGCCCCGCTCGCAGTCGTCACCGGCGGATTCCACATCGGGCCGGCCGCGGCGAAAATGACCAGCGCCGCAAGCGTCAGCCGCAGTGCCGTAAGCCACCAGGGCGTGCGCGCCGGCTTGTCTTCCTTGGGCGTGATATCGAACAACAGCCGCGTTGGCGGGAATTCGACTCGGCGCGGCCGCGGCGGAATCAGCCGCAACAGCCACCACAGGATCGGCAGGCTCAAGAGGCCGAGCAGCACCAGCGGCTGCGCGAAGGCGATCGGCAGACCCATCATGCCCGTCTCCCGATTTGCGCGTTGCGCGGCCCGCGACTCATCACGGCGGCGATCGTACCCTCACTGATGCGGGCATGCAGCGCAAGCAGGAGATCGTTGGCCGGGCGATCGGTGCGATGAATGGTGAAGCTCCAGCCCAGCCTGTCGGTCTCGGCGCGAATTTCGGCCCGATGGCGCGCCACGCGCGCTTCATAATCGACACGCCAGTTCTCGGCCCGGCCAGCCGTGATCTCGGCAAAGCCCTCCGGCTCCCAGAACTCGACGCGGCCGGAGAAGGGAAAAGTTTCTTCCACCGGATCGACGATCTGTACCAGATGACCCTGCGCGCCGCTCACCGACAATTGCGTGAGCGTGGCGCGAATGTCCTCGATCGGGCTCCAAAGGTCGGAGAGCAAAACGATTTCCGCAAGCGAAGCCGGTGCAAATCCCTGCGGCAGGCTCGCTCGCTCGTTCGGATCATGCATGATCGCATTGACCATGCGGTCGATGATGGCGCGGCTGCCGGTCGGACGTACGAGGCCGGGGACGCCGACGCGCTCGCCGGCTTCCACCAGCACTTGGGCGAGAGCGAGCGCGACGACGAGGGTTCGATCGAGCTTGCTTTCGCGCGCAAGTGTAGAAGCAAATACCATGGAGGGCGAACGGTCGGGCCAGATCCAAACCGTGTGCGCGGCCTCCCATTCCTGCTCGCGTACGTACAGATGCTCGTCGCGTGCCGAGCGTCGCCAATCGACGCGGCGCGCTTCCTCGCCCGAAATGAAGCGGCGGAATTGCCAGAAATTTTCGCCTGATCCGGCCCGCCTGCGTCCGTGTAGGCCATGGATCACGGTGGCGGCAATACGCCGCGCTTCGAGGATGAGCCGCGGCAAATTGGCGGCAGAAGCGCGTGCGGCACCGCCCGCGCGCTGGATCGCCTTGCCTTCTTCCCGGCTTCCTGGTCGCGCTGCCGCCATCAAATCATCCGATGCGCGTCTTGAGCTTGCCGATCACGCCTTCGATGGTCTCGCCGTCGGCGCGGGCGGCGAAGGTCAGCGCCATGCGGTGCTTGAGTACGGGCTCGGCCAGCGCGAGCACGTCGTCGATCGAAGGCGCGAGCCGTCCGTCGAGCAATGCGCGCGCGCGCGAAAGCAGCATCAGCGATTGGCTAGCGCGCGGGCTCGGCCCCCAGGAAATGAGCTTGCCGAGTTCGCCGGCATCGGGACCGGGACGGGCCGAGCGCACCAGCGAGAGGATTGCGTCGATGACCGATTCACCCACCGGCAGGCGGCGCACCAGGCGTTGTGCCGTTATCAGTTCGTCGGAGCTCATCGCCTGTTTCGGCCGCACCTCCTCGACGCCCGTGGTTTCGAACACAATCCGCCGCTCGGCATCGCGGTCGGGATAAAAAACATCGATCTGCATCAGGAAGCGATCGAGTTGCGCTTCCGGCAGCGGGTAGGTGCCTTCCTGCTCTATCGGGTTCTGTGTTGCGAGCACATGGAATGGTTTTGGTACGTCGTGGCGGGTGCCGGCGACCGTGACGTGCTGCTCCTGCATGGCTTGGAGGAGCGCCGACTGGGTGCGCGGGCTGGCGCGATTGATCTCGTCGGCCATCAGCAACTGGCCGAAAATCGGTCCCGGGATGAACCGGAAGCTGCGCTTGCCGCCCGCGCCTTCCTCCAGCACCTCGCTGCCGAGGATGTCTGACGGCATCAAGTCCGGGGTAAACTGAATGCGCCGGGCATCGAGGCCAAGCACGATGCCCATGGTCTCGACCAGTTTGGTCTTGGCCAGGCCAGGCACGCCGACCAGCATGGCGTGGCCGCCGCAAAGCACGGTGATGAGCGCCTCCTCGACCACCCGCTCCTGGCCGAAGATCACGGCGCCGATGGCGCTCTTGGCTGCGGCGATATGGGCGGCCGTCGATTCGGCGGCCCGCACAATCATATCTTCGAGCTTTTCGATGCCCTCGCTAGTCACCGCCGCCATCATGCACTCCTTTGTCGGTTACCTCTGTTACGGCCGATTGACCCGGCCAAGGCCTGCCATGGTGCGACACAATAGCCGCGCGACGAACCCGGATGGCCGACTGCGGCTTGTTTTCTCATCAATTTTCCACAGCTTACGCTATTTATGGGGCGTGTGGCGAGTGCACTTTGGCCGATCACAATAGCGTTGGCCGTAGAGCCCAGCCCAGGCCATAGGGTAGGTGCAACCATGGCAAACCAAAGGCAAACCGGGCTCGATTCCATCGCCGGAGCGGCGCGGCGGGAGGGCGACAAGGGCCCACCGCCTGTGCATCTCTGGAATCCGCCATTTTGCGGCGACCTCGACATGCGAATCGCGAGCGATGGCAGCTGGTTTTATCTCAAGACCCCGATCGGCAGGCCGGCCATGGTCAAGCTGTTCGCTTCCGTGCTCAAGCGCGAAGCGGACAAGTACTTCCTGGTCACGCCGGTCGAGAAATGCGGGATTACGGTCGATGATGTTCCGTTCCTTGCGGTCGAGCTGATGGTAGCGCCGGGGCCACGCGGTAGCGTTCTGCATTTCCGCACCAATGTGGACGATTGGGTCGCATGCGGGGCGGGCCATGCGCTACGGTTCGAGCCTGAGACTGGTACCGGCGGGCTAAAACCCTATCTCCACGTGCGGCGAGACCTATGGGCGAAGGTGACGCGGGCGCTGTTCTACGATCTGGTCGCGCTCGGCGAGGAACGCGAGCTCGCGGGCCAGCGCATGTTCGGCGTCGCCTCCGATGGGGAGTTTTTTATCATGGCGCCGGCTGGCATAGCATTATCCGGCGAAGTGGAAACCGGCTCACCCTAGAAAATGCGAAAAATGAAAACAAGTTTGAAGGAGTTCGCTTGATGGACGCGCGCAAGCCACCCGCGCATGAGTTCTTTGCGCGCGCCCGCGCCCAACTCTCGCTCGAAGTGCCGGCTGCGCTCACCGACCTCAACGCACAAAGCGCGCGCGGTGATCTCGATCTCGATCCGATGTTGTGGCAGCGCGCGGGCGTTACAGCGACCAGACCTGCGGCTGTTCTCATCCCCGTGGTCGCACGCGCGGAACTGATGGTGCTGCTCACCCAGCGCACCGCGGAGCTGCCGAACCACCCGGGACAGATCGCCTTTCCCGGCGGCAAGATCGAGCGCGACGACACCGACCCGCTTGCCGCCGCGTTGCGCGAAACCAGGGAAGAAATCGGGATCGAGTCGCGTTTCATCGAACCGATCGGCTATCTCGATCTCTATCTCACGCTGTCGGGCTTTCGTATATTGCCGGCGGTGGCGCGCATTGCGCCTGACTATGCGCTCGCGCTCAACACCTCCGAAGTGACGGAAGCCTTCGAAGTGCCGCTCGCCTTCCTGATGACGCCGGCCAACCATCGGTTCCTCACGCGCGACTGGAAGGGGATCGAGCGGCAATATTTCGCCATGCCTTACCAGGAGCGCTACATCTGGGGCGTGACCGCGGGTATCCTGCGCAACATGTACGAGCGGATTTACGGCGCATGATCCGGCCTGTTTTCACTGAGCTGGTGCTGTTCCTGGCGCCGTTTGTCGTCTACGCAATCTTTCTGGTGGCGACGCGCGCGCAGGTATTCAACCGCGGCTCCTGGCCGCCGAAAACGCTCGCCACTCTTGCCATTGCTGCGCTGCTGTTGATGCTCGGCAGCTTCCTCATACTCGCGCATTTATCCGGCTCGCCACCCGGCTCGACCTACGAGCCGGCGCACATGGAGAACGGCAAGTTCGTACCGGGGCGCACGCGATGACGGCGCTGCCCGATCTCGCCCAGGCCACCTGGCTGCGTGAGGGGCCGCTGGCGCGGCTGCTTGCCGTGCTCGACCGCGACGGCGAGCAGGCGCGCGTCGTCGGCGGCGCGGTGCGCAACGCGCTGCTGCACGAGCCGATCGGCGACATCGATATCGCCACCACGGCGCTGCCCGCCGAAGTGAGCCGCCGCGCCAGCGCCGCCGGCTTCAAACCGGTGCCGACCGGTATCGAGCATGGCACCATCACGGTAGTGGTCGCCGGCCGCCCGTTCGAAGTGACTACGCTGCGGCAGGACGTGGAAACCTTTGGCCGACACGCCAATGTCAGCTTCGGGCGCGACTGGAAGGCCGACGCCGAGCGGCGCGATTTCACCATCAACGCGCTCTCGCTCTCGGCCGACGGCCGCGTCCACGATTATGTCGGCGGGCTCGACGATCTCGCGGCGCGGCGCGTGCGCTTCATCGGCGATGCCAATAAACGCATCGCGGAGGATTATCTGCGCATCTTGCGCTTCTTCCGCTTTCACGCCGCCTACGGCCACGGCACGCCCGACCCGGATGGCCTGCATGCGTGCATCGTCGCGCGCTCAGGGCTAGATCAATTGTCGCGCGAGCGACTGCGCATGGAGCTCGTCAAGCTCCTCCTCGCGCCGCATGCGGTGCCCACGCTCGCGACCATGACCGAGACCGGAATTCTGTCCAGCGTGCTCGGCGGTGTGCCGTATCTCGCAAGCTTTTCCAACCTGGTAAAGGTGGAAGCCGCAACTGGCGCCGCCGCCGATCCGGTGCGCCGGCTCGGCGCGCTCGGCGTTGCCGTGGTCGAGGATGCCGGCAGGCTGTTGGCGCGCCTGCGGCTGGCCAATGCCGAGCACGCGCGGCTTGCCTCGATCGGCGATGGCTGGTGGCGCGTGTCGCCGACAAGCGACCGGGAGGCGCGCGCGCTGCTCTATCGGCTTGGCACGGAGCGCTTCACCGACCGCGTGCTGGTCGCCTGGAGCCGCTCACCTGCCGGTGCCGCCGACGACACCTGGCATGCGCTCGCGACGCTGCCCGCGCGCTGGAGCGTGCCGCTCTTTCCGCTCAAAGCTGCGGATTTTATCAACCGCGGCGTTGCGAAGGGACCCGCTCTCGGTGCGGCCTTGGACGCGGCCGAAGCCGCCTGGATCGCTGCGGATTTCCCGCGCGATGTGGTCGCGCTCGAGGCCATCGCCGACGCGGCGCGCGCTGCCGTCAAATCTTGATCTCCAATCTCTGACTTATGATTTTTGTTTTCCGGCAAGCCAACGCTGCGCACTTCCTTCACCTCTCCCCAGCGGGGAGAGGTCGCTGAGCCGCCGATAGGCGGCGAAGCGGGAGAGGGGGATCGGATTATCAAGCAGACAGCCCCTCTCCCGGCTCGCACTTAAGCCAAGCTTGCGCAGGCTGCGTACACTTGCCTGCGTGCTCGCCGACCTCTCCCCAACGGGGTGAGGTGAGGTGAGATCGCGGCGCGTATACGTTTTTCATCCGATCACTGTCATCTGACTTCTGTTCCCTGACCAGCCAAAGCTCCGCGCCCCGTATTTTTTTAAGCCGGCGCACCCAGATCGGCCTTGGCCGATCTGGGAATCCAAATTTTCCAATCTCGGGTAAACCCGAGATTGGTGCGCCCGTATTCTCATGTCCCTCAAAACATGAGGGAGCGGAGCGCCGAAAGACGCATCCATTTCAAACTTCACGCCGCGCAGACAAGTTTACGCAGTCTGCGCAAACCGCCTGCTTGGCGTGCGCGCCCAGTAAGGCAGGGCGCTTCGCCTCGCGGCGCTCCACCGGCGGCGACTTTGCGCCTCGGGACCGTACTTCCGGAGC
>CAZNSG010000030.1:0-2655 GCA_964575715.1 uncultured Hyphomicrobiales bacterium | reverse complement strand
ATGCGGGAGATCTGCCTGTCCGGTTCGACGAGCGGGATGTGGAAACGGAGCCATGGTGGAACTATTGAGGCACCGCCAGACGAAAGAGGCGGCAACAGATAGGTTCTACCTACAGCCACCGCGTCACATCTCGACTCTACCCGCCCTCGACCAACGCCCAATAGGTTTTGCCCACAAGCCCGCGCTTGAACAGGCTGCCAAGCTCGGCCAGCCCCTTGCGCTGGCGGCCGAGCACCAGGCAGCCCGAGGTGTCGCGATCAAGCCTATGGGCGAGCGCGGGCGGACGCGGCAGGCCGAAGCGCAAGGCGCCGAAATAATCCTCCAGGCTCGAGCCGTCGCCATGGGCGTTTTGCGGCCCCTTGTGCACGGCGATGCCGGCGGGCTTGTCGACGATCAACATCAGCCCGTCGCGGTAGAGCAGGCGGCTTTGCATCTCTTCCGGTGTCATGACGGAACGGGTATCACGGCAGTTGGCATGAGCGACAGCACCAACAAAGACGCGGCGGGTCGGCGACGCTGGTGGCAGCGGCTCACCGGCGGGCTCAAAGCCACCTCGGCCTCGCTGGGCGGCGCGCTCGCCGATCTGGTGTCCAAGCGCAAGCTCGACGCCGCCATGCTCGAGGAAATCGAGGACGTGCTGATCCGCGCCGATCTCGGCGTAGCGACCGCCGGCCGCATCGCCACGGCGTTGCGCGAGGGCCGCTTCGACAAGGCGATTTCCGTCGACGAGGCGAAGGCCGTGCTCGCCGCCGAAGTCGAGAAAATTCTCATTCCCGTGGCAAAGCCGCTGGTGCTGGGCGCGGCCAAGCCGTTCGTCATTTTGGTGGTTGGCGTCAACGGCTCGGGCAAGACCACCACCATCGGCAAGCTGGCGGCGAAATTTCGCGCTGAGGGCCGTAAGGTGTTGCTGGCCGCCGGCGACACCTTCCGCGCCGCCGCCATCGAGCAACTCAAGATCTGGGGCGCGCGTGCCGGCGCCAAAGTGATCGCACGCGAGAGCGGCGCCGATGCCGCCGGGCTCGCGTTCGAAGCGCTCACGGCCGCCAAGAACGAGAGCGCCGATGTGCTCATTGTCGACACCGCCGGCCGCCTGCAAAACAAGGCGGTGCTGATGGTGGAGCTGGAAAAGATCGTGCGGGTGATGAAGAAGCTCGATGCGGGCGCGCCGCACGCCGTGCTGCTGGTGCTCGACGCCACCGTCGGACAGAACGCGCTCTCGCAGGTTGAGGTGTTTTTGAAAACCGCGGGCGTCACCGGCCTTTGCATGACCAAGCTCGATGGCACGGCGCGCGGCGGCATCCTGGTGGCGATTGCGCAAAAATTCGCGCTGCCGATACATTTCATCGGCATCGGCGAAGGCGTCGACGATCTGGCGCCGTTCACGGCCAGGGATTTCGCGCGCGCCATCGCGGGGATTGATTTCGCCTCATCATGAGGAGCGGCGCCATAGCAGGCGCAGCCTGCGTACACTTGGCTGCGATGCGCCGCGTCTCGTCCGCCTTCGCGCTCACGCGCTTCGGCGGATTCAAACCCGCCGTAGCTCGTGCTGCGAGCGGAGGCGGGAAGGATGAGGCGGCCACGATGTCAGCCATCGCCCTTCGAGACGGCCGCCATCCAAGTCGGCTGTTGCCGACTTGGTATTCACACAACCGATCTAGGGCAAGCCCGAGATCGGCGGTCTCCTCAGGGCGAGGGCCAATGACAGCGAGCCTAGATAACGCTACACCGCATCCATGACTGAAAAACCGCAACCCAATCCTTGGCTCAAGCTCACGCTCGATCTCGGGCCGCTGGTCTTGTTCTTCTTCGCCAACGCGCGGCCGGGGCTGTTTGCACCCTGGTTTGGCCCCCTTATTCCCGCGGCCATCGCAACCGGCGAGCGCGCCGGCATATTCGTCGCGACCGCGGTGTTCATGGTCGCGATCCTTGTAGCGCTTATAATCTCCTATGCGCTCACCCGTCGACTGCCGGTGATGGCGCTGGTCTCGGCCTTTGTCGTCCTGGTATTCGGCGGGCTCACGCTCATCTTCCAGGACGAGACCTTCATCAAGCTCAAGCCGACCATCATCTATGTGCTGTTCGCAGCCGTGCTCGGGGGCGGCCTGGTGTTTCGCAAATCCCTGCTCGCGATCGTTTTCGACCAGGTATTCAACTTGACCGAGGAAGGCTGGCGCAAGCTTACTCAGCGCTGGGCGCTGTTCTTTCTTGCACTTGCGCTGCTCAACGAAATTATCTGGCGCACCCAGTCCACGGATTTTTGGGTGGCATTCAAGGTGTTCGGCGTGATGCCGCTTACCTTCATCTTCGCGGCGCTGCAATATCCGCTGCTGATGAAATACGATGCGGGCAAGAAGGACGACGCCAAGCGGTAGGTCTCGTGTCCCGGGCGCTGCGCATCGCGTCAGCAAGCGTAGCAAACGTAGCCCGGATTGAGCGTAGCGAAATCCGGGGCTGTGCTATCGGCAAGCGAACCCGCATTTCGCTCTGCTCAATGCGGGCTACATCTCTGGGCCTGTAGCAAGACCGTATGTCCTTCCTTTGATGAGGCGACTCACCCTCGATGCGGTTGCGAGGGTTACCCGGATGGACCGGGCAGAGCCTCAACGCAAGGAGGGCGAGTCGTGACCGATCATAGCGAAGCTTTTGTAGGCTTTG
>CAZNSG010000029.1:0-2134 GCA_964575715.1 uncultured Hyphomicrobiales bacterium | reverse complement strand
CTGGGATGAGGTTGACGACACCTCGATCTTCAAGACAGGACGCCTCGTCCGCTATCGACGATCTCACCTCCGGTTACCGCGCTCGCGGTCGGGCTACCCGCGCAGCGGGCTATCGCGCAGCGATTTTGTGCATTGGCACTGGCCGACATACCGCCACGTCTACAGTTCTGACGCTAATGGGTGGAAAGCGGACCAAGTGCAGACCTGCGGAATCGGTCGGTCTTCGGCCTTGACCCGGACCGGTCCTCGTACTGCATAATTGCTAATTGCAATTCTCATCGCTTGGCTATGGGCTCAGGGCCGCTCGCGCAGGTCCCGTCATACGTAGGGGACCGAAGGGCACAATCTTGTTGTTGGAGTCATGCCCGATGTCGGCGCGTCCCAACCAAGGAATCCCGGCCCTCCGGCACCAGTAGCGGGCGATCTCCTCCTCGTTCATTCCGAAATCCGGTTCGTTCGGGGTGATGGCGCTGCAACGGCCGAGCATGATGCCCGACACCCGCCTGATTTCGGCATTACTGGAAATATGAAATAGCGATCTATCAATCCTGTACATTGCCTCCCCCACCTCCTCCAACATGAGCACATGTCCGTCGAGGTCAGGTTGCAGCGGCGTGCCAAGCAACTGGCTGAGGACCGTCATGTTAAATGCCGCGGTCTTCTTCGCACTGCTGACCGTGGGCTCCAACGCCTCTGGCGACCGATCGACCATCCAGGCCAGCGCTCGGCCAACCGCTGCGTCCCCCGCGTCTCGAAGGATGTCCTGCGCCACGGGACCGTGCGCCACGTCCTCGAACCCAGCTCGGTATAAAGCGGCAAGCAGCATGCCGGCATCACTATAGCCCACGTAGGCTTTTCGCCTGGACTTCTCCGTCAATCGACCCATGACCGCCCCGACCACGCGACACGAACCGTAACCGCCGCGCGCGAACCACACCGCGTCATAGCTCTCGTCGTTAGCAATATCGAGAAAGGCCTGTGCGCGCGTTTCGTCATCACCCGCGAAATGTCCGTGTGACGCAAAGCACTGGGGGTGGAAGAAGATCTCGGGCGTCCTGTCCGGGTATAGAGCTCTGGCCAACACCGGCACTCTGGTGGCGACTTCCGGAGACATGCGCGAAGCCGGCGCGACGACGCCGATCCTACATCTCTCCTTGCTCATCCCATCGCCCCAATCGAGTTGCACGTCATTGGCAACGCTTGTAGGTTTTGCCGATGACTCAACCCGGAGATTACTTTTTTTGCGGCGTCGGTGGTAGTGGCATGACCCCCCTTGCATTGATCATCCAAGCCAGGGGCGGGCGAGTCGAGGGTTCTGACCGCGCACTTGACCAGGGGCGCAATGCCGAAAGGTTTGATTTTTTGCGTGCACGTGGGGTGCTGCTTCATCCGCAGGATGGCAGTGGCATTCGTCGGGTGGATCAGGTTTTGGTCACCTCCGCTGCTGTTGAGGAAACGATTCCCGACGTGCAAACCGCGCGTCGTATCGGTGCCGCCATCATCACCCGCGCGAAGCTTCTTGCTCAAATCTTCAACTCTGCCGCCTTGGGCGTTGGTGTCGCAGGCACTAGTGGTAAGTCCACCACGGTCGGCATGATTGGGTGGATTCTGCACCGCGCTGGAAGAAGCCCAACGATCATGAACGGCGCGGATATGAAAAACTTCATCGATGCCGACTTTCCTTTTGCCAGCGCCAGGGTCGGCGAGGGCAACATTTTCGTCAGTGAAGTGGACGAGAGCGATGGCTCGATTGCGTATTTCAAACCCCGCGTAGCGGTAGTGAATAATATTTCCCTGGATCATAAATCACTAGACGAGCTGCGCAGCCTTTTCCGCGGCTTCATCGCCGGGGCGCAGAGGGTGGTGCTGAATCTCGACAATGCGGAAACCGCGGCGATCTCGGTCGATTTAGATCCAAAACAAGTGGTGACCTACAGTCTGCGTTCCACGCAAGCACATCTGCTGGCCTCGTCGCCGGCCCCGTCGCCGACCGGAATCGTGTTCCAGGTGAAGTCGCGCGATACCGGTGAGACCGTCGACGTGGCTCTGAAAGTTCCAGGGCTGCATAATGTGGCCAACGCACTCGCCGCCTTGAGTGTCGCGAAGGCATGCGGCGTGAGCCTCGCAGAGGCCG
>CAZNSG010000028.1:0-16597 GCA_964575715.1 uncultured Hyphomicrobiales bacterium | reverse complement strand
ACGCCACATCCCGAATTCCGTCGCAACCATGCGCCGGCGAATAATCGTTGCGCTGGCCAGGACTCTGTCGCGATGCCCCTGCTGCGCCGCTCAAATCGCCAGACATTCCCGGTATGCAAATTTGTGACACAGTAGTACTAGGGCGTGGACACATTTCCGCGCTTTTGTATTTCTCATCATTGCCGGGAAAAAGGCGCGGAACGCTATATGCGTCATCCTCTCAATTGTCTTTGCCGGGCATAGCCGTCGAAGACGGCGTCGCTTCGCTCGCCTATGACACCACAAGTCGGGTTTACCCGACTTGTGTCGCTTAACAGTGCGGAACTCGGACAAGTCCGAGTTCCGGTGCAATCCATGATGCCACTCACCAATGTCAATAATTTGTTAGGTTTTCAGCTGCCGATACACACCATGGATGCGCGGGTCAAAAACCCGCGCATGACGGAAAACTTTGAACGCGCTAACCCTTGATCTTGGTCTGCGGCCGGGAGACTCGGATAACCGCAGAATTTTAAGATTTCGATTGTATGCATCCTGGCTAGAATCGGGGACGGCGGCACGGTATTCCAGCCTTAGGCTCAAATATCCATGGAACATATCCAGCTTTATTTCGCGTGGGTCCCGCGCCCTTGCCGTGCGCGATCTGCTATCAGGGCCGCATGAATGTCTTCTCCCTGATGACGGACCGCGTCCGTTCCGCCGTTGCAGCGCTGGCGCAGGCCGGTGCGTTTGCGCTGCCGCAGAGCGTGGCACGCGTCGTCGTGGAACTGCCGCGCGAGGCCGGTCACGGCGAGCTTGCCACCAATGCCGCCATGGTGCTGGCCAAGGAGGTGGGCTGGAAACCGCGCGACCTGGCCGAGCGGATTGCCGCCGGGTTGCGAGAGCATCCCGAGGTGGTCAAGGCGGAGATCGCCGGGCCGGGCTTCATCAATCTCACGCTCGACCCGGCGGTTTGGCGCGCGGAACTCAATAGCGCGATCGCGGCCGGCGCAAATTACGGCCGCAGCGATCTCGGCAAGGCTGAGAAGGTGAACGTCGAATATGTCTCCGCCAATCCGACCGGTCCCTTGCATGTCGGACACGGTCGCGGCGCGGTGTTCGGCGATGCGCTTTCGAACCTGCTCGTGTTCGCCGGCTTCGCCGTGACGCGCGAATATTACATCAACGATGCCGGCGCGCAGGTCGACGTGCTCGCGCGCTCGGCCTATTTGCGCTACCGCGAAGCGCTCGGCGAGCGCATCGGCGAAATTCCCGAAGGGCTCTATCCGGGCGATTATCTGAAAGAGTGCGGGGCCGAACTCGCCAGCGATTACGGCAAAAAGTTGCTCGATCAGCCGGAGGCGGAATGGCTGCCGGTCGTGCGTGAGCGCGCCGTCAACATGATGATGGCGGAAATCCGCAACGACCTGGCGGCGCTCCGCGTCGTCCCCGAAATCTATTTTTCCGAACGTTCGTTGACGCACGGCTCGCTCGACGACCTCTTTTCCTTCGCGCCATCGCCGGACGGCGGTTCTGTTGGCGCGGCGGCCAGCCCGCCCGCGGATCTCGTCGCCGAAACCATCGCGCAGTTGCGCGCGCAAGGTCACATCTACGAGGGTCGTTTGCCGCCGCCGAAAAGCGGCGCGATCGAGGATTGGGAAGATCGCGAACAGACGCTGTTTCGCTCGACCGATTTCGGCGACGACGTCGACCGTCCGCTCATGAAGTCCGACGGCAGCTATACTTATTTCGCCTCCGACATCGCCTATCACAAGTCCAAAGTCGATCGCGGATTCATGAACATGATCGACGTGTGGGGCGCCGATCACGGCGGCTACGTCAAGCGCTTGCAAGCTGCGGTCAAGGCCGTGAGCGGCGGAAAAGCGGAACTCGACGTCAAGATCGTGCAGCTTGTGCGGCTGACACGCGCGGGCGAACCGCTGAAAATGTCAAAGCGCGCAGGCGATTTCATCATGCTGCGCGACGTCGTCAACGAAGTCGGCCGCGATGCCGTGCGGTTCATGATGCTCTATCGCAAGAACGACGCGGTGCTCGATTTCGACCTCGCCAAGGTCATCGAGCAGTCGCGCGACAATCCGGTGTTCTATGTCCAGTACGCTCACGCGCGCGGCCAATCGGTGTTTCGCAATGCCGGCGAAGCGCTGTCTGGTCTGCCGCCGGAGCCGGCGGCGCGCGCCTCTTTCCTCGCTCAAGCTGCGCTCGCAAGACTCGATGACCCGGCCGAGCTTGCGCTCATCCGTAAGATCGCCGCCTATCCGCGGCTCGTGGAAGCCGCCGCCGTGGCCCATGAGCCGCATCGGGTTGCATTCTATCTCTATGAATTGGCAAGTGAATTCCACACTCAATGGACACGCGGTAAGGATTTGCCTCATTTACGCTTCATTATCCAAGATGATCCACAACTAACCATGGCGCGCCTTGCTCTGGTACAGGGCGTCGTCACTGTACTCGCATCCGGGCTTGCACTGCTCGGTGTCGGAGCACCTGAGGAAATGCGGTAGTCGCGCTCGGTGCCGTCGGACACGATCGACGGAAATGCCTTGATCGCCATTCGAGCTCATGCCGGAACCGGTAGTAAAACATGGCCGATGACAACAACGCGCAAAATCGTTTGAACAATATGCCCAATCGCGGCACCCAGTCCGGCGGGCAGGGCAATGATCCGCTCGCGGAACTTGCGCGCTTGATTGGCCAGAACGATCCCTATTCCGAGTTTGGGCGTGACACGCGCGCCACCGCACCAGCGCCCCAGCGACCGATGTCAAGCGAACGGCCGCTCGCTGGCCAGCCCTATGCCGAAGGGCGCGCTCAAGCCGATCCCGCCGGCGCCTATCATGCGGAGCCCGAGCTGCCGGCCTTCATTCAGGCGGGACGGGATGCCACTGGGTATCGCGAATCCGCCTACCGTGACGCCAACCAGAGCTCGCCCGGCAACGACTTCTATTATGATGAATCCGAACCAAGCGGTCGCGGTCGCGGTCGCGGATTCAAGACTGCGGTTGCAGTGATTGTACTTGCCGTGGTGGGAACGGCGGGCGCATTTGGTTATCGTTTCATATTCAGCGGCTCCGGTTCGAGTACGCCGCCGCCCGTGATCCGGGCCAATCCCGAGCCGACCAAAGTTCCGCCGCCCGTTGCGAGCGCTGACTCATCGCAAAGCAAAGCCACCTACGACCGTGTTGGCGATCGCGGCCAGGGCGAACGTGTGGTCTCCCGCGAAGAGCCGCCGGTAGATGCAAAAGATCTGAGGCGGCCGGGCGTGGGCCAGAACCCGCCGCCGGCGAGTTCGACAAATCAATGGGCCACAGCCGTCGTACCGAATTTGCCGCCCTCGTCGGCATCGACTTCGTCAGTCGCAGCGCCGCCGACCATGGTGATGGGTGAGCCAAAGCGTGTCCGCACTGTTCCTATCCGTCCCGAATCGACGGAAACCAGCATGGGCCCGCTGCCGCTCATGGCTCCGGGTGGCTCGACCCCGAACCCCATTACGCCCAATGTACGTTTAGCGCCGGTCACGCCGAATGCGCCGCAAGCCATAAACCAGCCGCGGCCGCCGACGGCCGCTACACCTCCAGCGCAAGCCCCCGCCAATGCGCCGCTCGCGCTCAACGATGACTCGTCGCTGTCCTTACCACGAACGTTGAATGCGCCGCCGCCGGCTTCCCAGCCGCGGCCAGCCCCCGTTCCGCGGCAGGCCGCTGCCCCACCAGTGACCGCGCCGCGCCCGCCGCAACAGGCTGCTGCTCCGCCATCGACCGCGCCACGCCCACCGCAACAGGCTGTTCAAGCGCCGACCCAGCTCGCTGCTGCGACGCCGGGGGGCAGCTATCTGGTACAGGTGTCCTCGCAACGTAATGAAACTGAAGCACAGGCTGCTCTCCGCAGCCTGCAGGCCAAATATTCGAATGTGCTTGGCGGCCAACAGGCGAGTGTTCGCCGCGCCGACCTTGGCGAGCGCGGCGTGTACTATCGCGCCATGATCGGACCGTACGCCAGCCGCGATCAGGCGAGCCAGATCTGCGGCAACCTCAAAGCGGCAGGGGGCGAGTGCATCGTTCAGGGGAATTGAAGCTCTGCTTGACCCCTGCCGCCGGCGCAAGCTAATCGGCGCAAATGGCGATTGGTGCTTTCATAACGGGACTAGCCGGAACGACCATTACGCCAGATGAGCGCCGATTCTTGCACGAGACCAACCCTTGGGGTCTCATCGTCTTCAAGCGAAATGTAAATGATAAGGAACAAATAGCTGCATTAATTGATGATTTTAAAAGCACTCTAGGTCGCTCGGAAGTTCCCGTCTTGGTCGATCAGGAAGGCGGCCGCGTGCAGCGCCTGGGGCCCCCACATTGGCCAAAATATCCCGCCGGTGCCGTCTACGCCCAACTCTATGACCGTGATCCGGAGCGAGGGCGCGCGGCGGCCTGGATGGGCGCCCGCCTGATCGCCGCCGATCTGATTGCGCTCGGCATCACGGTTGACTGCCTGCCGCTCGCCGATGTTCCGGTTTCCGAGGCCGACCCGGTGATTGGCGACCGCGCCTATGGCGATACCCCAGCCAAGGTGGCCGACCTTGCCGCCGCCATTGCCGCAGGGCTGCACGACGGCGGCGTGTTGCCCGTACTCAAGCATATTCCCGGCCACGGCCGCGCCACAGCCGACAGCCACGAGCGCTTGCCGGTGGTTCATGCCGACCGGGCTACGCTGGAAGCGACCGATTTTGCTGCATTCCGGCCCCTGGCGGCGCTTCCGCTCGGCATGACCGCGCATGTGGTGTTCACCGCCATTGACCCCGTGTCACCGGCGACAACTTCAGTCACAATGATCCGCGATGTGATTCGCGGCTTTATTGGATTCGATGGCTTGTTGATGAGCGACGACGTGTCCATGGGTGCATTATCCGGCTCGATCGGCGAGCGCGCGCACGCGGCGCTCTCCGCTGGCTGCGATGTGGTGCTCCATTGCAATGGCAAGCTTGATGAGATGCGGGCGGTAGCGTCCGCGGCGTCATCGCTCCAAGGCGCGGCCGCCCGGCGTGCCGTCGCGGCGCTCCAGGCCCGCGGGCAGCCGCTTGCGCTTGATCTTGTCACCGCGCGGCGCCAATTCACGGCGCTGCTGGCCTCCGTCGGCGCGGAGTTCGTCGCATGAGCACCGAGATCACGCTGTTCGAGGCCGAGTTCAATGAACGCGCCAGCGACGAGCCGGCCATGATGGTGGACGTCGAGGGCTTTGAAGGACCGCTGGACCTTCTGCTGATGCTGGCGCGTCAGCAGAAGGTGGACCTTGCGCGCATTTCGATCCTCGCGCTCGCCGACCAATACCTGGCCTTCATCGATGCGGCGCGGAAATTGCGGCTCGAACTGGCCGCCGATTATCTGGTGATGGCCGCCTGGCTGGCCTATCTGAAATCGCGCCTGCTGCTGCCCGAGGCCGAAGGTCCGGAAGGCCTGAGCGCCGAGGAAATGGCCAATGCCCTGGCCTGGCGGCTCAAGCGGCTCGAAGCCTTCCGCGAAGTGTCGTCGCGCTTGATGGCGCGGCCGCAACTTAATCGCGACGTGTTCGGCCGCGGCGATCCCGAACCCGTGGCCGATATCAAGCATCCGCAATGGTCGGCCACGCTCTACGATCTGCTCTCCGCCTATGCCGTGCAGCGCCAGCGCCACGCGCTCGCACGCGTTCGATTTGAGCAGCGTTCGGTCTGGTCGCTGGCCGAGGCGCGTGCCGCGCTCGAACGCCTGATCGGCCGCGCGGCCGACTGGAGCAGGCTCGACGAATTCCTGATCGCCTATGTGGTTGAGCCCTCGATGCGCACGACCGTTCTCGCATCGAGTTTGGCGGCGACGCTCGAATTGGTGCGCGAAGGCGCCATTGAGATGCACCAGCACGCCGCGTTCGCGCCGATCTATGTACGCAAGCGTCATGCAGCCGGCGATCTCTCGACGCCGGCGGGAACTGGCGCGCCCAGCGGAATCGATTGAACTTTAAGGAGACCGGAGGTATGGCGGCTTTGGCAGAGAGACGGGTTATTCCCCACGACGAGCTCAAATCGCGCTCAAAACGCAAAGCTGACGTCGCGCCCGCAACCGAAGACGAAATCGCTGCGCCGCCGCGGCCGGACGATCTGCGGCTGATCGAGGCATTGCTGTTTGCCGCTGGTGAGCCGCTTGACGAAAAAACTCTGGCCGCGCGGCTGCCGGCCGAGGTTGATGTGCGTGCGAGCCTGCGCGCGCTGCAGATTGAATATGCGGCGCGCGGCGTCAATCTGGTGCGCATAGCCGGCAAGTGGACCTTCCGCACCGCCAACGATCTTTCCTGGCTCTTGACCAAGGAAGCGGTGGTTCCAAAGAAGCTTTCGCGCGCGGCCGTCGAGACGCTGGCCGTGATCGCCTACCACCAGCCGGTGACGCGCGTCGAGGTCGAGGAAATCCGCGGCGTCGTCATGTCGAAGGGCACAATCGATGTGCTCATGGAAACCGGCTGGATCCGCCCGCGCGGCCGCCGCAAGACGCCGGGCCGGCCGATCACCTACGGCACCACCGAGGCCTTCCTCTCCCATTTCGGGCTGGAGGCGCTCTCTGACTTGCCGGGTCTCGAAGAGCTCAAAGGCTCCGGCCTGCTCGACGGGCGGCTGCCGCCAGGCTTTAACGTGCCCGCACCTTCCGACGACCCGGGCCTGCGGGACGACGAAGACGCGCTCGAGCCGGGGGATCTGGACCTTGGCTTGGCGCCGCCGCCGGAGCGGGTCGAAGAATAGCGCCATATTCGCCCGATTGCCTGCGCGTTTAGGCGTTTAACCAAAGAACCAAATGAAAGTAGCTTTGCCGGCGTGGCAATTCGGCATCCTTGTTTTTGCCCTTCCGGCGGCCTAGGTTGACGTCAAACCCGTAAACGCGGCGGGCATCGTGCCTGTCAGTACGGAGGATTTGACATGGGTTCATTGAGTATTTGGCATTGGATCATCGTGCTTGCGGTGATCCTGGTGCTGTTTGGCGGCCGCGGCAAGATTTCCCAGCTGATGGGTGACTTCGCGCAAGGTATCAAGGCCTTCAAGAAGGGCATGTCGGAAGACGAGAAGACCGCGGCCGAAGAGCCGCCCAAAACCGACCCCAAAACGATCGACCACCAGACAGCAACCGCCGCCAAGCCAGCGGACTCGGTCAAGCAGCACACCTAAAGCCTGCGCGGGATCATGGGGTCGACGTCCTAAGCGTCCCGTCATTCAGGCGTCTGGAAGATTGAGGGGCGCCGTCCGCGATGATGCGGTGGCGCCCTTGGAGTTAGAAGCACCATGTTCGACATCGGTTGGGGCGAGCTTGTCGTCATCGGCGTCGTCGCGTTGATCGCGATCGGGCCGAAGGAACTGCCTGGCGTTCTGCGCGCCACCGGCCAGTGGATGGGCAAGATCCGCCGCATGGCGTCCGAGTTTCAGGATCAGTTTCGCGATGCCATGCGCGAAGCCGAAATGACCGACCTCAAAAAGCAGGTCGACGAGATGTCGAGCACGGCCGGCAATTTCACCGACTTTGACCCCATCGGCACGGTGCGCAACGAGATCGAAAAGATTGTCGGCGATCCGCCGTCGCTCGACGGCAAGCCATCCGATCCGGCGGCTCAAGCAAGCCCACCCGAAATCAGCCCCGTCGAAACCACCACCGCCGCAGCGCCGCCTGCGCCTCAGCCTGAGCCCATCCCTGAGCCCATCCCTGAGCCCATGCACGGGCGCAAGGCCGGGGAGGGGGCATGAACGATCAGGCCAAAACCCCCGAGGACAAACACCCCGAGGATGATGCGATCGAGGCGACCAAGGCACCCTTGATGTCGCATCTGATCGAGCTGCGCTCGCGGCTGATCAAGGCGCTGCTGGCGTTTTTCATCGCCGTCATTGTGTGCTTCTTCTTCGCCAAGCAAATCTATAACGTTCTGGTTTGGCCCTATGTCTGGGTCGCCGGCGCGGAGAATTCAAAATTCATCTACACTGCGCTGCTGGAATATTTCATCACCCAGCTCAAGCTCGCACTGTTTGGCGCGGCCTTTGTTTCTTTCCCAGTAGTGGCGACACAGATTTACATGTTCGTCGCGCCCGGCCTCTACCGCAACGAGCGCCACGCCTTCGTGCCCTATCTCGTCGCCACGCCGATCTTCTTTTTCCTCGGGACGCTGCTGGTCTATTTTGTGGTCATGCCCATGCTGGTGCGTTTTTCGCTCGGCATGCAGCAAGCCGCCGGCGAAGGCCAGCCGGAAATCGCGCTCCTGCCCAAGGTCGGCGAATATCTCTCGCTGATGATGTCGCTGGTCCTGGCTTTCGGAATCGCCTTCCAGCTGCCGGTGATCCTGACCTTGCTCGGCCGCATCGGACTGGTCAATTCGCAGATGCTGCGCGAAAAACGGCGCTATTTCATCGTGGTCGCCTTTGTCATCGCCGCCATCCTCACGCCGCCCGATATTCTCTCGCAGTTTTCACTCGCGATCCCGCTGCTCGTACTCTACGAGGGCGCGATCTGGTCGGTGAAGCTGGTGGAGAAGAAGGCGCAAGCGCGCCAGACCGGCGGCTCAGAAGGCAGTTCAGCCGCGGCCGAAGGCAAGCCGGCGGAGTGATGATCGTCATTCCGGGGCGCGGGCAAAGCCCGCGAGCCCGGAATCCAGAAGCACGGAACGCGTGGTCGGTTGTGTGTCTGGATTCCGGCCCTCGCGCTTCGCGCGAGGCCGGAATGACGGGGAGAAAGACGCGCCGCGACGGGTTATAACATTGCTGCGATTCTCTTCGGACTTTGGCCATGCACGACATCAAATGGATTCGCGACAACGCCGACGCCTTCGACCGCGCTCTCGCGCGCCGCAGCTTGCCGGGCGAGGCCAAGCGGCTGATCGCCCTCGACGAGCGCCGCCGCGCCGCGATCCAAAAACTCGAACTGGCGCAGGCCCGCCGCAACGCCGCATCGAAGGAAATCGGCGAGGCCAAGAAAAACAAGGACGAAGCCGCGGCCGGCAAGGTCATGGCGGAAGTGGCGGAACTGAAGAATGCAATTCCGGCGCTGGAAGCCGAGGAGAAGACAGCGAGCGCGGAACTCGATTCCGCGCTGGCGCAAATTCCCAATTTGCCATTGCCCGCGCCCGAAGTGCCCGACGGCAAGGATTCCAGCGGCAACGTCGAGCACCACAAGTTCGGCGCCAAACGCGAGTACCAGTTCACGCCCAAGCAGCACTTCGATCTCGGCGAGGCGCTTGGCCAGATGGATTTTGAAACCGCCGCCAAACTTTCCGGCGCGCGTTTCGTGGTGCTCAAGAGTGGGCTGGCACGCTTAGAGCGCGCGCTCGGCCAATTCATGCTCGATGTGCACACCAGCGAACATGGCTACACCGAGGTCAATCCGCCGCTTTTAGTCCATGACAATGTAATGTTTGGAACGGGTCAGTTGCCGAAGTTTAGAGATGATCAATTCATCTCTGCGGAAATGAAGTGGCGTGAAGCCCGGCTCAACGAAATCTTGCAGCCGTTAGATGAAGAGGTCGCTAAGCGTCAACAAAGTCCCAAAGTCATTATAGGCGAGTTAATTGAAAAGGCAGAGACTAAAGAGGAGTTCTGGCTCATCCCCACCGCCGAAGTGCCGCTGACCAATCTGGTGCGCGAATCCATCCTCGACGAAGACAAGCTCCCCATGCGGCTCACCGCCTGCACGCCCTGCTTTCGCGCCGAGGCGGGCGCGGCCGGCAAGGACACCCGCGGCATGATCCGCCAGCATCAATTCACCAAGGTGGAGCTGGTCTCCATCGCCACGCCCGAACAATCCAAGGACGAGCACGAGCGCATGCTCTCCTGCGCCGAGGAAATCTTGCGCCGGCTCGATCTGCATTATCGCGTGGTGACGCTGTGCACCGGCGACATGGGCTTTGCCGCGCAAAAAACCTACGACATCGAAGTCTGGCTGCCCGGCCAGAACGCCTACCGCGAGATTTCCTCCTGCTCGCTCTGCGGCGATTTTCAGGCGCGCCGCATGCTGGCGCGCTATCGCGCCAAAGGCGGCAAAAGCCCGCAATTCGTGCATACGCTGAACGGCTCGGGCGTCGCGGTCGGCCGCGCGCTAATCGCGGTGATGGAAACCTACCAGCAGGCCGACGGCTCCATTGCGGTGCCCGACGCGCTTGCGCCCTACATGGGCGGCATCAAGCAGATTGAGAAGAAATCGTGACGCCGTGCTGCAATAATTTCGGGTCATTCCGGGGCCGGCCGAAGGCCGGAACCCGGAATCCAGATGCTAACTCAGAACTTGTTTCTGGATTCCGGGTTCGGCGCTCCGCACCGCCCCGGAATGACGGAGTCTTATAATGCGCATCCTGATCACCAACGACGACGGCATTCACTCGGAGGGCCTCGACGCCTGCGCCGAGATCGCCCGCGCGCTCTCCGACGATGTCTGGATCGTGGCGCCCGAATTCGACCAGTCCGGCGTTTCCCATTCGCTCTCGCTCAACGATCCGCTCCGCCTGCGCCAGATCGAGGAGCGCCGCTTCGCGGTCAAGGGCACGCCGACCGACTGCATCATCATGGGCGCGCGCCATATCCTCAATGGCAAGGGACCCGATCTCGTACTCGCCGGCGTCAATCGCGGCCGCAACGCCGGCGAGGACGTCATTTACTCCGGCACCGTCGCCGGCGCGGTGGAGGGCACCATCCTCGGAATTCCTTCGCTCGCGCTTTCGCAGGCCTACAAATCCCGCAGCGGAAATCCGCCGCATTGGAGCACGGCCATCAAGTTCGGCCCCGACATCATTCGGCGCGTGCTGGCCGCCGGCATCCCGCGCGATGTGCTCATCAATATGAATTTTCCCGATTGCACGCCGGGCCAAGTCAAAGGCATCGCGGTGACCTCGCAAGGCCGCAACCGTCAGGAGCGCCTGCAGATCGATGCGCGCAAGGACGGTCGCGGCAACGCCTATTACTGGATCACCTATGTGCGCATGCGCGCGGTGCCGCCGGCGGACGGTTCCGACATATCCGCGCTCGCCGACAACCGCATCGCGGTCACTCCACTGCGTCTCGATATGACCGACGAGCCTTTTATGACGCAACTGGCGCAAGTGTTGAGTTGAAATCGGACATTGTTGCTAAAATTGGCGAGGGAGGGCCAAAGTGCCGCAACCGCCAAGTGACGAAAAAATCCAGCGCATGGAGTTCATGCTGGGCCTGCGCCGCCGCGGCATCACCGATCAGGCGGTGTTGCGCGCCATGGATGAGGTGCCGCGCGAACATTTCGTCGCGCCGGAAACGGCGGACTCAGCCTATGCCGACCAGGCGCTCCCCATCGCCTGCGGCCAAACCATCAGCCAGCCCTATGTCGTCGCCTACATGACCGAGCGTCTCGGCATTCATCCCGAGCATCGTGTGCTCGAAGTGGGAACCGGCTCGGGCTATCAGGCGGCGGTGCTCTCGCGGCTCGCGCGCGAGGTTGTCAGCATCGAGCGCTATCGCACGCTGGCGGAGGTTGCGCGCATACGGTTCACGACGCTCGGCTACGACAATGTCGAGGTCGTGGTGGGCGATGGATTGGCCGGCGTGCCCTCGCGTGCGCCGTTCGATCGCATCATCGTCACCGCCGCGGCTGAGCAGGTTCCCAAAGCCCTGATCGAGCAGCTTGCCGAGGGCGGTGTGATGGTGCTTCCGCTCGGTTCCCACGCTGGTTCGCAGGTTCTGGTCAAATTAACCAAAAACAAGGATCGCATCGCCCGTGAAGATTTGATCCCTGTGCGATTCGTGCCGCTGCTGCCCGGAAAAGCCCGTGAATTATAGGTTTTCCGGCGGGTGCGCGCGTGAAACGTAGATATTGCGGCTTAAAGTCTTGTTTACCCCAACGGAGTTTAACCTATGTCGTGTTAATTCGAGTACCAGTGAGTAACTCTATGCCTTGCGTCGCCGCGCTTCCGTTTCCCTGGTTCCGCCTCGCGCTTGTGGCGGCGATCACGCTTGGCGCCGCTGGCTGCAGCTCCGACTTTAGCCGGCTTAGCAACAATCTTTCCGGGTCCAACGGCTCGCGCCCGTCCGATGATCTCACTGGCTCGGCACAGCCAAAGCCCTCGAGTCCGATCAATTCCGCGACGCTCCCGCCGCCGCCATCGTCGCAACCGGCACTCAATGTGTCGTCCAATATGGCGTCGTCAAATTCACCCGCACCGGCGCCCCGCATCGCAACGAATGCGCCAGTCACCAACACGCCGATCAAGCCGTCCAGCACCAGCCCGGTGGCGCCAGCGGCAAACACGGGTCCGGCGCACGTGATCGTTTCCGGCGACACGCTGCACAAGATCGCGCGGCACTATCGCGTATCGTTGACGGAGCTTGCATCCACCAACAGCATTTCCACCAATGCCAAGCTCAAGTTGGGCGACCGGCTGGTCATTCCCGCATCGCGCGCGGAGCAGCCATCCGCGTCCCCGGCGCAGCCGAAGCTGTTAGCCACATCGAAGACAAGTCCGGCCCCGCCGGCGAGCAACGCACGTAAGATCACGCCAACGCCCGAGTTAAGGGCCGAGAATAAGGATATCGCAGGCGCTGCTTCGCTCAACTTCCGCTGGCCGGTGCGCGGCCGCGTGATTACGGGTTTTGGCCCCAAACCGAGCGGGCAGCAAAATGACGGCATCAATTTTGCGGTGCCGGAAGGCACGCCGATCAAGGCCGCCGAGGACGGCGTGGTCGCCTATGCCGGAAATGAGCTTAAGACTTACGGAAATCTGGTGCTGATACGGCACGACAATGGCTTCGTCACAGCCTACGCCCACGCCAGCGAAATCCTGGTCAAGCGCGATGAGCGTGTCAGGCGCGGCCAAGTCATCGCCAAGTCCGGGCAGACCGGCAACGTATCGACGCCGCAATTGCACTTCGAGATCCGCAAGGGTTCTTTGCCGGTCGATCCGATGCCCTACCTCGAACGTAGTCCTCAGGCCTAACCTTTATCGCCGCGATCTAGCGCATGATCCCGAAAAGTGGATTCCGGTTTTCGGAAAAGATCATGCGCAAATGCAATATGTTAGAAATGCACTTCGATTCCATTTAAACCGATCCCGCTCTAAAGCCGTACCCCGAGGCGGCCGGCGATATCCTGCACGTATTGCCAGGCCACGCGTCCGGAACGCGCGCCGCGCGTGGTGGCCCATTCCAGCGCCTCACTGCGCGCCGCCTCGCGTTTGATCGGGATGCGATAGTGCGCCACATAGGCCTCTACCATCGCCAGATATTCATCCTGGCTGCAGCGGTGGAACCCGAGCCACAATCCGAAACGGTCCGACAGCGAAACCTTTTCCTCCACCGCTTCGCCGGGATTGATCGCGGTTGCGCGTTCATTCTCCATCATGTCACGCGCCATGAGGTGGCGCCGGTTCGATGTGGCATAAAGGATCACATTGTCCGGGCGGCCTTCGATCCCGCCTTCGAGCACGGCCTTGAGCGACTTGTATGACGTGTCTTCCCCTTCAAACGACAGATCGTCGCAAAACACGATGAAGCGGTATGGTTCATTGCGCAGGAGCGTCATCAACTCAGGCAGGCTTTCGATCTCCTCGCGGTGAATTTCGATCAGCTTGAGCGTGCTGCGCGGTTTTTTACGCGCATGAGCGGCACTGACCGTGGCATGTACCGCCTTGACAAGCGACGACTTGCCCATTCCGCGCGCACCCCACAGGAGCGCGTTGTTGGCCGGCAGGCCGCGGGCGAAGCGCTCGGTGTTCTCGATCAGCGTGTCGCGCATGCGATCGATGCCCTTGAGCAGCGACATCTCCACGCGGTTGACACGCGCGACCGGGGCGAGGCGTGCATCTTGCGGGTGCCAGACAAAGGCGTCCGCCATGGCAAAGTCGGGCGCGGCCGGCGGTGGCGGCGCCAGCCGCTCGATGGCGGCGGCAATACGATCGATCGGATCGCGCGCCTCGGATGTTGCCGAGGACTTGCGCCCCGATTTCGCTTTCGCGCCTGACTTGGATTTTGCCATGGGCTGTCTTTGGTTGACCCGCTCCCTTAAAGCATGATCCTGAAAAGTGGGAACCGGTTTCCGGATAAGATCATGCTCAAACAAAAGCTAGAGCCCGGCTCTGATTCCCGTCAAAAACCAATAAGGCTCTAGCGGGACGGCGGCGGCATCGCAAGACACCGCAACAGGGCAGCCACGCGATAGAGGGCTCATTTGGTCTTCCGCGGCACAGCGCTACGTTGCAATTGGTCGCCCGGTCGTTATAGTCCGCGCCGATTTCGCGCGCTGAAAGCGGTCTGGCGGCCGCGCCATACGCCCCATATCTTTAGCGCCTGATACAAGCCGGATACAACAAGAGGCCCATTTCATGCTGATTTCACCCGCGTTCGCGCAGACACCATCGTTTTTCGGCGGCGGCGACAGCCCGCTTACGTCGTTTCTGGTGCCGATGGTCCTGGTGTTCGTCATTTTCTACTTTCTCATGTTGCGGCCGCAGCAAAAGCGGGTCAAACAGCACCAGGAAATGGTCAAGAACTTGCGCCGCGGCGATACGGTGATCACCTCGGGCGGACTTATCGGCAAGGTGACCAAGGTGGTCGACGATGATCAGATTGAGGTCGAAATCGCCGAGGACGTTCGCGTGCGCCAAATGCGCGCGATGGTGACCGATGTGCGCGCCAAGGGCGAGCCGGTGAAAGAAGAGGGTGCGTCCAGCTGATCGCGGCGGGCGATCGGCGGCGGTTGAACCATAATGTATTTCTCACGCTGGAAAACAACGTCGATTCTCCTTACGGCTTTTGTCGTGTGCGCTTTCGCGTTTCCCAACTTTCTGCCCGAGCGTACGGTGCGATCGTGGCCGGCCTGGGCGCAGCGCCACATCGTGCTCGGGCTCGATCTGCAGGGCGGCTCGCATATCCTGCTCGAAGTCGACACCAATGCCGTGCGCAAGGAAAAGATCGAGGCGCTGCGCGACGATGTCCGGCGCATTGTGCGAGAAATCCGGGGCAGTCCGGCGGCTGTGACCATTCGCGGAAATTCAGTTGAATATCGCGTGCGCGAAGGCAGCGACCCGCAGCTCGCGCTGACCAAGCTGCGCGAACTCTCGCAGCCGCTCGGCGGCATTCTTGCCGCCACCGGCCAGCGCACAGTCGACGTGGTCGACGCCGGCGGCGGTGTGATCCGGCTCACTATCACCGAGCCCGCCATCATCGAGCGCATTCGCCAGGCGGTCGAGCAGTCCATCCAGATCATAGAGCGCCGCGTCAACCAGCTCGGGCTGGTCGAACCGTCCATCCAGCGCCAGGGCATCGACCGCATCCTGGTCCAGGTGCCGGGGCTTGGCGATCCGCGGCAACTCATCGACATCATCGGCAGGACCGCGAAGCTGACCTTCCGCCTTGTCGACCGGTCGGTGCCGCCGGATCAAGCGTTGGCGACCCGCCCGCCGCCGGAATCTGAAATCCTCTACGGCTCGCAAGCCGAGGGAAAGCGGCCTTACGTCATCGAGAAGCGGGTGATCGTATCGGGCGAGGACCTGACCGACGCCCAGCCCGGCTTCGACCAGCGCAGCGGCGAGCCGATAGTGACTTTCCGCTTCAACACCAGTGGCGCGCGCCGCTTCGGCACCGTGACTCAGGAAAACGTCAATCAGCTATTCGCCATCATCCTCGACAACGAGGTGATTTCTGCCCCCCAGATTCGCGAGCCGATCCTGGGGGGAACCGGCCAGATTTCGGGCAATTTCACGGTCGAGTCGGCCAACAATCTAGCCATTCTGCTGCGCGCCGGCGCGCTGCCCGCGCCGCTCACCCCGATCGAGCAGCGCGTGGTGGGCCCGGGCCTTGGCCAGGATTCGATCAATAAAGGCACGCGAGCTGCCTATGTCGGCTCGGCCATGGTCGTGATCTTCATGTTAGCGACCTATGGCCTGCTCGGGCTGTTCGCCAATCTCGCGGTCGCCATCAACGTGGCGATGATCTTCGGCGTGCTTTCCATGCTCAATGCAACGCTTACACTGCCTGGCATCTGCGGCATCGTGCTCACGGTCGGGATCGCGGTCGACTCCAACGTGCTCATTTACGAGCGCATCCGTGAGGAAGTGCGTGCCGGGCGCACGCCGATCAATGCCATTGATGCCGGATTTACCCGCGCGCTTGCCACCATCCTGGACTCCAACATCACCACCTTCATCGCCGCCGCCGTTCTGTTCTACATTGGGACCGGGCCGGTGCGCGGATTCGCGGTCACCCTCGGCATTGGCATTATCACCACGGTTTTCACCGCGTTCACGCTCACCCGGTTGATCGTCGCGTTCTGGGTACGCTGGCGGCGGCCGAAATTCGTCCCGATCTGATCGCGGCATTAGCGGAATTTCAAAATCATGGCCCTGATTTCCACCGAAAGCGGCGCCGACGGCCGGACGAAAGTATTCGTTTTCGGGATACAGGTTTATCCGCACGTCCGCATCGTACCGGACGACACCAAATTCGACTTCATGCGCTTCCGGCGCGTGAGCTTCCCGGTTTCCGCCGTGCTGTCGATCGTGGCGATTACACTCTTTTTCACTCACCCGCTCAATTTCGGCATCGACTTTGTCGGCGGCACGCTCATGGAGGTGCAGTCGAAGTCGGGGCCCGCCGATCTTG
>CAZNSG010000027.1:0-3534 GCA_964575715.1 uncultured Hyphomicrobiales bacterium | reverse complement strand
ATTAAGATCAACGCGCCCGCCAAAGACCAAAAATAAAATCGGCGTTCCATCATCGATCGCACAACGGCCCACAACGCAACGATGCCGCCGAAATTCCCCAGGCTGACCGGTTCAAGAAAAATCGAGGACACGCGATGATTGTCCAAGAATTCCAGCGGCAATAACTCGCGTCCCTGACTGGAGGGCCGCATGCCGCTGATCATCAGGCCCTTAGAATGCGCCGCTACCCAACCACCGTCCGGAATTGTGCCTCGGGCAATATAATATTCAGCGATGCCGAAATATTGCAGAAAAATATCTAAGAAAAAATACTCAAATAAGGCCAGGATAAGAACCAAACCAACAATTTTGAATACGATGGAATCCACAATTTTTAAATCTTTGATGCGCTGTCCGAGTATGAAAAAGGTGATCGGAATGAGTAGATCGCGAGCAATTTTTACATCCAGGTCGTCGCCTGGTGAGATGCTGAAGCGGATCAGAGATAGCGTCAGAGTAAATAAAATCGTCCCCAAAATGAGAATGAGAGACATATGATTGAGGGATTTATAACAAACAATAATTGCCGTGCCGAGGATAATGACTTCCGACAGAATCACGATACTGTTGTTGATGCCAATGAAATTCGTATTGATAAAACAAAGCGCTGCATTAAACGAGACCGCGCTCAGGATCAGCAGAAAAGCGATCCGCCCGAAGGCTCGATCATCGATCCATACAGGATGAGAGTGGGCGAAGTAATGAATGCTGGTCAGAAATACTCCCTTCAGTTCAACATCGAAACCATAATTCTATAGAATGAGCACTTTTCAAATCTTTCAGTCATTCTGTGTCGCCTGCGCCGAAGTTTTTCGAATTTCGATTAACATGACTTTCGCCGTATGGCTTGAATGCCAAGCTATTACACGGCGCGACGGTCGTCTTTCTCCAATTGGTATCCAAGCTTTTGAATCAGCCATTCGGCTATCAAAACGGCAAGCGGCCATGCGATCCCAAACGCTCCAATAAAGACGACGAGGAACGTCATCAGGCCCAATGTGGGAAACTGGGATTCCACCAGACGACTAATTAAAAACCCGACCGCCTGCACCGCCATCGTCGTCAAGATATAGGTGATCATTAGGATTGCGGCCTGCATGGCATTACCTCACTTTGATCGGCGAAATCGCCGCCGAATTTATTGACGTCAAACCCGCGCACCATATGAAACGATGGATAGCGTATTGCCCTGCAAGCTCTTATGGGATGTTGCTTACAACAGCCTTACACGAGCTTAGTTATGGCGTGACCCGCACAGGTCTCGTCGCCGGAGGGCCTAAAATGCTAGCTATACAACACTTTAACGTGGACTGACCGGATCGTGTGAGCATGCGATTGCTGATCGTCGAAGACAACGCAGAACTTGCCCAGCTTCTGGCCAAAGGACTCCAGACAGCGGGATTTGACAGTGATATCCTGTTAACCGCCGGCGATGCTCGGGCAGCTTTAGCAACAACCCGCTATGCGGCCGTCATTCTCGATCTCGGCTTGCCGGATGGGGACGGTTTATCGATCTTGCGAGAAATCCGTCAACGCAATGATCCGATTCCTGTTCTTGTGCTGACTGCCCGCGGCAGTGTTGATGACCGCGTTGGAGGTCTTCGCAGCGGTGCAGATGACTATTTGGTCAAGCCATTTGCATTCGACGAGCTTGTGGCGCGGTTGGAGGCGCTCTTGCGTCGACCCGGTCAGTTACTCGGTAGTTCCCTGCATGTCGCCAACCTCGTTTTTGATACGGAAAGCCGACAGGCATTCATTGACGATCGGCCGCAAGTTTTTTCTGCACGTGAGGCTGCAGTGCTTGAACTTTTGGTGCGGCGCCAAGGCCGTGTCGTTCCAAAACGATTGGTTGAAGATCATCTCTTCGGGCTTGCTGACGACCTCGCTTCAAACGCCGTCGAGGTTTACGTCCATCGTCTTCGTAAAAAGCTCGCGGACTGCGGTGCCAAGGTTCAAATCCACACCATGCGCGGTATCGGCTATCTCATCGCAGAGGAAAAGTAGCGTGTTCCGATTTAAATCTCTCATGTCGCGGATTATTTTGTTGCATGTGGTCGTTGTGATCACCACGGCAATTTTTATGCCGCTGGTCCTCTATTGGTTCATCAGTTCTGCCGCCAATGACCTTCATAATCAAACCATGCGAAAGCAGGCCGATGCGATTGCGCGTTATCTTGTTCCCCGCGCCGACGGGGGATGGACGTTCGATCTCCCGCTCAATCTTCGAGACCTCTATTCCGTGGCCTATGGCCGTTATGCCTTCGCCGTGCTCGATGACGCGGGCCGCACATTGTTCTCGTCCCGCACGGATCACATGCCGATTTTTCAGCTCGATTCGCACGCGTCAGAGGCCGAGTATCTGAATATCCGGCGCGACGACAAGGTAATTACCGGCGCGAGCGTTCGAAAGCAATTGGCCGAGCGGACCATATGGATCCAGGTCGCGGAGGATCTAGCCCATCAAGATGTGATAATCGACGACATTGTCGCGGATTTTTTTCAGCGTGTGGGATGGGTGACTCTGCCAATTCTGTTGGTATTATTGGCGATCGACATCTTGATCTTCCGCCGCGCCATGAAGCCTTTGCTCCGTGCATCGGAAGAGGCCCAACACATTAGTCCGGCGCAAATCAATGTGCGGTTGCCCTATGATGGAATTCCGAGCGAGATTCTGCCGCTTGTAACCGCGGTCAATGAGGCGCTTGACCGCCTCGAAAAAGGGTTTCAGCGTCAGCGCGAGTTCACCGCAGATGCGGCGCATGAGCTCCGCACGCCGCTTGCCATACTGCGAACGCGGATCGAGACTTTGCCGGATCAAAGTGTCGCGAAATCGCTGCATCACGACATCGAAGGAATGAGCCGTATCGTCAGCCAATTACTCGACGCGGCGGAGTCGGACACTTTTGTTGTTAATCCGAGTGAATCCCTCGACCTGCAAGTTGTCTGCGCCGAAGTCGCTGAGCTGATTGCTCCGTTGGCATTAGTTCAGGGAAAATCCATTGCCTTGAGTGGAACGCAAGGTCCAGTTCGGATCAGAGGCAATGCCGAGATGCTGCACCGGGCCATTCGCAATCTGGTGGAGAACGCGATCAATCATACGCCTAAAGGAACCACCGTCGATATTGAACTCGGAGAGAACGGCACGGTGAGCGTGCTCGATCGCGGTCAGGGGATATCCGTTGCTGAGCGGGAGGTCATATTTCAACGCTTTTGGCGCCGCGACCGCCGTCAGGCGGGGGGTGCGGGGCTCGGACTTTCGATCGTAAAGCGCATTGTCGAAGCCCATGGCGGCTGCATCGCAATCAAAGATCGTCCCAGTGGGGGCACGCGGTTTTCGGTGAGCTTTGTCCAAACCTAGTGTTCTGACTCATTCATTTGCATCCCGCGGCGAGATTAGCCAGGGCCATTGTGGCGCGGCGGTGTTTGCGGATGATGGGTTTGGCCTTTGCGGTCCATATGAAGGGTTTCGGGTGGGCATTGCGATGATTGATCCAT
>CAZNSG010000026.1:0-32695 GCA_964575715.1 uncultured Hyphomicrobiales bacterium | reverse complement strand
GAGTAGGCTCGCGAAGGCGGGAAACCGGTTCCCACCCCGGATCAAGTCCGGGGCAGGCTTTTTCGGGATCATGCTCTAAGGGAAGAGAATTACCGATGAACAACAAGACTCCGCGCCGGCTCGTGGTCGGCATCTCCGGCGCCTCCGGCGCGATCTATGGCATCCGGCTGTTGGAGCTGCTGAAAGATACCGACATCGAAACCCACCTGGTGATGAGCAAGTCCGCGGAAATGACGCTGGTCTATGAGACCGACTACAAGCCCAAAGATGTCCGCGCGCTGGCATCGGTCAATCATCCCATTGCCGACATCGGCGCGTCGATCTCGTCGGGTTCGTTCTTGACCATGGGCATGATTGTGGCGCCGTGCTCGATCAAGTCCATGAGCGAAATCGCCACCGGCGTGACGAGTTCGCTGCTCTCGCGCGCGGCCGATGTCGTGCTCAAGGAACGCCGCCGGCTGGTGCTGGCGGTGCGCGAGACGCCGCTGCACGGCGGTCATTTGCGCACGCTCACCACGCTCGCCGACATCGGCGCGATCGTCGCACCGATCGTGCCCGCGTTCTACAACCGGCCGAAAACGGTGGACGACATCATCAATCACACCGTCGGCCGCCTGCTCGATTTTTTTGGGGTCGAAACCAAAGTCGTCAAGCGCTGGCAAGGCGGCCCGGCGGAAGAATAAAAATATTCTGATCTTCACCTCCCCCTGGAGGGGGGAGGTCGACCGCGAAGCGGTCGGGAGGGGGTGAAAATTTTTCCCCTCACACTTTCCACCCCACCCCGGCGGCTTCGCCGCCGACCCTCCCCCTCCAGGGGAGGGTAAGACAGAGCCGAGGACCAAATGGATCAGAAAACATACGACGCCGGAATGAAAATGCGCCGCCAAGTGGCCGGCAATGAATACGTCGACAAGGCGATGGCCAACGTCAACGACTTCAATCGCGACTTCCAGCGCATTGTCACGCAATACGCCTGGGGCGAATGCTGGGGCGACGACACGCTAAAGCCGCGCGAACGTTCGATCCTCAAGCTCGGCATGCTCGCCGCGCTCGGCAAGATGGAGGAGTTCCAGACCCATCTGCGCGGCGCGCTGACCAACGGTCTCACGCCGAACGAAGTCCGCGCGGTGCTCACCCAAATCGCGGTCTATTGCGGCATTCCGGTCGGCGTCGATTGTTTCCGCATCGCCAAGCCGATGATCGACGCGCAGCAAAAGGACAAGAAGTAGCGAGTTTTCGTGTCCCGGACGCGGTGCAGCGCATTAGCGGTGCACCACAGATCCGGGACCGTTCCATATTCCATATTTATAACGGTCCCGGGTCTGCTGCGCATCGCTACGCTCGTGCTGCGCAGCGCCCGGGACACGAAAGAACAGAATCGAATCCCATGCTCGACCAAAGCAGCCAGTGTCATACCAAGGCAGGAGCGACAGGGCCCGCGCTCGATTTTCAGGCGCATCTCGCAGCGCTTGAATCGCATGGCCTGCTGGTGCGTATCGAGCGGCCGATCAACAAGGACACCGAGCTGCATCCGCTGGTGCGCTGGCAGTTTCAAGGCGGGCTGCCCGAGCAGCAACGCCGCGCTTTCCTGTTCACGCACGTGGTCGATGCCCAAGGTCGGCGCTACGACATGCCGGTTGCGGTCGGCGCGCTGGCGGCCTCGCCGCAAATCTATGCCATCGGCATGGGCCGGCCGGTCGAGCAGATCGGCGCTGCCTGGTTGGCGGCGATCGCTAAGCCGATCGCGCCGGTTAAGGTGACATCGCCGCCCTGCCAGGAGATCGTGATCAAGGGCGACGACCTGCGCAAACCTGACGGTGGGCTCAAACGCCTGCCGGTGCCCATCTCAACACCGGGCTTCGATGCCGCGCCGTATCTCACGGCGACGCTGTGCATCACCAAGGACCCCGAGAGCGGCATCCACAACATGGGCACCTACCGCGGCGCGCTCAAGGCCACCGACCGGCTCGGCGTGCGCATGGCCTCCCGCATCGGCGGCGCCGGCGGTTACCTGCACTGGAAAAAATATCGTGAGCGGCGTGAGCCGATGCCCTGCGCCATCGTGATCGGCTGCGCGCCGGTGATCATGTTCACCGGTCCGCAGAAACTCGCCATCGACCAGGACGAGATGGCGGTCGCCGGCGCGCTCGCGGGCGCGCCGATCCGCACCGCCAAATGCGTCACCATCGATCTCGATGTTCCGGCCGACGCCGAAATCGTGATCGAGGGCCTGATCGATCCGGAGCTGCTCGAACCGGAAGGCCCGTTCGGCGAGAGCCACGGCTATGTCGCGCTGGAAGATTTCAACATGTCGATGCAAGTGACCGCGATCACCCACAAGCGCTCAGCCGTATTCGTCTCCATCGTCAGCCAGGTGACGCCGAGCGAGTCGAGCGTGATCAAGAAGGTGGCCTACGAGCCGATGTTCTTGAGCCATCTGCGCGAGCAGCTCGGCATCAAGGGCATCCGCGCGGTGTCGCTGCATGAGCCGTTGAGCAACATCCGGCCGGTGATTTTTCTGCAGTTCGCGCATAACGCTGCGCGCAGCGAAGTCTGGCGCGGGCTCGATGGCGCCGCTCATCTGCGCGCCGATTGCGGCAAGGTGGTCATCGCGGTGAGCGAGGACATCGATCCGAGCAACACCGACGCGGTAATGTGGTCGATCGCCTATCGCGCGAACCCGATCGAGGACGTGCACATATTCCCTGGTCGGTCTGGCGGGCATGGGCCGAAGTCCGGCCGGCGCGACAACGATTCGACCATGCTGATTGACGCGACGCTCAAGCAGGCGTTCCCGCCGCTGGCGCTGCCGGCGCGCGAATACATGGAGCACGCACGCGCGATCTGGCAGGAACTAAATCTTCCCGCGCTCTCCCCGCAACCGCCTTGGCATGGCTATCTGCTCGGCGACTGGGACAAGGCCTGGGACGAATATGCGCGCCGGGCGGTGTCCGGCGAATGGGAGCAGAGCGGCAAAGAAACTTTATCACGCCGGCGCGGCGGCCTCACGCCCGAGACGCCGGTGCGCAACGTCGAGGACACGGCGAAGAAATTCGACGAGTCGTAACATCTGGTGTCGTAAGAGCGGTATCAAGCTGACCGCAAACACCATTCCCTCCCCCTGAAAGGGGGAGGGTCGATCCGAGCGAAGCGAGGATCGGGGTGGGGGTCAGTACAGAAGCGATTTGTTGCGCCGTGTTCGACCCCCACCCGCCACGCCTTCGCTCGCTATTCGCGAGCTTAGGCGGGCGACCTCCCCCTTTCAGGGGGAGGTAAGTAAAGTGGTCCCGTGTACGCTCAAGCCTGATGTAACTCTAGTTTCCACCCCCGAGTGAACCATGTCCAGAGAGATCAAGCCCAGACCATATGTCGCGCTCGCGCCCGAGTTTCGCAGCGGCAAAACCACGCCGCGCGCTTTCCTCGAATCCTGCCTCGATGCGATCGCGCGGCTCGATCCCTCCGTCGGCGCGTTCCTTGTGCTCAATATCGAGGGCGCGCGCCGCATCGCCGACGAGGCCACCGCGCGCTGGCGCGACGGCAAGCCGCGCTCGCCGATCGATGGCATGCCGGTCGGGATCAAGGACATTATCGAAACCGCCGACATGCCGACCGGCCAGGGTTCGCCGCTGTGGAAAGGATTCAAGACCGGCCGCGATTCCGCGTCGGTGCATGCGCTGCGCGAGGCCGGCGCGATCGTTCTCGGAAAAACCTCGACCACCGAGTTCGCCGCCACCGAGCCGTGGCCCGGCACCTGCAATCCGCACGATCATGCGCGCACGCCGGGCGGATCGTCGAGCGGCTCGGCCGCGGCGGTGGGTGCGGGCATGATTCCCGCGGCGCTCGGCACGCAGGTCGTCGGCTCGATTTTGCGGCCGGCGAGCTATTGCGGCTGTGTCGGCTTCAAGCCGACGGTTGGCGGGCTCAATCGCGGCGGCTCCTACGATCACTTGAGCCAAAGCGCGCAGGGCGTGCTCGCGGCAACCTTGGCCGATGCCTGGGCGGTGGCGCGCACCATCTCCGAGCGCGCCGGCGGCGATCCGGGCCATGTCGGTCTTGCCGGCGAGGTCAATTTCACGCGCCGCGCAAAACCGGCGCACTTTGCGGTACTGCAAACCGGCGGCTGGAGCGCGACCAGTGAAGGTGCGCGGGAGGCCTTCGATGCGGCGAAGCAGCGGCTGGCCAAGGCCGGCGTCGCGCTTCGCACGCGTGCCGACGATCCCGCGCTCGAAGCGGTCGAGCGCGCGATTGCCGAGGCCTTGGCTCACACCCGCCGCATCAACGAATGGGAAGGCCGCTGGCCGCTCAATACCTATGCCGACATCGATGCGAGCAAGCTCAGCGGCCACTCGCAGGAGCGCCTGCGCAATGCCAATAAAATGAGCCAGCACGACTACGCGGCGTTGCTCGAACAGCGGGCGTCAGCGCGCGCCGCTTTTGCCAGCGCCGCGGAAAATTGCGACGCCTTTGTCACGCTTGCCGCCACCGGCGCCGCACCGGTCGGATTTACCACCACCGGCAACCCGGCGATGAATGTTGCGGCTTCGCTGCTCGGCGTGCCCGCGCTGGCATTGCCCGTGCTCGCGGACGAGGGGCTTCCCCTTGGCCTGCAGCTCATGGGCGGCGGGCAGAGCGACGCCAGACTGTTCGAGACCGCGGTCTGGGTGCTCGCCGCGCTCGATCGCGCCGATTTGATTGGTGTCAGTCGATAACAAAAATGTTCTCCCGTAGCATTCGCTTCCCCTCTCCCGCTTGCGGGAGAGGGTGGCTCGCGCGGAGCGAATGCGAGCGCGAGCCGGGAGAGGGTGTGAGCATAAGCATTCGCCCCTCTCCCACCTCGCGCCTTTGGCGCTCGGTACCCTCTCCCCGCAAGCGGGGAGAGGGGAAAGAAAAACACTCGGGAATCTAAATTTTCTTCCACAAATCGCTGAACTGCACCGCAACGGCATCTTCGTAGGACGTCGATTGTTTTGCCAAGCCCATCGCCTGCGCAAACCGATTGCAAGCGGCAAACGATTCCCGCGAAATGTTCGGATCGTAGAACGGCAGGTCGCGCGCGACCACATCGGCGATCAAAGAGGCCTCGAATTGCGGAAACCATTTGCATCCGATGTCAGTCGCGAGCTTGACGTTGTGCTTGAGCGCGGCTTGCGTCTTGACCAAAGCACGCAGCGCGCCCGCCGCCTGCTCGGGCGCGCGCTCGACCAGCGCCGCACTCGTGACCAGCGCGGGAAAGGTGTAGCCGAAAGCCGCCTTTGGCCCGTCGCCGCGCCGCACATCGAGCACAACCGTGCCGATGCCGCGGCGCACCGCCACTTCCGCACCCATGCCGTTGGCCCAGAAACCGTCGATCTTGCGCTCTTCCAGCGCCTTGGCCGCGTTGACGCCGAACGACACGCCGGCGCCGGTTGAGCCCGGCACCGGCGCAATCTCGACACGGTCGCGCCGCTCGTCGATGCCGGCGTCCGCGAGCAAGCGCTTGAAGCCGAAATCGACCCAGGGCGCGGCCCCGATCTTGCGGCCCTTGACGGCGGCAATGTCGCCGCGCCGCACGCCAAGGTCGGCGCGCATCACCAAAAACCAGTACATGCCCTGCGCCAGCGCGCCCAAGAGCTTGGCGCCGCGCCACTCAGGGAACGCCGCAAGAATGGAATGGGCGGAGCCGCCGACGAAATCAGCATGGCCATCGCGCAAGGCTTGGTAGGATTTGTTGACCGGAAAGACGAGTTCAAGCTCGACGTCGAGGCCTTCCCGCTTGAAGAAGCCAAGCTCGACGGCGGCGATGGCGGGGAAGTAGGAGTTGGAGACCAGATCGGGAATGACGATTTTCATTTTACATTCCTCTAAACGCTCTCTGCCCTCATCCTGAGGAGCTCGCCGTAGCCCGAAGGGCAAAGGCGTGGCGTCTCGAAGGATGGAGGCGGCCTCATGCTTCGAGACGCCCGCTTCGCGGGCTCCTCAGCATGAGGCCGTGCTCAACCTTCGTCCGGCAACGACACGATCTTATAGCCGTGCGTGAGCTTGCGGCCGAGTACCGGATCGTCGAGCTCCATCTCGAATGTTCCAGCGTATGATATTCCGCCGTGCACCGCGAAGGTGCCGCAGAACATCGCCGTACCGGGCACGAGCTTGTCGCCGCCGGTGTAGAGCCTGATCAGCTCCTCCGGTGAGCGCATGTTGGTGACCGGTCCCTCCTGATAGAGCCGTCGCGGACCGCCGCTGGACACAAACGAGCGCAGCAGCAGATTTTCCCAATGCGGCTTGACCTCGTCGTAACGCCACAGCCGCGGGCCGACCGGCTTTGAGCACATCTGCTTGGAGAGTGTGACGTTGATGGTCTCCGCCTTGCGATCGGTGTGGTCGGAGCCGACCCCGACCCACATTCCGTCGTCGAGTGCGAACAGCACAAACTCGATCTCTCCGCTCGACTTGTCGCCTATGGTCTCGATCATGGCACTCGTAGTGAGCAGCGAAGCGGCGTTGCGATAGAAGATCGGCACGCTCTTTGGCCGCTTCACGCCGAGCGCTTCCAATTCCTTGATATGCGCCTCCAGTGCTGGCAGATTGCGGCCGGTCCAGCCGGCGATGACCAGGCTTTGCACGGCTGCGACATCTAGCTTCCTTTCGCTCGGCACGAACCCTCCTTATGAACCTCGCTGGAATAGTCGATCCCGCCCGGTGTTCCACCTTAAGTTTTTGACATTACACGCAAAATCTCCGATCTTAAAGAGCGGAAGGAACCACAACGAATGTCGGTCGCGGCCATCGGCGGAACGTTACGGGTTGGCGCGCCGCGTGTACGGCTGCGGCTCGAACAGTTTGTGATGGGTGGCGCGATCGTCTCGCTGATCATTCTTGTTGTTTTGCCGTTGCTTTCGTTGCTGTTCGGCAGCGTGCGTGGCGAACAGGGCTTGAGTCTCGATCACTTCGGCGAAGTATTCTCGGGCCGGCTCTACCGGCAAGCCCTGTTCAATTCCTTGATCCTCGGCGCCTGGACCGGCTTGTTCAGCCTGATCATCGGAGTCACATTGGCGTGGGCGGTCAGCCGCTCCGATGTTCCCGGCAAGACCCTGATTCAGATCACCGCCAGCCTGTCTTATCTCTCGCCGCCGTTTCTCACCGCCATTGCCTTTGTCTATCTGTTCAGCCCGAATGCCGGTCTGATCAACGTCATCATGCGTGACGTCCTGGGACTACCCTGGCTGACATTCAATGTTTATTCCATGGCAGGACTCGTGCTGGTCACCGTGCTGCATACCTTTCCGTTCGTTTATCTGCTGGCTTCGAGCGCGCTGCAATCGGTCGATGCCTCCTATGAAGAGGCGGCGGAAATTCTCGGCGCCAGCAAACTGCGCACCGCATTGTCCATCACGGCGCCGCTGGTGGCGCCGGCGATCCTCTCCGGCACGCTGCTCGCCTTCGTCAACGGCATTGCGCTGTTCGGCTCGCAAGCCATCATCGGCCTGCCCGGCCGCATCGTGACGCTGCCCACCCGCATCTACGCGCTGTTCGACTATCCGCCGGAATATGGACTGGCCTCCGCGCTCTCGCTGGTCTTTGTCATCATCACCGTGGTCGCGCTCTATCTGCAGCGTGCATTCCTGGCGCGGCGCTCGTTCGTCACGGTTGCCGGCAAGGGCGCGCGGCCGCAACTCGTCGCGCTCGGCCCCGCACGCTGGATATTGTTCGGTCTTGTCGTGCTCACCTTCATAATTGCAATCGTTGCGCCCTACACGACCTTGCTTGCGGTGTCGTTCTCGAAATCATGGGGGCTTGCGTTCTGGAAGGGCCTCACGTTCGCGAACTACTATTTCATCCTGTTCGAATACAACGTGACGCAGCGCGCGATTCTCAACAGCCTCATGCTCGCGACCATCGCCGCCACGCTTGCGGTGTTGCTCGGCGCGGTGATCGGCTGGATCGACTTGCGCACGCGCATTCCCGGCCGCAAATTTCTCGATTACGCGGCCCTCATCCCGCTCGGCCTGCCCGGCATCGTGGTTGCGGTGGCGCTGATTCAATTCTGGCTGGCGATGCCGCTTGCGCTCTACGGCACGCTGGCAATCTTGCTCTTGGCCTATATCGGCCGCTACATCCCGCTCGGCGTGCGTGCTGCCAACACCTCGCTGCGGCAGATCGACCCATCGCTCGAGGAGAGCGCGCAGATTCTCGGCGCCTCCTGGGCCACCACCATGCGCGAGATCACCCTGCCGCTGATCCGGCCCGGCCTGTTCGCCGGCTGGCTCCTGGTGTTCGTGCCGGTGATTCAGGAATTGAGCGCGTCTATCCTGCTGTTCAGCTCCAGCTCGATCACGCTGGCGGTCGCGGTCTATAATCTTTATGAAACGGGCGCATTCGAGCGGGTTGGCGCCCTTTCCATTATCAACATGCTCATCATCGGCGCCGCGATCTTTGTCGCCAACAAGTTCGGCGGCGGTTCCATTGCCAAGGCTAGCACCGTGCGTGAGGTAACCCACTGATGGCTGGCATTGCACAGACTCATGTCCCGGGCGCAGCGCAGCACAAGCCATTAGCGCGTTCACGCGCGTCTTCGACGCGCTATGGCGCGGTGATGCGCTGCAAACCCGGGACCGTTACGAATACGGAGAATGGAATGGTCCCGGATCTGCGGTGCACCGCTAACGCGCTGCACCGCGTCCGGGACACGATTTTGGTGTGGTGATGGCTGGAATCGCGATCAAAGGACTGTCGAAGAGTTTCGGCGCGCGCGATGAAAAATTCGCGGCGGTCGCCGATCTCGATCTCGACATCAAGGACAACCAGTTCATCACGCTGCTGGGGCCGAGCGGTTGCGGTAAAACCACCACGCTGCGTCTGATCGCCGGTTACATCGTGCCGGACGCCGGCACCATTCATGTCAATGGCCGGCTGGTCTCCTCGCCCGGCAGCGTGGTGCCGCCGGATGGGCGCGGCATGGGCATGGTGTTCCAGAACTATGCGGTGTGGCCGCACAAGACCGTGTTCGAGAACGTGGTGTTCGGACTCAAGCTGCGCAAAATCCCCGCCGCCGAAGCGCGGCGCCAGGTCGCCGAGGCGCTTGCGCAGGTCAACCTCACCGGGCTCGCCGGGCGCTATCCCAACGAGCTCTCCGGCGGCCAGCAGCAGCGCGTCGCGCTCGCCCGCAGTCTCGTGGTCGAGCCCAAGATTCTTCTGCTTGACGAGCCGCTCTCCAACCTCGACGCCAAGCTGCGCGAACACATGCGCACGGAACTCAAGGTACTGCAGCGCCGCACCGGCATTACTTTCGTTTATGTCACGCACGATCAGTCGGAGGCGCTCGCGCTCTCCGACCAGATCGCCGTCATCCACGGCGGGCGGTTGCAGCAATTCGGCACGCCGCACGAGGTCTATTCCAAGCCCGCCAACCGGCTGGTCGCCGATTTCATGGGGCTGGTCAATTTCATCTCGGGCAAGGTGCTGGAGCTGCGCGCCGGCACCGGCAAGATTGCGATCGGCGATGCGCTTATCATTGACGTCACCCCACCTGCGGGAACATCGGTCGGCGAGACTGTGGAAGTCGTGATCCGCCCGGAGAACATTCGTCTTGCCAAGCCCGCGATTGGGGCGCCCGCGCGCGCGAAAATCAGCGAGCGCACATTCTTGGGCAATATTAGCGAGTATTACGCTACACTCGACTCCGGCCAGACGCTTCGGGTACAGACTCACCCGCTGCAGGTCTTCGCCCTCGACGAACCGGTGGCGCTCGAGATCGATGCATCGCAGTGCAGTGTATTTCGCGGCGCGGCGGCCACATCGGCGCTGTAGTCGGTTACCAAGGAGGCCCTTGTGAACTTACCGCTGTCCCACTCGCCCACACGCAGCCAAGAGCATTGGACCAAGAAAGGCGACGTGCGGCTGTTTCTATGGGAGAAGCCCACCGCCAGCGGCATGAAAAAGGCCGGCACGATTTTGTTCGTGCATGGCTCGTCCATGGCTTCGCAGCCGACCTTCGACTTACATGTGCCGGGGCGGCTGAGCGCCATGGATTTTTTCGCAGCGCAGGGCTTCGACACCTGGTGCATGGACATGGAGGGCTATGGCCGCTCCGACAAGAACCGCGGCATCGATGCCACCATCGCCGAAGGCGCCGACGATCTTGCCGCCGGCACCGACTATATTTTCAAGACCCGCAACACCGGGCCGCTGCTGGTGTACGGCATTTCCTCCGGTGCACTGCGCGCCGCCCTGTTCGCACAGCGCCATCCCGACCGCGTCAAGCGGCTCGCGCTCGATGCCCACGTCTGGACCGGCGAGGGCAGCCCCACCTTGGAGCAGCGCCGCAAGAAGCTTCCGGAATTCACCAAGATCAAGCGGCGGCCGATCGACCGCGCCTTCGTGCGCTCGATCTTCGAGCGCGACCATCCCGGTACCGCCGACGATCACGTGATCGAGGCGTTCGCCGATGCCATCCTTAAGCTCGACGATTCGATCCCGAACGGCACCTATATCGACATGTGCCTGCACCTGCCGGTGGTCGATCCGGCCAAGATTAAGGCGCCGACCATCGTTATGCGCGGCGAGTACGACGGCATCGCTGCAATGGAGGATCTGCTCGCCTTCTTCAAGCTGCTGCCAAATCCCGACAAGCAGTTCGCGGTGATGCCGGGCATCGCGCACGCCTCGTTCCACCAGAAAAACTACCTGCTGGCCTATCATATCCTGCTCAGCTTCTTCACCCAGCCGGAGCCCATTTATCGCAGCGCTTCCCGCTGATATAATCCGCTAACAACGGAGGACACGATGTACACGCGTAGTCGATTAATTTTCGCTGCCGCCCTCACGACACTCGCCGGCGCCGCCTGGGCGCAGGACACCGTCGATGTCGCCAAGGCCAAGTCCGAAGGCAAGCTCGTCTGGTATACTTCGACGCCGATCGAGACCGGCCAGAAGATCGTCAACATGTTCGAGAAGGATTACGGCATCAAGGTCGAAATGTTCCGCTCCGGCGGCTCCGCCATCCTGCGCCGCTTCCAGCAGGAGATGGACGCCGGCCGCGTGGCGGTGGACGTGCTCACCACCTCCGATCCCGCCGCCGCCGCGCTGATGACCAAGAAGGGCCTGTTTGTTCCTTTCAAGCCGAAGAATTTCGACAAAATCCCCGATGCGGCAAAGGACCCCAACGGCACCCACGTCGCCCAGCGCCTCAATTTGATGACCAACTATCTGCGCAGCGACAAAGTCGCCGCCGCCGACGAGCCCGCGACCTGGGACGCACTGCTCGATCCAAAATACAAGGGCAAGATGGTGATGCCCGACCCGTCCTTCAGCTCGCTCCTGGTGTCGGTGGTCGGCATGCTGTCGCAGACCAAGGGCTGGGGCTTCTTCGAGAAGCTGCGCGCCAATGACATTATGGTCGTGCAGAGCAACCAGCAGGTGTCGGATGCGATCAAGCGCGGCGAACGGCTGATCGCGGTCGGCGCGCTCGACTCCTATGCCGCCGAGGAACGCGCGGCCGGCCATCAGGTCAAGACCCTCTACCCGTCCGATGGCGTATTCGTGATCCCCTCGCCGACCTCGGTGATCAAGGGCAGCCCCAATCCGAATGCGGCCAAGCTGTTCGCTGAATTCATGATCAGCGATGCCGTGCAGAAGCTGTTCCCGGACGGGGGCGGCTACGCGGCGCGCATCGATCTGCCGGCGCCCAAGGGCAGCCCGGACATGAAGAGCATCAAGATCAATCCGGTGGATTACGACTATATCGAAAAGGAATCCGTGCGGATCAAGAAGCGCTTCGCCGAAACTCTTCAATAATATAAATTCGCATAAATTCTGAGTCGTCATTCCGGGGCGCGGGCGTAAGCCCGCGAGCCCGGAATCCATAATCACGGCGGGTGGTTATGGATTCCGGCCCTCGCCGCTATAGCGGCTCGGCCGGTATGACGAATTGAGAGGATTGGTATGACGCGTTCAGCGCGTCGTCATGCGCGGCGGCAGGTTAATGCCGGCGCCAAGGCTGCGCGCATCCTGTTTGCCCCATAGCCGACGGTGCAGCCGGTCGAGCAGGAGATAGATCACCGGCGTGGTGTAGAGCGTCAGGAGCTGCGATACCAGCAGTCCGCCCATAATGGTCATGCCGAGCGGCCGGCGCAGCTCCGATCCCGGCCCGGTCGCGATCACCAAGGGCAATGCGCCGAGCAGCGCAGCCATGGTCGTCATCAGGATCGGACGGAAACGCTCAATGCAGGCTTCCAGGATCGCCTGCTCGGGCGACAGACCGCGCTCGCGTTCGCCCGCAAGCGCGAAATCCACCATCATGATGCCGTTCTTTTTCACAATGCCGATCAGCAGAATGATGCCGATGAAGGCGATCACGGTGAGTTCGGCGTTGAACATCTGCAACGCCAGCAGTGCGCCAAGCCCAGCCGACGGCAAGGTGGATATGATGGTCAATGGGTGCGCGAGACTCTCATAAAGCACGCCCAGAATGATGTAGACCGCGAGCAGCGCCGCCAGGATCAAAAGCGGCTGCGCGGTCGCCGCTTGCTGGAACTGCCGCACGTCGCCGGCCGGTTCCGCATGCAACGTGTCCGGCAGATGCAGCTCGGCGATGGCGCGCTGGATCGCCGCGGACGCCTGTTCGAGCGTCACACCCGGCGCGAGATTGTAGCTGATGGTGACGGCGGGAAATTGCCCCTGATGATTGACCACCAGCGGCGCCAGCCCCTTCTCGACGCGCACGACGCTTGAGAGCGCGACCTGCGTGCCGCCAGTACCCCTGACATACATGCGCGAAATGTCCGCAGGGTCGCGCTGAAACTGCGGATCGACTTCGAGAATGACGCGGTATTGGTTGCGCTCGGAATAGACGGTCGATATCTGCCGCTGCGCGAAGGCATTGTTGAGCGTGTTGTCGATGTCCTGGATGCGCACGCCGAGCCGCGCCGCAGCTTGGCGGTCAATGAGCACATTGGCCTGCAGGCCGCCCTGTTCGCGGTCGGTATTGACATCGACCAGTTCAGGCAGTTGCTGGACCCGCGCAAGGACTCTCGGCACCAGGCTCTGCAGCTCCGCGAGATTGGGATCCCATAAGGTGAATTGATAGGTCGAGCTCGACTGCCGACCTCCGGCGCGAACATCCTGCGCCGCCACCATGAACACCCGCATGCCGCCGACATCGATGAGTCGCGGGCGCATGCGATTGATGAAGGCTTGTGTGCTGATGCCGCGCTCCGCGAGCGGCTTCAGACTGATGAACAATCGCCCCTGATTGACCGAGGCGTTGAACCCCGACGTGCCGACCGACGATCCTACCGCCGCCACGGCCGGGTCACGCAGTACAATTTCGGTGACGCGCTGCTGCAATTCCTTCATCGCCTCGAACGAAATTTCCGGTGACGCCCGGGTTCCGCCAAAGATCAGCCCGGTATCGTCCTGCGGAAAATAGCCCTTGGGCGTCTTGATATAGAGTTGCACGGTCAGTGCGATCGTCGCCAGAAACACCAGCATCGTGAGCATGCGGTGGCGCAGCACGAAGCCGAGGCTTTTGGCATAGGCATTGATCATACTACTGAGCACGGACTCGACCAGACGATCGAGCAAGGTGGCATTGCGCGAGGGCGGCGCGCGCAGGAAATGCGCGCAAATCATCGGCGTGACGGTGAGCGAGACCAATGTCGATATGGCAATCGCAAACGCCAAAGTGAATGAGAATTCGCGGAACAGACGGCCCACCACGCCACCCATGAACATCAGCGGAATGAAGGCCGCCACCAGCGAAACGCTGATCGAAATCACGGTGAAGCCGATTTGGCGCGCGCCTTCAATGGTGGCGCGCAGCGGCGAATAGCCCTTTTCAAGATTGCGGAATACGTTCTCGATCATGACGATGGCGTCGTCGACCACGAAGCCGACCGCTACCGCCAGCGCCATGAGCGACAAATTGTTGATCGAGAAGCCTGCGAGCCACATCGCCGCACAGGTTCCCGCCAGCGACAACGGCACGGTGATCCCCGCGGCGACGGTCGCCGCCGTGCGCCGCAGAAACACGAACACCACCAGCATGACCAGCACGATGGTTGCGGCAAGCGTGAGCTGCATATCGCGCACGCTGGCGCGGATCGTCTGGGTGCGGTCGGAAAGCACCGAGAACTCGATATCGGCCGGAATCCAGCGCTTGAGTTCCGGCAGCAGCGCGCGGATCTGATCGACGGTTTCGATCACATTGGCGTTGCTCTGCTTGGTAATGACCAGCAGCACCGACGGCTGCGCATTGAACCATGCCGCCGAGCGGGTGTTGCGCACGCTCTGCTCGACCGAAGCGATCGCCGAAAGCCGGACGACATTACCATTGGAAAACTTGACCACGAGGGTTTCGTACTGACCGACCGCGCGCATCTGCTCGTTGATCGCGATCATCTGAGAACGCTCCGGCCCGTCGAAGTTGCCGAGCGGTCCAGCGGCGTTGGCATTGACGACGGCCGTGCGCACGTCTTCCATGCTCAAGCCCATGGAAGCGATCGCGATCGGATTGACGCGGATGCGGATGGCCGGCTGTTCGGAGCCGTTGACGCTGACCTCCGCCACGCCATCGACCTGTGCGATGCGTTGCGCAATGACGCTGTCGGCCGCGTCATAGATCGCGCTGGGCGGCGTCGTCTTGGCGGTCAACGCCAGGATGAGAACGGGAGCCGCCGCGGGATTGGCCTTGCGGAAGTTCGGCAGCGCCGGCATGTCGCCCGGCAGATCGGTCAAAGCGGCGTTGAGCGCGGCCTGCACATCGCGCGCAGCGCCGTCGATGTTGCGGCTGAGATCGAACTGGATGGTGATGCTGGTCGAGCCGAGCGAGCTGACCGAGGTGATCTCGGTTACCCCCGAGATGACCGCAAGCCGGCGTTCGAGCGGAGCCGCAACGGTTGCGGCCATGATGGCGGGATCCGCACCCGGCCGGCTCGCCGATACGCGAATGGTCGGGAATTCTATGGTCGGCAGGCTGGCGACCGGCAGGAAGAAGTAGGCCACCGCGCCCACCAGCATCAGGCCGATCGCCAGCAGCGTGGTGCCGACCGGTCGACGAATCGCTGGATAGGAGAAGTTCATGGCGTCACTCGGCCGGGTGCGATAGCGCGCCCGGTGCGCGCGGAACCGGCGGAACAAACGGGCGCGGCTGGTTGAACCGGCGCTTGAGGCGCTCCATGGCAAGATAGATCACCGGCGTGGTGTAGAGCGTGAGCAATTGACTCAGCAGCAGCCCGCCGATGATGGTGACGCCGAGCGGATTGCGCAGCTCCGACCCGGTCCCACCTTCGAGCGCAAGCGGCAGCGCGCCGAACAGCGCGGCAAGCGTGGTCATCATGATCGGTCGAAAACGCAGCATCGAGGCCTGCACGATGGCCGCGCGCGGAGACAGCCCCTGGCCGCGTTCGGCTTCGATCGCGAAGTCGATCATCATGATGGCATTCTTTTTGACAATGCCCATGAGCAAAACGATGCCGATGAGCGCAATGATCGAAAGGTCGTATCCGAACAAGATCAGCGCAAGCAGCGCGCCCACTCCGGCGGACGGCAGCGTGGATAGAATCGTCAGCGGGTGAATGAAGCTCTCGTACAGCACGCCCAGCACTATGTAGATGGCGACAATCGCGGCGAGGATCAGCCATGGCTCGCCGGCGAGCGATTTTGCGAATTCCGCGGCATCGCCCGAATAGCTGCCGAGCACCAGCGACGGCATGTCGATTTCCCGCTGCGCCGCCGAGATCGCGGCCACCGCATCGCTGAGTGCGGCACCGCGCGCCAGATTGAAGCTGATCGTCACCGCGGGAAATTGCTCCTGGTGAGAGATCGCGAGCGGCGCGCTGCTGCGCACAAAGCGCGCAAACGCACTCAGCGGCACCTGCGTGCTGCCGGCGGTATTGGCGCCGAGCGACGTTGGCGTCTGGCCTGCGGTGAGCGATGACGATTGGTTTGCCGCCACCGACGCCTGGGTGCCGGCGGCCGGCACATACAACTTGGATAGCGCGGCCGGATCGCGCTGATATTGCGGCATGGCCTCCAGAATCACGCGGTACTGGTTGGCTTGGCCGTAGATGGTGGAGATCTGCCGCTGGCCGAAGGCATCGTACAATGTATCGGTCACGCTCTGCATGGAGATGCCGAGGCGGCCGGCGATTTCACGATCGATATCGACCAGCATGCGCAGCCCGCCCTCCTGCGCCTCGGACGCGACTTCACGCAAAATCGGGTTGGAGCGCAGCCGCGTAACCAGCTGTTCGGACCAGTAAATGACGTCGCTCGCGTTCGCTCCGGTCAGCGTATATTGGTATTGCGCACGGCTCGCGCGGGTACTGATCTGGATGTCCTGCACCGGCTGGAAGTACACCATCATGCCGGGAATCGGCGCGACCAGCCGCTGCAGCCGCGCCACGATCTCATCGGCGAACGCGCGGCGTTCATTGCGCGGGCGCAGCGTGATCGCTAGCCGGCCGGCATTGGGAGTCGGGTTGAGCTTGCTGACGCCGATGACGGACACGACGCCGGTGACATCGGGGTCCACCTTGATCGCGGTCTCCACCGCTTTCTGCAGCCGCTGCATCTGCTCGAACGAGACTTCGGTGCCAGCCTCGGTTACCGCCATGATGAGGCCGGTGTCCTGCGGCGGCAGGAATCCTTTTGGCACGATGATATAGAGCCAGATGGTGGCGACGAGCGTAATGCCAGTCGTGAGCAATGTGAGCGACTGGCGGCGCAAGACCCATTCGAGGCTGCGGCGGTAGAGCTCGACCGTGCGATCGACGGCTTCGTTGAAGAAACCGGCAATCGCGTTCGCCGCGACACTGCCACGCTGGCGCAGGATGCGGCTGCACATCATCGGCGTCAGCGTCAGCGAGACAATGGCTGAAACCACGACCGCGATGGTCAGCGTGAGTGCAAATTCGCGGAACATGCGGCCGACGATGCCGGTCATGAACAGCAAGGGAATAAAGACCGCGATCAGCGACAAGGTGAGCGAAATCACGGTGAAGCTGATCTCACGCGCGCCGCGCAGCGCGGCGTCGAACGGAGATTCGCCGTTTTCAATATGACGGACGATGTTTTCGATCATCACGATGGCATCGTCGACGACGAAACCGGTGCCGATCGTCAGCGCCATCAGCGACAGATTGTCGAGCGAAAAGCCGCAGAACCACATGACGCCGAAGGTGGCGATCAGCGAGAGCGGCAAGGCCACGCCGGCGATGATCGTGGCGCGGATCGTGCGCAGGAAGATCAGCACCACCAGCACCACCAGCACCACGCTGAGAATGAGCGTGAACTGCACGTCTTGGATCGAGGCGCGAATGGTGTCCGTGCGATCGCTCACGACGGTGAGCGTGACTCCGACCGGCATCGCGCGCTGCAGGCGCGGCAGCTCCGTGCGGATGCGCCTGACGGTTTCAATGACATTGGCGCCGGGCTGACGCTGAATGTCGAGGATGACGGCCGGATTGCCCTGATACCAGGCTCCGACTTTCTCGTTCTCCAGCCCCTCGACCACGCGCGCGACATCGCCGAGCAGCAATGGCGCGCCGTTGCGGAAGGCCACGATCAGCGAGCGGTAGCCGCTCGCCGCCGCAATCTGGTCGTTGGCGGTGATCGTGTAGGACTGGTGCCTGCCGTCGAGCGCGCCCTTCGGCCCCGACACATTGGCGCTGCTGATCGCAAGCCGAAGATCTTCGAGTCCGATGCCGTAGGCGGCGAGCCTCGCTAGATCGGCCTGGATGCGCACCGCCGGCCGAATGCCGCCCTCGACCGTAACGTGGCCAACGCCGGTTACTTGGGAAAGCCGTTGCGCCATCAGCGTGTCGGACAGATCGCTGAGCTCACGCAGCGGGATCGTATCCGATGTCAGCGCCAGCACGACGATGGGCGCATCCGCCGGATTCACCTTGGAATAGGTGGGCGGATAGGGAAGGTTGCGCGGCAGCGTCGAGGCGGCGGCGTTGATAGCGGCCTGCACGTCCTGCGCCGCGCCGTCAATGTCGCGGCTGAGATCGAACTGCAGCGTGATCTGTGAAATGCCGAACGAACTCGACGAGGTCATGGTCGAGAGCGCCGGAATTTGTCCGAATTGCCGCTCAAGCGGCGCGGTCACCAGCGCCACCATGGTGTCCGGGCTCGCGCCCGGCAGCTGCGTCGTCACTTGAATGGTGGGAAAGTCAACCTGCGGCAGCGACGCGACCGGCAACCAAAAATAACCCAACCAGCCGCCCAGCATGATGGCGATGCCCAGCAGCGAGGTCGCGATCGGCCGCCGTATGAAGGGGGTCGAAACGCTCATTGCGAGGGTCCTGCCGGAGCGTTTGGCCGCCCGCCGCGTTGTCCTCCTTCGCTTGCGCCGCCGGCGCGTTCCCCGCGCCCGCCGCGGCGCGGACTTGGCATCGGGACGGGCGTTACCGCGGGCAGGTCCTCGGCATTGGTCACGACGACCTTGGTGCCGGCAATGAGCCGGGCAAAGCCCGTCGTCACGACCCGCTCGCCCGCGCTCAAGCCGCGCGTGATCACCGCTTGCGCTTCATCCTGTTGCGACACGCTCACCGTCCGTATCGCGACGGCGTTATCCTCCCCAACCACGTAGGCAAAGGTTCCGATCGGACCGCGTTGCACGCCCGCGGTGGGAACCACCACGACTTGCCGCAGCGTATCGATCAGCAGCCGGACATTGACGAATTGGCCGGGCCAGAGCTGCACTTCGGAATTGGGAAACTCGGCCTTGAGCTTCACCGTTCCGGTGGCTTGATCGACCTGATTGTCGACCACCTTGAGCGTGCCGCGATCGGTTACCGTCTTGTGGTCGGAACCGAGCGCTTCGACCGTCAACGGGCCCTTGGCGAAGGCTCGGTTGACCTCCGCGACCTGCTGCTGCGGGAGCGTAAAGAACACCGACATCGGCCTGATCTGGGTAATAACCACGATGCCGGTGGCATCCGAGGCACGCACGATGTTGCCCTCGTCGACCTGGCGGATGCCGGTACGTCCGTCGAGCGGCGCATTGATGGTCGTGTAATCGAGGATGGCTCTGGCATTGTCGATCACCGCCTGATCGAGTTTCACCAGCGCTTCCAACTGGGCAACTGTCGCTTTTTGGGTATCGAGCTGCTGGCGCGCGATGGAATTGGAGGCTGATAGGGTGGTGTATCGCTCAAGATCGATCCTGGCATTGGCCAGCGTTGCCTCGTCTTGCGCCTTCTTCGCAACCGCCTGGTCGTATTGCGCTTGATAGGTCGTCGGATCGATGCGCGCGAGCACGTCGCCGCGCTTGACGTCCTGCCCCTCCCGGAACAGCACGCTGACGAGCTTGCCGTCGACCTGCGGGCGGACAGTGACCGTGTTCAGCGCCCGCGTGGTGCCGACGCCGTCGATATAAACCGGCACGTCGGCGAGCCGCGCGGCAGCGGCGACGACCGGCACCGGCGCGTCAGCCTCGCGCCCGCGGCCGGCGCGTTGGAGCGACTGTTGAGTCTGCGAAATAATGGTGATGACGACGCCAACAACGGCGAGCGCAACAATGGCAATGATAATGAGTCGTCGTTTGCTCGTCATCGCGGACCAGCTTTTTATGTGTCGCCAATCGAGTATAGACATAATTGGGGTGTCCCGCGGTGCTTTGGCGGCACATTACGGATATTTCATCCGCGCACAGGCTGTAATTAACGATTGTTCAGTCGGTCTTCCACAGGCGCTTGCCAGCCGCCGCCGAGCGCCTGGAACAGGCTCACCACCGCTTGCAGGCGGGCGAGCCGCACCTGCGCCAGATTATCCAGGGCTTGAAAGAGCGTTTGCTGTGTCTGCAGCACAGTCACCAGATCGACGGTTCCCTGCCGCAATCGTGTCTCGGCGATTTCAAACGCCTGGCGTGAACTGCGGATGACCTCGCGCTGCAGGCGCTCTTGCTCGGCCGTCTGCTGTACTGCAATAAGCGCTTTCTCGACATCGGTGAACGCATTGATCACGGCCTTGCGGTAATTCTGCAGCAGCTCGTCCTGCCGGCCCTTCTGCAAATCAAACTGCCCCTGCAGAAAGGCTCCGTCGAAAATCGGTTGTGTAAGCCCGGCCGCCAGCGAGAAGAAGGCCGCTTGCGGCTGCATCAGCGACTTGAATACCGAACTCTGGTATCCCCCCTGACCGGTCAATTGAATGCTTGGGAAGAAGGCCGCCCGCGCCGCTTCGACATTGGCATTGGCGGCGGCAAGCTGCGCCTCGGCCTCGCGTACATCGGGACGTTGCGTGAGAAGATCGGACGGCAGGCCGGGAGTCACCGGCGGAATGGCGATCTGCCACATCCCGCCGCTCCGGATCGTGACCCGCGCGGGTGGCCGACCCATCAATGCCGCAAGCGTGGCGAGATTCTGCCGCTGTATCTGCACCAGCGTCGGGATCGCCGCGCGCTGCGAGGCTACCAGGCTCTCCTGCTGCGCGACGTCAAGCGCGGAGGCGGTACCGACGGACAGCCGGTCGCGAATGACTCTCAGCACCCGATCCGCGGCGCTCAAATTCTCGCGCGCAACGCGCAACCGATCCTGCGCCGCCACCGCCTGGAAATAGGCGCTGGCGACGCTCACCACGGTAGTGAGCGCAACCACCTCGCGATCGAAGCGGCTTGCAACGGCGGTCTCCTGCGCCGCGAGCAGCGCCGCCCGGTTCTTGCCCCAGAAATCGATCTCGTAGCTGGCGCTCAACGATGCGCCATACAGCGTGCGCTCGGAGCCGCCGCTCGACGAGCCCGATTCGGCGCTGGTCGATCGCGACGAGCGCGAGCGTGCCGCGTCTGCGCCCAACGCCACGTTCGGAAGCAACGGCGCGCCCGCGATCCGCGCTTGTGCGTCGGCCTGCACAATGCGGGCAATGGCGGCGGCAACGTCGAGATTCGAAGTGAGCGACTCTTCGATCAGATCGGTGAGCTGCTTGGAGCGAAATCCGCGCCACCAATCGGGCGTCGGCAGCGCCGCATCGGGACTGCGAACGCGAGTCTTATAGGAGTCGGGAATATCGAGCCCCGCCTCGGGCTTCTCCAAGCCGACCAAGCATCCGCCCAGCAGCGACACCAGTCCAAGGCCGAACATAAACGCGAGCGGGCGGCGAACGCGGCTCGCGCATACTGAAGGCTGCAACACGGACAAAGGCATACGCCGGCTTTCGAATGCTACGAACGCGCGCTCTAGCGTCCCGCCATCGGGCGGGTCCGCTAATGATCTGAAAACTATCAGTCAAAGCCGATCTCACCAATCCATTCGGCAGCGTGAAAGGTACAACTGTGGCGCGTTTGCACACCACTCACAAGCCTCTGGTCAAATTGACGAAATCGCAGAATTCGTAGCCTCCGCCGCCCGCGCCGAAGAATAACTCAATGGTGTGAGCAGGCCAGCGGAAGAAGATCGGAGCGATACCGCTGGTTATTTTGGCGGCTTGTAGACGATGTCGAACAGCCCCGCGATATCTTGCGGCGTCTTTGGCGCGGAGATGAACTTGAAGTCGAGCGCATCCTTGAGCGAGCGCTCCAGATCGCGCACTTCGGCAATCTGCATGGCGGACTTGGGATAGAACTCCTCCACCGCCTTCTGGGCGATGTCGCGCGAGACCCTCATGTTCTGCGCGAAAATGTCGATCGCCTTGGGGTTGGTGTAGGCCCAGTCGATGGCCTTGTTGTAGACCTGCATGAACTTGACGATGGCAGCGCGCTTGTTCTTGAGCGAGTCGACATTGGCGAGGTTGACGCGAATGGTCTGGTTTTGCAGCTCGGTGGCTTCGCGCGCGCGCGCGATGATGCGGGCCTTGCCTTCGTTCACGTCCTTGAGCGCGAACGGAACCACCGACCAGCCGATATCGATCTGGCCGGTCATGACCTGCGTATAGGTCGAGGGCACGCCCCCGGTTCCAACCGGCTTGGCCTTGGAACCGGCCTGCCGCAGGAGCGTGAGCAGGATCAGGTTGGAGGACGAGCCGGTCGATGAAAACGCAACTGTTTTGTCCTCGCCGGCATCTTTCAGGCTCTTGATCGGGCTTTCCGCCTTGACCCACCAGAACAGTTCGTTGGCTCCCGTCATCTCGGCCGAGATGATCCGATAGGGCGTGGCGTCGCCGCCCTTCACATAGGCGCCGATCGCGCCAAGAATTCCATTCGACAGCGCGATATCGACGCTGCCGGACACGACGGTCGCCACGGTCTGGGCGCCGCCCTCGGTCCAGAAAACCTCGACCTCAAGACCCGCCTCCTTGAAGAAGCCGGCGGCCTCGCCGAATTCCACCCATGAACTGTCCCAAAAGCCCTTTTGCGGAATCGCGACCTTGAGTTTTTGCGTTTGAGCGTTCGCGGTCACGGCCGCGATGACGAGAGCGATTGCAGCTAGCAAGATCTTGCGCATCCGGGGTCTCCCGCGAAATGAAATCGAAGATAAATCGGCGACTGGTTGGACGCTGAGGTTTACGTGGCGATCATATTGCCCGTAAGCCAGCAGCAAGACAAGCGTGGCCGATGTTCGCAATGCCGCATGGAACATAGCATTGGCGGGTGGGCGGGGGAGTCCTGCCCAGCCCTTCTACTCTATGCATTTCGTTATTTCTCATCGACAATGCGGACGCGCAGCGTGCCGATGTTGGATATTTCAACTTCGAGCACATCGCCGGATTTCATCCATAGCGGCGGATTGCGCCGGTGACCGACGCCTTCCGGCGTGCCGGTGGCAATAATGTCGCCGGGGTAGAGCTGGGTGAAGTCGGAGCAAAACGCGATGATGAGCGGCACGGAGTGGATCAAGAGATCAGTGCCCGAGCGCTGCATCTCATTGCCGTTGAGTTTGGTCGTGAGCACGAGCTTGGTCGGATCGGGAATCTCATCGGTGGTCACCATCCAGGGCCCGAGCGGACCGGTGCCGGGAAAATTCTTGCCTGCGGTCACCGAGAATTTTTGATAATCGCGCACGCTGCCGTCGATAAAGCAGGTGTAGCCGGCGACGTGACTGATCGCGCGATCCGGCTTGATGTGGCGGCCACCGCGGCCGATCACGACGGCGAGTTCGCCCTCGAAGTCGAAGTTGGTCGAGACCTTGGGACGGATCATCTCGCCTTCATGGCTGACCAGCGTATCGGCAAAGCGGATGAACATGCTCGGCTGCGCCGGCAGCTCGCGGCCGGTCTCGGCGGCGTGCGAGCGATAGTTGATGCCGGCGCAGAGAATTTTCGTCGGATTCGAGATCACCGGCAGAAATTGCACGTCATCAAGCTTGCGATCGGCTTTTGCACCCTTGACGACTTTGCGGATTTGTTCGAAGGCGCCGGCGGCGATCGCTTCGCGCAGCGTCTTATAGCCGCCCTTGAGCTTGCCGCCCAGCGTCACCACGCCGTCGCGCACAACGGCCCCAAAGGTTTCCTTGCCATAAGACAGATAGCTTGCCAGTTTCATTTCGAACTCCATCGGAATTGCATTGTGCGCTCCGCCTTAAAGCAGGCCGTGGATTGGCACAAATAGATCGTCCAGCGCAACCGGCTTGGCGATCAGGGACTGATCGACCATGTAGCGCACCAGCGCTTCGAGCGTGGCGCGGTTGGGCGCGATGCCATAGGGCCAGGGGTCGCCGCCGAACACCTTCTCGATCTCATCGATTTCCGCAAGCATCCAAGGCAGCATGGCGCGCAGCGTGCCGCGATAGCGCATCTTCTCGAAGGCAACGCCCTTGGCCGCTTCGAAGGCCTTGTACAGGCTGGCCGCCACAAAGGGATGCCGCTCGTAGAGATCGCGGCGGATCGCGATCAAGTGCATGATCGGAAATATTTTTGTGCGGCGATAATAGTCCTGCTCGGCCTCGCGATAGTTCGGATACAGCCGTTCGATATCGGGATTGCGGCCGAGCGCGTCGGGCACGCCGGTACCCAGCATGGCCTGCAGCTCGCCTTGTTCGAGCAAGGCGTTGAGCGATTTGCCGCTGGTATTTTGCTTGATCGCAACGGGTTTGACCGGCGGCAGGATGGCGGGATTGCCGTGCGGGCGCGCACTGTTGATGTCGCCCTCGACCCATTCGACCTGGGAGAAATCGACGCCATATTCGTCGCGCAGCAGCCCGCGCATGAAAATGGCGGCGGTCATGCCGTAGCGCGGCACGCCGATGCGCTTGCCTGCCAGATCCTTGGGCGATTTGATGAACATGCGGTTGACGAAAATGAAACTGTGGCGGAAAACGCGCGAGGCAAACACCGGAATCGCGACCAGCGGGCATTTGCCGGCGGAAAATCGCGCGATGAACTCGGAACTGGAAAACTCGCAGGCGTCGAATTCCAGCCCGCCCGCCATGCGGTCGAAGATGTTGCGCGGATCGTCATTGACGAGGAAGTTGAGATCGATGCCTTGCGCGCGCACTTCGCCGGTGTAGAGCGCCAGCATGCGATCGTAGAGGCCGCAGGCGAATGTCAGCGGCAGTTGAGCCATGAATCCCTCGAAAGCCGCGCCTTAAGCCACCGCCAATGGCGCCAGCGCGTCGATGTCGGTGACTACGTCGATCACCACCGGCCGGTTGGCGGAAAGCGCCTGCGCGAGCGCGGCGGGAAACGCGCTGGCGGTCTCGACCCGGATACCGAGCGCGCCCATGTCCTCGGCGATGCGGGCGAAATTCACCTTGTTGAAGGTCCACAATTCGCGCGCCTGCTCGGTCTGCTGGCCGCCATAGACGCGGTCGAAGCCGCGTTTGCTCTGGTTGCCGCCGGCATTGTTGTTGACCACGGTGATGGCATTGATCTTCCAGCGCACCGCGGTTTCGATTTCGCCGATGTGATACCAAAGGCCGGCGTCGCCGGTGAACGTGACCACTGGCCGCTCCGGCGCGCCGCATTTGGCGCCGAGCCCGGCCGGGAACGCCCAGCCGAGATGGCCGGCGCTGCGCATGTAGCTTTGTTTTGGACTGGTGAGATCGTAGAACCCGCCCATCCACATGCCGGCGTGCCCGGTATCGACCACCACAATGGCATCGTGGGGCAAGTGATTTGATAGCTCGTGGCAGATACGCTCGGGCCGGATCGGCAGCGCGTTGGATTCGAGCACGGACTTGTATTTGGCGCGCCACTCGGCGCAGATTTTTTGCGCTTCCTCGACCCATTCTTTGCGCTTCGATGCACTGGCGCGATCGGCCTGTGCAAGCATACGCGCCAGCGTCACCTTGGCGTCGCCGTTGATGCCGGCTTGCAGCGGATAGTTGCGGCCGATCGCCTCCGGATCGATGTCGATCTGAATCGCCGGCGTGCCGATTTTTGGTACCGCCCAGAAGTGCGTGGTCATGCCGCCGGATTCGCTGCCGACAAAGCAGACGAGATCGGCGCGGTTGACCACCCGGTTGGCGCTCTCGCGCGAATAGCTGCCGGCGACTCCGACCGCGAGCGGATGATTGCCGGGAATGGAATCCTTGCCGTTGAGCGAGGTGGCGACCGGAATCTGCAACGCCTCCGCCAGCGCGACCAGTTCGCGCGCGGCACCCGAGGCGCGCACGCCGCCGCCGGCGACGATCACCGGGCGCGCCGCATCCTGTAAAATCTTCAACGCCGCGAGTACGCTCGCCTGATCGGGCTCCGGCCGGAACGGCGGCACGCGCGCGAATTGCGGCTCGCAGAGCGGCTCCATCTCCGCTTCCTCGGCGTCGATCTGGCCCTCGTTGCCGCGAAACTGCAGATGCACCGGCCCGGGCGTGCCCGAGGTCGCCACGCGAAACGCCTGGCGCACCATGTCGGGAAAACGCGCCACATCGTCCACCGTGGCGTTGAACTTGGTCACCGGCTCGAATGCCGGCATGTCGTCGACTTCCTGATAGACCTTGCGGAACTTGGTGCGCGGCTCGCGCCCGCCGGTCATGGCGATCACCGGCGAATGGGCGAGATGAGCATCGCGCAGGCCCGCCGCCAGATTGAGCGCGCCGATCACCTGCGCCATGCAGACGCCGGGCTTGGCCGTAGCGCGCGCATAGCCGTCCGCCATATAGGCCGCCGATTTCTCGCCGTGCACATGCAGGCGTTTGATTTTGGTGCGGCTCTCCATCACCGCGAAGGTCTTGCGCAGCACGGCGGGCACATGAAACACGTGTGTGACCCCGTAACCCGCCAGCATGTCGGCCAGGCATTCGGCGCCCGACATTTTTCGGTTGTGACCAAGCATTGTTGAGAACTTTCCAAATTGCGGGAAGAATTTCGGCGATGAAATTTTTGCCATCATTCCGGCAAAAATTTCAGCGCGACGCCGTTGATGCAGTAGCGCTGATGGGTCGGCGGCGGGCCGTCCGGAAAGACGTGGCCGAGATGGCTGCCGCAGCGGCTGCAATGCACCTCGGTACGGACCATGCCGTAGGCGCGATCCGACGTGGTCTCGACGGAATTCGCAACCGGATCGTTAAAGCTCGGCCAGCCGGTGCCGCTTTCGAACTTTTTCTTCGAGACGAACAGCGGCTGGTCGCAGCCGGCACAGGAGAATGTGCCGTGACGCTTCTCATAATTGAGCGCGCAACTGCCAGGCCGCTCGGTGCCGTGCTCGCGCATGACCTCGTACTGCTCGGGCGTGAGCAGCTTGCGCCACTCCGCTTCGGTCCGGCTGACCGGATATTGTTTTTCCATCCTAACGCTCCATTCACTGAACCGCCCTCATCCTGAGGAGCGTCGCGCAGCGACGCGTCTCGAAGGATGGGGACGGCCTCATCCTTCGAGACGCCCGCGTTGCGGGCTCCTCAGGATGAGGCCGCGAGAGGCATACGACGTTCACTTAATCGCCAGCGGATTGACCGGCGAGCCGACCGCGCCGGTCATTCTGCAGTTGTGGCCGAGCATGTGAATGCGCATATCACTCCCCGTATCACTCCCCGTCCTTATCCAAGTGTACCCGCACGCGGCCGGGCTCAACGATCCAAAGCTCGCCGCTGACCGGCCGGTCAGCCGCCAGCGCGAGAAAATTGCGCAAGCGATCCCGGAGCAGAGGCAGCGATGCCGATCCTCCAAGCTCCAGAATGACGATACCGGCGCTTTGCTTGGGCGGAAATCGCGACACGTGACCGAAGTCGCGATCGAGCGTTATCAGCGTGCGGTGCTCCGCCACGCAAGCCTGAAAAATGCGCTCGTCCGCAGCCCCGGCAAGGCCCTGCTCGCGAACGGTCATCACATCGTGGCCGCGCTGCCGCAGAAGGTGGACCCCGCTTGTGCCGATGTTCTCATCAACCTTGATCCTCACACAGACGGCTCCACCGGAACCGGGATCACTCGCTCGCGCGCGGCCTCAGCGCCATATGCGATGGCAGCTAGAATATCCTCGCGCATCAGCACGGGATATTCGGCGCGCAACTCCGCTTCCGACATGCCGCCGGCCAGCAAGTCGAGAATGAGCGACACCCAAATTCGGGTTCCTTTGATGCACGGTTTGCCGCCGCAAATGGCAGGATCGATGCTAATGCGGTTCAAGAGATCGGCCATATCGAACACCTTGCGAATGCATCATTATGCGCGGCAAAGCGCGAAGTGACAATGCTGGGTTCAGTTCACTTAATCGCCAGCGGATTGACCGGCGAGCCGACCGCGCCGGTGATCGGAATCGCGGGCGCCACGAACATGAATTCATACACCTTATCGGCCGCGCAATCGTCGGCGAGATCTTTCAAATAAAAAATCTCGCCCATGGTCATGCCCATGATCGGGATGGTGATCCAATGCCAGGGCTGGTTGATGCCCGGCTCGGTCTCGTTCGGCCGCACCTCGCAGCCCCAGGTGTCGCTCGCCAGCGCCGCCAGCTCGGTGCGCTTGATCCACTCCAGCGTCTCGAACGCGAACCCCGGCGCATCGCCGCCGGGATAGCCATCCCAGCTTCCAATTTTGAGCTTGGCCTCCATCTGTCCGGTGCGCACGATGACGTAATCGCCGCGCTGGACGGTCACGCCCTGCGCCTCCGCCGTGTTGTTGAGGTCCTCGCAGGTGATGCCGTAACCGTCGGCAAGCGTATCCTTGCCGTGCGCGCGCGCCACGTCGAGAAATACTCCGCGGCCGACCATCTTGTTCTTGGTTTTCTCGATGCCGCATTTCTGCGCGCCGGCGGACGTGACCTCGCGGCAGTCGTAGCCGTTCCACATAAAGTTCTCATAGAACACATGGCCGAGCCCGTCCCATTGCGTGCCGCATTGCAGCGGCATGGTGACCATATCGTCGGCGGCGCGGATGCCGCGCTTGTCGAGCACGCCGGAATAGGCGTCGGTGCCGGTGCGGATCATGGTGTGGATCGGATTGGTCCGCCCCATGGCGGGATAGGTGCTCTTCGCTCCTTGCGGCCCGGTATGGTCGAAGTTGAGCGCCAGCGAGATCACCTTGCCTTTGCGCACCAGCCGCGCGGCAGCGATGATATCCTCGGGGCTCGTGTAGTTGAGCGTGCCGATCTCGTCGTTCGGCCCCCATTTGCCCCAATTCTTGTATTTCTCGGCGGCCTCGCTGAGGTCAGCACGCGTGTATTTTCGAGCAGCCATGGCAATTCCTCTGTTCGGTGATGAAGGCTTAAGGTGAGCTGCGGCCCTACGGCACGCCATTTTCAGGTTTACTGCGGTGCGGACAAGGGCGATGATAGCAACAACAAACTATCCAGGGAGGACACTGTGCAGGTATTTTTTCGACTCCTTGCGGGCCTAACGCTCCTGTTTGTTGCGGACGCCGCGCGGGCGCAGGGCTATCCAAACAGGAATGTGCGCATCATTGTGCCGTTCGCGGCCGGCGGCCCGACCGACGTGATCGCACGCATCCTGGCGCAAAAGCTGTCCGAAAACTGGGGACAGCAGTTCTATGTCGAGAACGTTCCCGGTGCCGGCGGCAACACCGGCACCGCCATGGCGGCGAAAACGCCCGCCGACGGCTACACACTGCTCGTCGTCTCGACCGGCTTCATGGTCAACCCGAGCCTTTACGCCAAGGTGCCCTACGATCCGATCAAGGAATTCACTCCGGTGACCTTGGTGGCGGAATCGCCGAACGCATTCTTCGTCCATCCCTCGGTTACGGCCAAGTCGGTTAAGGAATTCATCGATCTGGTCAAGGCCAGTCCCGGCAAATACAGCTACGCCCAGCCCTCGATTGGCTCGACGCCGCACCTGTCCGGCGAGCTGTTCAAGCTCACCTTCGGTCTCGATCTTGTCATGGTGCCGTTCAACAGCGCGGCGCTAGCGGTCAACTCGACAATCGCGGGTCACACGCCGGTCGGCTTCACGGCGCTGCCGCCGGCGATCAGCAACATCAAGGAAGGCAAGCTGCGCGGGCTCGCGGTGCTGGCGCTCGAACGGTCCAAGGCCTTGCCCGAGGTGCCGACGATGGTGGAAGCCGGCGTTCCGGACCAGGAAGCCTACACTCTCACCGGGCTGGTCGCGCCGGCCGGTACGCCGAAGGACATCATCGATCACCTGCACCGGGAGATCACAAAGATCGGTGCAGCGCCGGAAATGAAGGAGCGCCTACAAACGCTCGGCTTCAATCCGGTGTTCAATACCCCCGATCAGTTCGGCGCACGCATCAAGACCGAGATGGTGAAATGGGGCAAGGTGGTAAAGGACGCAAAACTGAAGATCGAATAATCACACCGAAGACACGAAACAGTGGAGAAGCAACGATGACTACGATCATTCGCATCATTGCGTTTTGCGCGGCCATGTTTGCCGCCGGCACCGCCTTCGCCCAGCAATATCCCAACAAACCGGTGAGAATCATCGTTCCGTTTGCGGCCGGCGGCGTGACCGACATTGCCGGGCGAGTGATCGCGCAGAAACTATCCGAGCGGCTGGGGCAGCAATTCATCATCGAGAATCAAGGCGGCGCGGGCGGCAATCTCGGCATGGCAAACGCCGCCAAGGCGACGGGCGACGGCTACACGATTTTGTTCGCGTCATCGAGCATTGTCGTGAACCCGAATCTGTATAGCAAGGTTCCCTACGACATCGACAAGGACTTCATCCCGGTGACCAAGGCCGGCGGTTCGCCGAACTCATGGATCGTGAACCCGAACTTCCCCGCGAAAACGATGAAGGAGCTGATCGATCTCATCAAGCGTGAGCCTGGCAAGCACAGCGTCGGATCGCCCGGCGCCGGCACGACGCCGTCGCTGTCGATTGAAATGCTCAAACTCGGCCTCGGTCTGGATTTTGTCACCGTACCGTTCGGCGGCGGTGGACCCATGACGCAATCGCTACTTGGCAGCCACACCCCGATCGGCTGCGGCGCGCTTGGCAATTACGTCAACCTGGTCAAGGAAGGCAAGCTGCGCGCGCTCGCTGTCACCGCCATAAAACGCTCGCCATCGCTGCCCGATATCCCGACTCTCGAAGAGTTGGGCATCAAGGGACAGGTAGGCGAGACCATGACCGGCGTGTTCGTCCCGGCGGGAACGCCCAAGGCGATTGTCGATCTGTTGCAAAAAGAAATCTCGGCGATCGTGAATGCACCTGACACCAAGGCCAGGCTGTTGGAACTTGGCGTTGAGGCGGAGGGAGATTCGTCGGCTTCCTTCGTGACTTACGTTAAATCTGAAGTTGCCAAATGGAAAAAGGTCATCGAGGACGCGAAGATCAGCAAGATTTAACGCCAGATAACTTTGGAGCCCTCACACGCCCTCATGCTGAGGAGCCGCGCGAAGCGCGGCGTCTCGAAGCATGGGGCTATCTCCATCCTTCGAGACGGGCGCTACGCGCCCTCCTCAGGATGAGGGCGGTACAAGACCATGCGCATCGTCGATATTCGCGAGACCGCGATTCCGCTGCGCTCGCAGCTGCGCAATTCCGGCTTCGATTTTTCCGAAATGACCACGTCGGTGGTCGCGGTGATCACCGACGTGATGCGCGCGGGCAAACCGGTCGTGGGCTTTGCCTTCAACTCGACCGGCCGATACGCCTGCGGCGCGGCAATGCGCGATCGCTTCATCCCGCGCATAAAGGCCGCCCCGCCCGAATCTCTGCTTGATAGCACCGGCAATAATCTCGATCCGGCGAAAATTCTCGCCTGCATGATGCAACGCGAGAAATCCGGCGGCCACAGCGAGCGATCGATTCCAATCGGCACGATCGAGGTGGCGGTTTGGGACGCGGTGGCGAAGATCGCCGACAAGCCGCTGCATCGCATGCTCGCCGAGCGCTACAACGGCGGAAAAATCAGCGACCAAGTGTTCTGCTATGTCGGCGGCGGCTGGTACACGCCCGGCGGCACCGTCAAGAACCTGCTGGACGAGATGCGCGGCCATCTCGATGCCGGCTATACCATGCTCAAGATGAAGGTCGGCGGCCTGCCGCTCGCCGAAGACATGCGCCGGGTCGATGCGGTCAAAAGCATGTTGCCAGCGGGCGGAGAGCTTGCCGTCGACGCCAATTCGAAATTTTCCCGGCCCGAGGCGCTCGCCTATGCCCGCGCGCTCGCCCCGTTCAAGCTGCGCTGGTTCGAGGAGCCGTGCGATCCCCTGGATTTTGCGCTGCTCGCCGAAATCGCCGGCGTCTATCCCGAGCCGCTTTCCACCGGCGAAAATCTGTTCTCGACCCAGGACGTGGAAAACCTGGTGCGCTTTGGCGGCCTGCGCCCGCAGGGCCGCGATGTCATTCAGATCGATCCGCCGCAGGCCTATGGCATCGTGCAATACGTGCGCACCGTCGACATGCTCGCGCGCCACGGCTGGTCGCGCGGCGCGCTGTTCCCGCATGGCGGCAATCAGATGTCGCTCGCCATTGCCGGCGGCTTCGGTCTGGGCGGGGCAGAATCCTATCCCGGCGTGTTCGGCCCCTTTGCCGGCTTTGCCGACGACGCCAGGCTCGCGAATGGATATCTGAGATTATCCGACCGGCCCGGCATCGGCTTCGAGGCGCAATCGGCGTTGTACGCCATCATGCGCGATCTCGCCGCGTAAGCCGCTTGGTGCCGACGAACGGCCTCGATAAGGTAGCCCCGGCCACCGGGGAGCATCCACGTCATCAATGAGTGGAAAAGCACAGATCGTCATCGACAACGTTAGTCACACCTACCGGCCGCCGCGCGGGCGGTCGGTATTGGCGCTCGACGATGTGTCGCTCTCGGTGGGCACGCGCGAATTCCTCGCGCTGCTCGGCCCCTCCGGTTGCGGCAAGTCCACATTGCTCTATCTCATCGGCGGATTCCTGCCGATCGAGAATGGAACGATCTCGGTCGACGGCAAGCCGGTGACGGCGCCCGGTCCCGATCGCGGCATCGTCTTTCAGCATTTCGCGTTGTTTCCCTGGAAGAGTGTGCGCGCCAATATCACCTACGGGCTGGAGCGGCAGGGCATGCCGCGCGCGGAGCGCGAGGCGCGTGCCCAGGCGCTGATCGAAATGGTAGGCTTGCGCGGATTCGAGGACAGTTTCCCGTCGCAATTGTCCGGCGGCATGAAGCAGCGCACCGCAATCGCGCGCACGCTCGCCTTCGACCCGAATATTCTCCTGATGGATGAGCCGTTCGGTGCGCTCGATGCGCAGACCCGCCACCTGATGCAGAGCGAATTGCTCAGCATCTGGCAGCGCACGCCCAAGACCGTGATCTTCGTCACGCACGATGTGCAGGAGGCGGTCTATCTCGCCGACCGCGTAGCCGTGATGTCGGCACGGCCCGGACGCATCAAGACCATCGTCGATACCAAGTTTGACAAGAACGACAGGAACATCTTCCGCACCAAACATTTTGTCGAAAAGGCCGACGAAATCTGGAATCTGGTGCGCGACGAGGCGATCAAGGC